>JASIAO010000177.1 GCA_030041955.1 Acidobacteriaceae bacterium | reverse complement strand
GCAGCGATCGAAGGGCTGGCGATTCCGGAGATGCAGTCGTTTGCGCCGAAGGAAGTGCTCCGCGAGGGGAAGCAGATTCCGGCCGGGCGATACTCGCTGCTGCTGGGCGTAGTTTTCCAGGCGCAGGAGCGCACGCTGCGCGAAGAGGAAGTGCAGGGCTGGTCGCAGCAGGTGATTGGCGTACTGGAGTCGCTGGGGGCCACGCTGCGGGGCTGAGCCCCAGCGAATTGGCAAGTTAGCAGGTCAGCAAGTTAGCGAGCCGGCGAATCCGCGGCGAGCGTGTCAGCTTGCTTTTCTGCGTTCGGGACGCCGCTCGGCTGTCTCGGTATCGGTGTGCGGGTCTGAGCTCGTGTCGCCGGGAAGGCGCGTGCGCAGTGGCTCGGCGCCCATGGCCTTGGCTTGGCGATCGTAACGATCAGTCGCGATGTTCTTAACTTCGACCGGACCTGCGACGGCCTCGTTCTCGATGCGATTCTCGGGCAGCTCGCCCGTGGGGATGAACTGGCCCTCGGCCTCGAGCGTGGGGCCCACGTGACGAATAGCGTCAACCACCTTCGACTGATTGTTATTGCTGCGCTGACTCTGTTGATCTTTGCGAGCGGAATCGCTGCTGTTGGGCGGCTGATTGGGCATGAAGTGTCTCCTCGTAAGTCGGAACCGGAGCGACGGCGCGAGAGTTGCCCGCCGGACGCGAGTCATCATGGCAGGAGCAGCCGCCATCTTACCCAAGGGAGGATACTTCGTTGCTCGGACTCGACAGTGGACCCGCCACAGCCGCCGTCCTCCGCCTCCGGGGTCCCCATCAACAGGTCTTCGTCGATGGGGTGGCTCGTTCTGGCGCGAATTTCTCTCGCCACGCCGACTGCGCGAAAGTTAATAACAGGCGCTAGAGGACTTCGGCGAGGCGCGGGTAAAGCCCCGAGTGGCTGGTCTGGTACAGGGCCAGCAGGCGCTGGCGCATCAGGTAGTACGCGGACGCTGCCTCATGCAGATGGAAGGGAATCAGCGTGGCCGAGTGGCGCATGATGCCGTGGAAGGCGAGCGCGATCTCGACTCGGCGAACGGCGTGGCGAAGGCGAAGGGCATCCCGGCGAATTCGCTCGGTGACGATGACACCCTCATCGAAGTTCCAGCGCTGTGCATAGGCTGCGAGCAGAAGCATGAGCTTTGCGTTTTCTCGCATGCGCCGTAGACCCTCTTTGCCCCCCAGCATCAGCCACATGTCAGGAGGCTCGAGAGAGATTTGCCCACCATGGGGCTCAAGGAAATCGCGCGCCACAGAACTGACATGCTCGAATTCAACCGGCTGCAGAGCAGAGACAAGATCGGACCAGTCCCTGCGGTCGACCCGAAAGGCCGTGATTTGACCCCTGAGGGCGGCAAGAAGCAGGCAGCCTACAGCCGCGCCCAGGAGGAGAAATGTCAGCACGAGAAGATGCCTCTCAATTCGTTTCTGCGGACCGCCCGATCCGGGGAAACGTGACGCTCAATTGCGCGCGTCAAGCCTCCGAAGATCGTACTCGACCCTCCGGTGGAGTGCAAGGATGTACTTCTGCAACTCTTCTGCTATTGGTTGCCGGTCCGGTTCGGGAGCCCAAAGCTGCGCGGCGATCCAGATGACTGCTCCAATCCAGGCGCCGGCACGGAACCGCTCAAAATCAAGAAAATAGCGGCCGCCAAAGTAACTTTCCAGGCTGTTGGCGATGAGCATGATACCGGCCCACGCCATCAACCCCTGGCCCAATGCCATCACATGGTTACGCCAAGCCAGACCAAGGCGATTGGCGGTCATGCTCATGGCCACAAAAACCTCACAGATGACGAGACTTGTAAACAGGTTGCTGCGGAGTTCCCAGATATTGCGGCCGGTATGCACCGGAGGAGCGATCCACCAGGTGAGAAGGCCAGCGACAACCGCGCCTCCCAGCGCAGCCACGGCAAACATACCCTTTGCATCCTGAATCCAGGTTCCGGTGGGACGAAGCACGATCCGGGCGATCTCCACGGCAACCAGGAGCTGAAGCGTGAAGTCCGGCCACAAGCCGACGTAATAAACGCGCCCGTACCACAGGTTGTCGCCGCGCGCATAAAGGACATACAAGGCCGCAACGGTGACGACTTCGTAGGCCATCCACAGGGTAAAGACCGGGAATTGACGCCAGCGGTGTCTCGCAATCAGGACGATGAGCAGAGCGGAGGTAGCCGCAAAGCCGCCCAGCCAGAGAACCATATCGATCAGAGCGACATGCATTCAGCCCGTCCCTGCCTCTCACTGTACCTCAGGACAAACCCCGGTTTCGCATTGGAAACCGGGGTCTGTGGGTCGGGCTCTCGAATTTTCTACAGACCGAGCAGCGAAAGAAGCGCTGCGATCGTGCCCGCAGTGGTGCTGCTACTGTCTGTCGTTGCGGTGGTGCTGCCGCCACTACCGGAGGGTGGCGGGGGCGGGGCAGTGCCGCCGGGTCCGCTGCCACTTCCACTGCCGCCATCGGCGAACACCGGCGCCGCCATCATGGCCAGGGCTGCGGCGAGAATCAGCAGACGCAGAGATTTCTTCATTGGGAGCAGATAGCCTCTTAAGCGCAACAAACGCGCATTTTTGAGACTACGCCCGCGCCATTGCGGTTGCCATGAAACCGCGAAAATTCGCGGCCATGGCGGTTACCGGCGTTTCAGCGGGTCAACAGAGAGTCAGGAGCTTACCAGACCCGGCACGCGTTGGCTGGCGCCATGGGCTGGCCCGTCCTGCAGCCGAAGGCTTTGGCGAACTCCGGCATGTTGTCCAGAACTCCTTTAACACGAATGGGATCGGGGGAATGGGGATCGGTTTGTACCAGCATGCGGGTCATCGCCGGGCGCATATTCGAGCACCAGTTTTGAGCGTACCCGATGAAGAACTGCTGCTGGGGGGTGAGTTTCTGCTCGGAGGACTGTTCCGGGGTGGCCGGAACGGGCGTGCCGCTCATGGCTTCCCGCGCCATCAGGGCCATCAGGGCCAGGCGCGCACCGCCGTTGTCCGCGGTGTTCTCGCCCAGCGTCAGCTTGCCGTTCACCTTCAGGTTGTCCACGGCGGTGAACTGGCTGTATTCGTTGACGAGGCAATCGGTGCGCCGATCGAAGCTCTTTTTGTCCTGCGGAGTCCACCAGTTGTGCAGGTTGCCCTTGCCGTCGAACTGGGAACCCTGATCGTCGAAGCCATGGGTCAGCTCGTGGCCAACCACAGCGCCAATGTGCCCATAGTTGGTCGCGTCGGAGGCGTCTTTGTCGTAAAACGCGGGCTGCAGGATGCCTGCCGGGAAGTTGATGTCGTTCATGCTGGGATCGTAGTAGGCATTCACCGTGGGCGGAGTCATCTCCCACTCGTTGCGATTGACAGGTTTGCCGATCTTGTTCAGTTCGTAAGCGGTTTCGAAAGCGCGCGAGCGTGCGGCGTTGCCGAAGGCGTCGCCGGGTTGAATGTCGAGCTTTGCGTAGCTGCGCCACTTGTCGGGATAGCCGATCTTGTCTGCAACCTCGTGCAGCTTGGCTTCTGCTTTGGCTTTGGTTTCCGGGCTCATCCAGTCGATCTGCCGGATATCCCTGCCCATGGCCGCTTCAATGTCGTGAACCATCTGCAGGGTTGCAGCTTTCTGGCCCGGGCCAAAGTACTCCGCTACATAGAACTTGCCCAGATCCTCACCCAGCGAGGCATCAGTGGAGTGGACGCACCGCTTCCAGCGGGCCTGCTCCTGCGGAGTGCCTTCGAGCTCGCGGCCGTAGAAGTTGAAGTGCTCGTCGTCGAAAGCAGTGGGCAGGTCCATCGAGAAGGAATCGGCGAGATGCACGCGGAGATAGGCGCGGATGGTGTCGAGGCTGGTATCGTCGATGGTCCTGCTGATGGCTGCGAAGAACTCGGGCGAGATGACATTGAGCTGTTCGATGGAGGGCGAGCCGATCAACTGCACGTACTTCGTCGCATCAATGGCGGGCGCGCTGGCGGCCAACGCGGCGAGAGTCTCCATGTGGTAGATCTTTTGGGGATCGCGCCGTTCGACGACGCCCTGGGAAGCTTTGGCGAGCGCCGTCTCGAGATCCATGACCTGCTGCGCCTGAGCCTGCGCGGCCGATTGCGAATCGCCGAGAAGCTGCAGCATCTTTGCCAGGTGGGTCACATATTGCTGGCGTGTCTCGACGCTCTTCGCATCCGTGCGCAAGTAGTAGTCCTTCTCGGGCAGACCCAGGCCGCTCTGATCGATGTAGGCGATTTCCCGGGTCGCGTCCTTGAAGTCCTGCATGGAGCCGTAATCGAAGAAGACGCCGACGCCCATTTTGTTGAGGTATGCGATGAGCGCGGGCAATTCCGATTTCGATTTCAGCGCGGCGATGCGATCGAGCGCCGGCTGGATGGGCGCGAGGCCACGCTGCTGGATGGCGTCGGTATCCATGCAGGCCGAGTAGTAGTCGCCGATTTTCTGTTCGTCGGTGCCCACGGCTGCGTGAGCTGCGGCGGCCTGCGCCAGAATGTTGTGGAGCGCCTGGGTGTTGAACTCGTAGAGGTTCACGAACTCATCGAACTCCGGCATATCAGGGGGAATCGGATGAAGCTTCGCGAAATTTCCGCACGCGTACTGGTAGAAATCCACGCAGGGATCGGCCGAAGTATCCATCGCGGTGGGGTCATAGCCCGGAATAGGAGCGATCTGTTTCGCGACGGGCCGCGCCGCGGGCGTTTGAGCCAGACACGTGAAGTTGGCCGCGAACAACGCGGAACAGATGGCGAGGAACAGGAAACGTCGCACGGAAATCCTCCGAAGAATCAAAAGAGGATGATACGTGAGGAGATGGGCGGCGGTTCGGGCGGTGATGTTCCGGTGAAAATCGCAGCCCGGAAGCTGCGACCAGTTTTGGGAACCAGCGTTGTGGCTGCGACAGGCCGCTAGGGCTGGGTGTCATCGGCGACCCGAATGTCGCGCACGGCAGGCGCCGGAGTGTCGCGGCTCTCGGAGGATTCGCTCGCGTCGGCAGTCTGGAGCTGTAACGGCTGGAGGGGCTCCCAGTCCATGAGCGGGTTGTAAACCTCGGCGTGGGTGGGCGGATGGAAGCGGCCGTCGCCCAGATACGCGACGACCAGGGTGCCCGCGACAAATGGGTGCAGCGCAGCCAGCGGCACGACATACTTCTTCGACTTCACCAGCGACTCAACGACGCCGTCGACAGGCGTGCTGCGCGGAATGGAGCCGGGAACCTGGGGAATGACGAAGGTCCGCAACTCCGTGTCGGGATGTTTGCGGCCATACTTTTCGAGCGATCTGGCCGCCTGCTGGGGCGTCATCATGCCGGCATCGGCGATGAAGTTCCGATGCATGGAATGCGGGTAATAGAAATTGAAGACCTTCTCGGCGAAATTCGCGCAGTTGTTGAAGAAGAGATTGAAGTGCGCAATATTGCGGCGATGGTTGAAGCGCGCGATCAGCTCACGGTCCTGTTGTTCGGTGGTGGCGACCTGGAAGCCCCAGATGCGGCGGTCGTAGGAGGCGCCGACGAGCTCGATCCACTCGCCGTGCGGGATTTCGGTTTTCGGGTCATCGGGCGCGATGGATTCGAGATGGTCGCGGCGGTAAGTATCGCGCAGCTTCAGTTCCAGGCGGGTCGTGGCGGTCTCTGGAATCTCGTTGGGATCGTCGACGGCGTAGAGGTACGGGATGAGCGGAATCGCGAGCCAGTCGTAGCCGTCGATGCGGTGATAGCGGCTGATGACGACGCCCACTTCGCCTTCGCGGCAGGGGCGCAGATGGGTTGGAGTATCCGCGCAGACGTGGTTGAGGTAAATGGCGGCGTGGCCGGTGGGATTCATCGCGCCGAAATCGCCGAAGGGCTCTTCGAGCAACAAGGCGGCGTCGGCACGCGCACGGGCACAGCCCAGGGCGGCCAGAAACACGAAGACCAGGAGTGAGCCCAACTTGCGTCGCAGGTTCATAAGGAGATGCGGCCTCAAATCAGGATTTCGCTTCGATCGTCTCGCCAGCGGCGTACGCGGGGACATTGCCGCCAGCCCGCCAGTTGCCGATAAATTAGAACCCGAAGTACATCAGAAAGTTGCGCATGCAGAGCGATTTTCACACCCGTGCTCCGCGCGCAGTTGTGCTGGTTCCTGCTACGCTCGGAGAGATGCGCGACCAGCCCAGATTCTCTCCAGGCCAGACGCTGCTCATCGATGCAGACGATACCCTCTGGGAAAATAATATCTATTTTGAGCGAGCCATTGCAGCGTTCATCTCCTATCTGGACCACAAGGAGTACACGCGCGAGCAGGTCCGAGAGCAATTAAACCAGGTAGAGCGTGAAAACGTGCGGCGGCACGGGTATGGGCTGGCCAGTTTCCGGCGCGCACTGGTGGACTGCTTCGAGCGGCTCACGACCGAGCCGGTGACGCCGGAAAAGCACGAGCGCATCATGAGCTTCGCGCAGTCGATCGCCGATCAGGAGATCGATCTGCTGGATGGCGTGGCGGAGACGCTGCCGGAGCTGGCCTCGCGGCACCGGCTGATTCTGGTGACGAAGGGCAACGAGGCGGAGCAGGCTGATAAGCTGGCGCGGTCGGGCGTAGCACAGTATTTCTCGGCGGTGGAAGTTCCGCGGGAGAAAGATCCGGACGCGTATCGCGCGCTGTGCACGAAGTATTCGCTGGCGCCCGGCAGTACCTGGATGATCGGGAACAGCCCGCGCTCGGATATCAACCCGGCGCTGGCCTGCGGGCTGCATGCGGTATACATCCATCATCCGCACACCTGGGTGCTGGAGCATGAGACGCTGGACGCGCCGCCGGATGGACAGCGGCTGCTGGAAGTGGGGAGTTTTGGGGAGCTGGTGAGGTGGTTTTGATCAGCGATCAGTGACCAATGACCAGTGATCAGACGGTGGCAGGCTGAACGGCGAGGTCTTCGAGCAGGGCACGCACCTCCGTCAGCACTTCTTCTGGCTTCGAGCCGGTGAGAGGGAATTTCAGTACGCCCTGCGGGGTGAACTGGGCGCCGCGTTTGGCGTTCTTCGCCACCAACTTCATCAGACGGCCGGGATCGACGGCGGCGTTCTCGGTAAAGCGGATGTGGAGCTGGTCGCGCTTGCGGTCGACCTGAGAGACGCCGATCTTTTCGCATTCGATGCGCAGGCGCGCGGCCTCGAGCAGGTGCGCGACGCTGACCGGCAGCGGTCCGTAGCGATCTTCCAGTTCGGTGCGGACGTCGTCGAGCGCGAGCTCGCTGTCTACGCCGGCAATGCGCTTGTACATGCGCAGGCGATGATTCTCCTCGGCGATGTAGGTTTCGTCGATGCGCAGCGCGATGCCGAGCGAGAGCTGGACGGAGGGGCGCTCGACGCGCTCCTGGCCTTTGAGCTTGCCGACGGCCTCTTCGAGCATCGAGGTGTACATCTCAAAGCCGACGGCTTCAATGTGCCCGCTCTGTTCGCCCCCGAGGAGATTGCCGGCGCCGCGCAGTTCGAGGTCGAGCGCGGCGATTTTGAATCCGGCGCCGAGGTCGGAGAATTCCTTGAGCGCAGCAAGACGGCGACGTGCGACTTCGGTCAGCTCCTGCTCGGGTGGGATGAGCAGGTACGCGTAGGCGCGGCGATTGGAGCGGCCGACGCGGCCGCGCAGCTGATAGAGCTCGGAGAGGCCGTGACGGTCGGCGCGGTTGACGATGATGGTATTGGCGAGCGGGATGTCAAGGCCGTTTTCGATGATGGTCGTCGCGACGAGGACGTCGTGCTCGTGATGCATGAAGGAGAGCATCACCTTTTCGAGGTCGTTCTCGCCCATCTGGCCATGGCCGACGACAACGCGCGCTGAAGGGACGAGCTCCTGGATCTTGGCAGCGAGTTCGTAGATGGTTTCGACGCGGTTGTGGACGAAGTAGACCTGGCCGCCGCGTTCGAGCTCCACTTCGATGGCGGAGCGGATGAGTTTCTCGTCGAACTTGGCGACGACGGTCTGGATGGCCATGCGGTCGCGCGGAGGGGTTTCGATGACGCTCATGTCGCGCAGGCCGACGAGTGACATGTGCAGGGTGCGCGGGATGGGCGTGGCGCTCATGGCGAGCACGTCGATCTCGCGGCGCATCTGCTTCAGGCGCTCTTTGTGGCGGACGCCGAAGCGCTGTTCCTCGTCGACGATGAGCAGGCCGAGGTCGTGAAACCTGATGTCCTTCGAGAGCAGGCGGTGCGTGCCGATGAGGATGTCGACGCGGCCGGTTTCCACCTGTTCCAGGATGAGCTTCTGCTCCTTCGGGGTGCGGAAGCGGGAGATCATCTCGATGTTGATGGGGAACTGGCGGAAGCGGTTCCTGAAGGTCTCGAAGTGCTGGAAGCTGAGGACGGTGGTGGGCGTGAGCACCGCGACCTGGCGGCCGTCCTGCACGGCTTTGAAGGCGGCACGCATGGCAACTTCGGTCTTGCCGTAGCCGACATCGCCGCAGAGGAGGCGATCCATGGGCAGCGTGGATTCCATGTCGCGCTTGATGTCGGCGATGGCGGAGATCTGGTCGTCGGTTTCGCTGTAGTCGAAGGAATCCTCGAACTCGCGCTGGAATTCGTTGTCGGCGGGGAAGGCGTGGCCCTCGGCAGCCTTGCGCTGAGCGTAAAGCTTGAGCAGCTCGTCGGCCATGTCTTCCATGGCCTTGCGCACGCGGGCCTTGGTTTTGGCCCACTGCTGCGAGCCGAGGCGATTGAGGACGGGAGCAGGACCAGCTTCGGTGGAGCGGTACTTCTGGATGAGGTCGAGGCGCGTGAGCGGGACGTAGAGGCGGGCGCTCTCGGCGAATTCGAGGATCATGAACTCGAGCGAGACGCCATCCTGCTCGATCTCCCTGAGTCCCTGATACTGCGCGATGCCGTGCTCCACGTGGACCACGTAGTCGCCGACGGTGAGATCGCGGAAGTCGGAGACGAAGGCCGCGGTTTTGGATTTTTTGGGTGCGGGGCGCGCGAGCACGTCGGCTTCGTCGAAGAAATCCTGAGCGCCGAAGAGGACGAGACGAGCGTCGGGCAGGCTGACGCCGGAGGCGAGAGCGGCGCGAAGGATGACTGGCGTGCGCATGTCCCCGGCGAGATAGCTGGATTCGTCATAGAGGTTCTCGCTGCCGGCATGCTGGATGCGGCTGCCGAGGCGGTACGGCAGCTCGTATTCGCGGAGGAGCGTGGCGAGCCGCTCGACTTCGCCCTGATTGGCGGCGACGAGGAGGGTGCGGATTTCCTGCTGCATGAGGGTGCGGACCTGCTCGACGAGCGCGGGGATGGAGCCGTGGAAGCGCAGCGTGGGGCGCGAGGAGAACTCGATTTCGCCTAACGTCTCGTCTTCTTCGAGGACATCCACGGCGCCGAGTTGATCGATATCGAGCCCGGGATGCGATGCGAGGCGCGCCTGGAGCAGCTCGGGGCGGACGTAGAGGTCTTCCGGAGTGATCAGCGAGCCGATGCTGGAGCGCTCGTGGCGTTGCTCGAGTTTGTTCCACCAGCGGTCGATCTGGTTCCGGATCATAGCCGGCTCTTCGACGAAGAGCGCGCTGCGCGGGAAGAGATCGAGGAGGGTGCCTGTAGCGCCATTGACGCCTGCGAAAAACTCCCAGCCGGGAAAGACGCTGACGCCTCCGGCGGCGATGGCTTCCTCGACGAGATCGGGGTCGTCGGCGGATTCGACCCGCGCTCCGCTGAGACGGGCGTGCACGGCGGCGAGCAGGCGCTCGGTGACGGGGGTTTCCGTGAGGGGAAGCAGGCGGGCTTCGTCGAGAGGCGCGGCGGAGCGCTGCGTTTCGGGATCGAATTTGCGGATGGACTCGATCTCGTCGCCGAAGAATTCGAAGCGGACGGGGCGGTCGGCCTCGGGCGAGTAAACGTCGAGGATGCCGCCGCGGCGCGTGAACTGGCCGGGCATTTCGACGATGTCCATACGCGTGTAGCCGATGCTGGTGAGGTGCGCGAGCAGCGTTTCGACGTCGACTTCTTCGCCTCGGCGCAGGATTTGCGCGAGGCCGGCGTAGAAGGGCGCGGGAAAGAGCTTCATGGCCGCGGCTTCAACGGGCGCGATGACGATGGAGGCTTCGCCAGTGGCGATCTTCCACAGCGTTTTCGCGCGCTGCTCCTGCACGTCGGGGTGGGGCGAGAGATTTTCGAAGGGCAGAACGTCGTGCGCGGGCAGGCGAAGGACGCGATCGGGCGGAATGGCGCCGGTGAGCTCGCATCCGGCGCGAAGAGAAAGATGCAGGGCGTCTGCGGCCTTGTTATCGGCGACTATGACGATGGACGGAGCGCCGGCGGCGCGTGCAAAGAGAGGGAGATAGAGGGCGCGAGCGGTATTCGTGAGGCCGGAGACACGACGACGCCCACGGGCAAGCGCGAGGTGGCGTCTTGCCTGCTCAAAAGATGGGGTGTGCTCCAGGTCCGCCAGCAGCTCGCGGACAAACGGGAGGATCATGTCAATTCAAGTTTACCGGACAACTAATCGCCACGCGCGCGCTCGATGGCGCGGATGACGGCACGGGCTTTGTTGAGGCTCTCTTCGTATTCCTTCTCGGGGACTGAGTCGGCGACAATACCGGCGCCAGCCTGGATAAATCCCTGGCGACCTTCGACGAGGAGGGTGCGGATGGCAATGCACGAAGTGAGGTTGCCGGAGTAATCGGCGTACAGGACGGAGCCGCCGTAAATACCGCGGCGGGTTGGCTCGAGCTCCTCGATGATCTCCATAGCGCGGATTTTCGGCGCGCCGGAAAGCGTACCGGCGGGGAAGCAGGAGCGCAGAGCGTCGACGGCGCTGAGTTCCTTTTTGAGGCGGCCTTCGATGGAGCTGACCAGGTGCATCACGTGCGAGTAGCGCTCGACGAACATTAAATTTGTGACCTTCACGGTTCCATATTCACTGACCCGGCCGACGTCGTTGCGGCCGAGGTCGACGAGCATGACATGCTCGGCGCGCTCCTTCTCGTCGTGCAGCATCTCCTGCTCGGCGGCAAGGTCGGCCGCTTCGTTCGGCCCGCGCGGGCGGGTGCCGGCGATGGGGCGGTACTCCACGCGGCGGCCCTCAACGCGGACCAGCAATTCCGGCGAGGAGCCGACGATGTGCGTGGTTTCGTCCCCGCTTGCACCGGATTTCTTCCTCCCGAAGCGGAGGAAGTACATATACGGCGAGGGATTGACGATGCGCAGAGCGCGGTAAACAGAGAAGGGATCGACGCCGGGCTCGACGTCGAGGCGCTGCGAAAGGACGACCTGAAAGATGTCGCCTGCAGCGATGTATTCTTTGGCGCGTTCGACGGCTTTGAGGAACGCGGGCTTTTTGGTGCGCGAGGAGAAACGCAGTTTACCGATTGGTTTCCTGCGCGGCAGCCTGGGCAACGGCTGCGCGAGGCGGCGCTCCAGACGGTCGAGGCGGCGGAGCGCGTCCGAATACGCGGCCTGAGGTTTGTGACGACGGAGATCGGCGGTGACGATGAGGAGGATTTCCTTCTTTACGTGGTCGAAGGCGAGGACTTCGTCGAAGAACATGAGGCACGTGTCGGGAAGGCCGAGGTCGTCCTCGGTAGCTTCAGGGAGGCGCTCGATTTGTCGAACCACATCGTAAGAAAGAAAACCCACAGCGCCCGCAGTGAAGGGCGGCAGGCCGGCAACACGCGCGGGTGTATGTCCGCTGAGTGCATCGCGCAGGAGTGCGAAGACATCGCCGGTGATGCGGCGCGTTTTGCCGTTCTCGGTCACCTCAATATCGCGGCGGTGAGAGATGATGCGCCGGCTGGGGCGGATGCCGATGTAGGTGTAGCGACCGAGGCGCTCGCCACCCTCCACGGATTCGAGCAGGAAACATTCCGGCTCGGCGGCGGCTCCGGCGCGCCCGCGCGGCGGGGCGGTGAGGCGCAAGAATGCGGAGACGGGCGTTTCCAGGTCCGCAGTGAGCGTGCGGTAGAGCGGCACGAGGGTATGGGAGCGGGCCAGGCGCAGGAACTCGGCGCGGCCGGGCAAAGAGGGCCTCATCGAGTTCATAGTACAGGGGCGAGCGGGAAGGATCAGCCGCTGGTCTTCTCCAGGTGTCCACCGAACTCGTACCTCATGGCGGAGAGCAGGCGGTCGGCGTACTCCTCGGCGCCGCGCGAGGCAAAGCGCGCGTAGAGCGCCGCGCTGATGACGGGAACGGAGACGCCCTCATCGACGGCGGCCTGCACGGTCCATCGGCCTTCGCCGGAATCGGAAACGCGGCCGGCAAATTTGGAGAGCTGGGGATTCTCATGGAGGGCGGCGGCGGTTAAGTCGAGGAGCCAGGAGCCAACGACGCTGCCGCGGCGCCAGACTTCGGCGACTTCGGGCACGTCGATGTCGTATTGGTACAGCTCAGGATGGCGCAGCGGGGTGGTCTCGGCATCGACTTCCTGTTTCCTGCCGCCGGCGTTGGCGCTGTGAATGACGTTGAGGCCCTCGGCGATGGCGGCCATCATGCCATACTCGATGCCATTGTGGACCATCTTGACGAAGTGCCCGGCGCCGTTGGGCCCGCAGCGAAGATAACCGTGCTCGGAGGGAGTGGGGTCGCCGGTGCGGCCGCGCGTGCGTTCGGCCGAGCCCAGGCCGGGAGCGAGGGATTTGAAAATGGGGTCGAGATGGTTCACGACGTCCTCTTCGCCGCCGATCATGAGGCAATAGCCGCGATCAAGCCCCCACACGCCTCCGCTGGTGCCGCAATCGACGTAGTGGATGCCTTTGGGCTTGAGTTCGCCGGCGCGGCGAATGTCATCGTGGTAGTAGGAATTGCCGCCATCGATGACGATGTCGCCCTTCGCGAGCACCGGGACCAGCGAGGCGAGGATGGAATCGACAACCGCGGCCGGGACCATGAGCCAGACGGCGCGGGGCGCGCTGAGCTGAGTCGCAAATTCCTGAAGACTCTTCGAGGTCTTCGCGCCCTTCGCGGCAAGCTCCTGCATGGCCTGAGGGTGGGTGTCGTAGACGACGCACTGGTGGCCGGCTTTGAGCAGCCGCTGCACCATGTTGGAGCCCATCCGGCCGAGGCCGATCATTCCGAGTTGCATATCAATCCTCCTGGAGAGTCTGGTTGGGCCCGTCCCATTGTTCCGCGCGGAGTGTGAGTTTCGCAATGCGGGCGCAGTGAGGCCCATCACATCGTGCGGCGCGTGACACGAGTCTAGTATTGGTAATACTGGGAACAGACGCTCCGGAAACTACGATGCCGAATGCGCTCCGCGATTTGTTCAGCGACGGGACGGGACAGGTCCGCGGGAGAGTTGCGGGCATTTATGCGCTGCTGCTGGTGTTGAACGCGGCTGCGTGGCTGTGGGCGGTGGCGGCCTTCCATCGCTTCCCGGTGCTGCTGGGCACGGCGTTCCTGGCGTACAGCTTTGGGCTGCGGCACGCGGTGGACGCGGACCACATTGCGGCCATCGACAATGTGACGCGCAAGCTGATGCAGGAAGGCAAGCGGCCGGTGGCCGTGGGCTTCATGTTTTCGATGGGCCACTCGACCATTGTGGTGCTGGGCTCGCTGGCCATTGCCGCGGCGGCGCTGGGACTGCAGCGGCACATTGACCATTACCGCGAGATTGGCGGGGTGGTCGGGACGCTGGTCTCGTCGGTGTTCCTGCTCGCGATTGCGCTGGTGAACCTGGTGATCCTGCGCTCCGTATGGCAGACGTTCGCCAAGGTGCGGCGCGGCGAGCCGTATGTGGACGAGGACCTGGACCTGCTGCTGGCGAATCGCGGCTTTCTGGCGCGAATTTTCCGGCCGATTTTCAGGATGATCCGGCGCAGCTGGCACATGTATCCGCTGGGGGTGCTGTTCGGGCTGGGGTTTGACACGGCGACGGAGATCGGACTGCTGGGAATCTCGGCGGCGGAGGCCTCGCGCGGCCTGTCTCTCTGGTCGATCCTGGTCTTTCCCGCGCTCTTCGCGGCGGGAATGTCGCTGATCGATACGACGGACAACATCCTGATGCTGGGCGCGTACGGATGGGCGTACATCAAGCCGATCCGGAAGCTCTATTACAACCTGACCATCACAGCCGTGTCGGTGGTGGTGGCGCTGGTGGTGGGCGGCATTGAGGCGCTGGGGCTGCTGGGCGGCCAACTGCACCTGCAGGGGAGCTTCTGGGGAATGGTGGGCCGGCTCAACGACAACTTCGGCGTGCTCGGCTACTGCATTGTGGGCATCTTCGTGCTGAGCTGGATCGTGTCCATCGCGATTTACAAGCTGCGGCGATTTGAAGAACTGGAGCTCAGCACGGAAGCGTGAATTGACATCGCGGCGCGCGGCGCATAACTTCGGCAATTCGGGGAGAAATCTCTCGAGACGAGGAGTGTACCGAGATGGGGCGTTTTCTTTCTGCGTTTGTTCTCGTGATTCTGAGCGCGTGCGCGGTTGCCGCGCAGAGCACGCCGCCCCTGGGGCAGCTTGATCCCACGCGCAATATTACGCAGCCGCAGCTGTTTGGATCTTTTCACCAGCCGCTGCCGGAGCAATACATCTGGACGCACGACGCGAAGGGGCAGACGCAGGCACAGCAGGATGCGCCTCGGTATTTCCTCGCGCACTTTCGCGTGGAGAGTGTGCCCCAGATTGCAAACCTGTACGTGGCGGGGCCACAGAATGCGGAAGTCTGGGTGAATGGGACCGAGGCCGGACGGTTCGATGCCGATCCACAGTCACGGATCGATGTGCACGTGTTCTGGACGAACGTGACGAAGCTGCTGCATGCGGGCGACAACATCGTCGCAGTGGAAGGGGACCATGGCGGCGAGCTGGTGGCGAAGATCGTTCCGGCTGCGGAGGGCGTGAATGCGCCGGCCATGCTGATCAGCGATGGCGCGTGGAAGGCGACGCTGCAGACGGCGGATGGCTGGCAAAATGTCGGCTTCGACGACAGTGCGTGGCCGGCGGTGGACGCGCGCGGCTCGATCGAGGGGAACATCGATTTCTTCCAGTGGAACAGCGACGCCGGGATGTACAACTGGCCCGGATATGAGGGCGCCTCGCCGTTTCTGGCGCACGTCTACCTGCCGGCAGTGAAGGTGATGGATGTGTATCCGGGGAATGGCACATTCGAAAACGTGGATGCGCTGACGCAGACGGACGTCGATCCGGAGCACGAGTTCACGGTGAAGGCTCGCCTGGACATCACGCGGAACTTTACGCCCGCGCTGACGCTCGATTTCGGGCGAGAGGTTACGGGCCGCGTGCAGGTTGTTTCGGACAGCGACGGGCCAGCCGTCGTGTCGATCGCCTACGGTGAATCGATGGGCGAGCTGAACAACGAGCCTTATCTCGGCGACAACGCGGTCTTCGTGGGGCCGCACGCGAGCGTGGTCGGGCCCAAGTCGGCGTTCCGCTACGCGCGGATTCGCTTCCTGGCGGCCGGAGACTTCCGCGTGAAGTCGATCCGGCTCGAAGATATCTATTACCCGGTGCACTATTCGGGCTCGTTCGAGTCGTCGGATGCGCTGCTGAATCGCATCTGGGAGACGGGCGCGTATACCAGCCACCTGTGCATGCAGGACGACATCTGGGACGCGCCGAAGCGCGACCGCGGGCGGTGGATGGGAGACACAGACGTGAGCGGGAGGGTGATTGACGCGGTGTTCGGCGACCATTTCCTGGTGGAGGACACGCTGACGCGCCTCATCGGGCCGCTGCCGATTACGCAGCCTGTGAACGGGATCCCGGGCTACTCGTCGTTCTGGTTCACAGAGCTCGAGGATTATGTGCAGCACAGCGGTCGCATCGAGTACGTGCGGTCGATGCACGACCGGATCGTGGCGCTGCTGGATTTCATGGACAAGGATTTCAATGCGCAGAACCAGTGGGTGAACCACACGAACGACTGGCCGTATGTGGACTGGTCGCTGTGGCTGGATCACGACACGCCGGAGGCGCGCGAGACGACGGGGCTTGAGTATATTCGTGCGTACCGCGCCGGGGCGTGGCTGCTGCGGCAGATCGGAGACACGCAGAATGCCGATCGCTTCGCCGAGCGTGCGGAGACGCTGACGAAGGCGAACGAATCCGCGGACTGGACGGACGGTTCCTACGGACCGCGCTGGCAGACGAACGCCATGGCGGTGATTGCGGGCGTGGCGCAGCCGGATCAGTACGGGTCGATTTGGCAGAACGTGCTCGAAAATGTGGGGCAGCCGACGTTCCGGCCGGATGTTATTACGCCGTATTACGGCTCGTATGTGCTGGACGCGATGGCGGAGATGAACCACCGCGAGGCCGCGCTGAAGTGGATCCGGGAATACTGGGGTGGGATGATTGCGGAGGGCGCGACGAGCTTCTGGGAGGCGTACGATCCGTCGTGGCCGAAGGACGATCCGCACGTGGATCTGCAGGCCGACGACACCGCGGGCTACCGCATCAGCCTGGCGCATGGATGGTCGAGCGGGCCGACGTTCTGGCTGATGGAGCAGGTGTTGGGCATCCAGCCGACGGCACCAGGATTCGCGAAGACGACGATCCGGCCCGATCTGGTGGATCTGGAATGGGCGAAGGGCGCGGAACCGACGCCGCAGGGGCTGCTCAAGGTAAATTTGCGCAAGACGCATGACGAGCATAGCCTGCATGCGGTGATCGATTTGCCGCCGGGCGTGGAGGCGACGGTGCTTTATCCGGTCGCGCCGGGCGCTGGGCCGGTGATGGTGAATGGCGAGCGACAAACCGGGACGCCGGCGGAGAACGGGAGCCGAGTGGCGATTGTGCTCAGCAAGCCGGGGCAGTATGAGATTCACGCGGAGTAAGTGCAGCCCCACTCAAGCCACAAGAGGGCTTGAATGGGCCACCCGGTGTCAGCGCATCGAACCGAGCGAAGAGTCGGGGCCGTCCATGCCGGGGTGCGTGACCTCGTTCGCGTGCGGCACAAGCTGCGCGTAGATTTCCCGCGGGAGATTCGTGCGCCAGTGTCCGGTCATGCGCGCGAAGAGCACGGTCCCCAGGAAGAGAAAGGCGAGAATCGCCGCGACAGCGCGGGGACTGGCGATGCGGCCACGCCAGCGTTCGGCTGCGCTCTTCTTCGGCGGCAGAGCGAACTGGAGGCCGTGCTCGACCGGACATGCAGCTATGCAGACCATGCAACTGCTGCACTCGGCTGAGCGAATCCGGACGAGGCGGTCCACCGGTAGGTGCGCCGGGCAGACGCGCGCGCACTTGCCACAATCAATGCATGCTTCGGGGTCGCGGCGAATCTTGAGCGGGCTCAGCAACGATGTAATACCCATGAGCGCGCCGTAGGGGCAAAGATAGCGGCACCAGAAGTTCTGCACCAGCATGGAGAGCAGCGCGAGGATGCCAAGGACGATAAGCCCGGTTTCGCCTATGAAGCGGAAGAAGTTCAGCATCTTCACGTCGGCGACCAGGCCGTAGGGGGTGAGCATGAAGCTGGCGAGGGCTTCGGCGGACATGCCGGCGATGATGGAAACGAAGAATCCGAGCAACACGTACTTGAGGCTGCGGAGTGCGACGTCGGCCCAGCGCGGCAGGCTGAGGTTACGTCCGAAGATCCTCCGGCCGAGCTTCCAGAGATATTCCGAGAGCGTGCCGACAGGGCAGAGCCATGCGCAGAAGGATTTCTTGAGGAGCAGGCTCATCAACAGGAAGGCGATGAACAGAAACATGGCGGCGGGATGGATGGGCGTGACGTGGCCGGTGAGGATCAGGTATTTCAGGTTCATCAGCCCGGCGATGGGCAGCCATCCTTCGACCCCAGGAGGGCGGCTCACATGCAGGCCGAGGCCGCCGTGCTCGAACCCGCGGACCCAGAGGTAGAACTGGATGCCGATCCAGGCATTCAGGGCGGCGAAGATACCCTGGGCGATGCGCCGAATGCGCTGGGACTGGTCCGGCGCGGAACGGCGAACGACTTTTTTCTTTGCGGCTCCCTCTGCGGCGACTGCTTCCAACGGTTGCGTACTCATTTCCCGCTTCTCCTGCCCTCGAAGCTACCGGGCTGGAAGAGCGGCAGCAGTGACTTTTATCACGCTGGCGGAGCCAGGAATTCTGCCCAGGCCGTGTAAAATTGTAGAAAGCGCGTCAGATTCCGGAGGATCCTGTTCGCCGGAGCGGCTTCCCGCAACTTCCCTGCACAGATCAGGCGATTCCCGCGAAGCCCAGGACCTCGCACGCGCAACGAGATCCCTGAGGAGCACCACGATGGCCAAGATTGCCAAGACAGCCGACCGCAAGAAGATGATGGACACGACCAAGAGCACGGATTGCCCGAAGTGCTCCAAGCCGACGCGCATTGTGAAGCGTGT
>JASIAO010000176.1 GCA_030041955.1 Acidobacteriaceae bacterium | reverse complement strand
TCATTGCCGCCGCGCAGCATGCAGCTGATGTTGGTGCACACCTGCACGTGATACTTACCCACGGGCTTCGTCCTCAGCAGCGAGTAATAGCTGATCACGTTCCGAACATCCAGCTCCGAGACCCCGAGCCGCGCTGCGACCTCAGAAATTACCGCTTCCGAGAGGTAGCCCACCTCGTCCTGCGCGTAGAGCAACATGGGCACCATTGCCGAGCGCTTCACCGGATACAGCGTCACCAGGCGGTCGAACCGCGCCGCCAGCGCCGGCGAGAAAATCGTGTTGGGAAACGCGGGTTGTGTGCTCATCGTTCGTTCCCCGCCTGCTTCACCTGCGCCACAAAATCGATGGCCGCATGATCGAGATCCAGCGCGCTTCCTTCCAGCTCGATGTGTCCTTCCGGCAGCAGCGTGAATGCGCCCTGCATCGTAGTCGCTCCGCCGCGTTGCAGGTGCCAGTTCCCTGCTCCGCTCTTCGGATCCACGTACATCGCTAACTGCGCAGCGCCGCACGTCACAATGATCGAGTCCTCCGTCGCCGCAACCTCCGCCGGCGGACCAGCCACCGCGGCATAACTGCGCATCACCGATGCGAACGAAAGCCACAGTTCCGTCAGGATCATTGCGTCCTCGGCAATCGCAGCCCTCACCTGTCAATCTCCCCCAGCACAATATCAATGGACCCGATCACGGCCACGACATCGGCGATCAGCCGCCCCACGCACATCGTCTCCAGCGCCTGCAGCGTCGCAAACGACGGATTGCGCATATGCACCCGGTACGGTTTCGCCGTCCCATCCGACACTGCGTAGTAGCCCATCTCTCCGCGCGGAGACTCCACCGCCTGGTAAACCTCGCCAGCCGGAACCTGGAATCCCTCCGTCACGATCTTGAAGTGATAGATGAGCGATTCCATCTGCGTCTTCATCTTTTCCCGGTCCGGCAGCACCACGTGCGGCGCGTCGGCCTTGATCGAACCCTCGGGCATTCCATCCAGCGCCTGCTGGCAAATCTTCACTGACTCGCGCATCTCCTGGAGTCGCACCAGATACCGCGCCCACACGTCCCCATCGTTCGAGACCGGCACCTTGAACTGGAATTTTTCGTAGCTCGTGTACGGCATGTCCCGGCGCAGATCCCAGTCCACCCCGCTCGCGCGCAGCGGCGGTCCGGTTACGCCGAGGGAAATCGCATCCTCCGCGCTCAGATAGCCCACGCCCTTGAGCCGATTGATGAAAATCGGATTGCCCGTGAGCAAATTCTCGTACTCGTCGATCTTCTCCGGAAGAATCTTCACCAGCGACTGCACCGAAGAGAAGAAATCCAGCGGCGGCTCCAGCGCCAGCCCCCCGATGCGGAAGTACGACGTCATCATGCGCTGCCCCGAGACATGCTCGAAGATGCGCAGGATCTCTTCGCGCTCGCGGAAGGTGTAGAGGAACACCGTCAGCGCGCCAATGTCCATGGCGTGCGTGCCCAGCCAGACCAGGTGCGAATTGAGCCGCGTCAGTTCGTTCAGCAGCACGCGCATCCACTGCGCCCGCGCGGGGATCTCCAGCTGCAGCAGCTTTTCCCCGGCCAGGCAGTAACACAAATTGTTTGTCATCGGACACAGATAGTCGATCCGGTCCGTCAGCGGCACCACTTGCTGCCAGAACTTCGCCTCGCAGGTCTTCTCAATACCCGTGTGCAGATAGCCGATGTCCGGCACCAGCTTCACCACGGTCTCGCCGTCGATCTCCAGCACCACCCGCAGCACGCCGTGGGTGGAAGGATGCTGCGGCCCCATGTTCAGGACCATCGTCCGGTCCTTCGGTCCCTCTTCGGGGCGTGGCTTGACCAGGGTCGCCGTCTCGGTGAAGCCCGGAATCTCAGGCGCGTGCGGGTTGTCAGCCATCAGCGATAACCCTCCACCGGATAATCTTTGCGCAACGGGTGCCCTTCCCACTCCTCAGGCATCATGATGCGGCGCAGCCCCGGATGCCCGTGGAAGCGCACGCCGAACAGGTCCCACACCTCGCGCTCGTAGTAATTCGCCGCAGGCCACACCGGCGTAATGCTGTCCACAGAAGGATCGATGCTCTCCACCATCGCATGGAGTCGCACCCGCTCCTTCATTTTGTGTGAAAGGATGTGGTACGTCACCTGAAAGCGCGGCTCCACCGGATACCAGTCCACGCACGTCACGTCCTCGAGGAAGTTGTAGCCCGCCTGCTGCAGCGTGCGGCACGCGGCGCGAATCTGATCGGCGGCAATCACCAGCGTCAGCTCGCCACGATCGAATTTCGCATTGGTAATGGCCTCGGGATGCGCGGCCCGCAGCGCCTGAATCGCCACATTCTCCGCAAGGGCGTCGAAGACGGCTTCCCTGGTAAGCAGTGCTTCTCCCATAGCTATGTCCGGCAATCTCCCAGCTTGAGTTACAGGTCCGCTTTATCCGAGGCCCAGTCCAGAATGCCCTTCTTCCACACGTAGAAAACGCCCACCGCCACAAACCCGAGGTACACCAGCATTTCCCAGAATCCGAACAGCCGCGACCCCGCAATCCCGGGCAGTTGCTTGTAGATCACCGCCCACGGAATCATGAAGACCGCTTCCACGTCGAACAGGATGAACAGCATTGCCACCATGTAGAAGCGCACAGAAAAGCGCCCGCGTGCGTCGCCCTCAACGGGGATGCCGCACTCGTAAGGCGCCAGCTTGTCGGGAAGGTTGCGATGGCGCCCGATGAACCAGGACATCGCGACCATGCCGAAGGCCATCGCACCGACGACGAAGATCTGCATCAGCAGCGGCAGGTAATTCCAGATGTAGTGTGGATCGGTCGGCATGGCTGTCTCGGACAGCCTGAGCGACCATCGCCGCGCTGCCCTCATTTCGAGACTAAGTCTGCGGTTGTCAAGAGTCAAGTTACTGACTGCCTGGCACGGTTATACGGGAGCTCACCCGTTACAATTCATTCGATGCCCGCGGAGGAATTTCGTGCCCACACCTTTTGAAAGCGCCCAACTCAATCTCCAGCTCTTCGATCTGCGCCGCGAGCCTGTGCTGCGCGAGGCGCGCGCGTGGTTTCTGAGCGACTTCAACCCCGACAGCTTCGACGACCTCATGGCTGCCATCCGCGGCGAGCACAACGCCTGGGTGCGCATGGTAATCGGCTATTGGGAGATGGCCGCGTCGATGGTCACCACCGGCGCCATCGACGGCGACGCCTTCCGCGCGGCGCACGGCGAAATATTCGGCGCCTTCTGCAAAATCCATCCGTATCTCGCCGAGCTGCGCGCGGCCACGGGCGAACCCGATATCGCCAGACACATCGAAGCCGTCGTGCTCGCCGCTCCCGATGCCCTCGCCCTCCTCGAGCGGCGCCGGAACGGCTTGCGCGCCGCAGCGAAGGCTCGCCAGGCAAAAGAAATGTCAGCTTAAGCGCCGGGCACGGAATCCGCCGCGCTACACCTGCGGCTGCGCGTCGTCCAGCGGCACCAGATACGGCAGATTGCTGGTGTGTCCCGCTTCGTGCAGCACCGCGTCCACCTGCTCCAGCACCTCGGCAACGCTCATCGTGTACATCTCCCGGCCGTTGTCGTAGCCGGTTTCGATCGCCTTCTTCAGATACCGCCCCGCAGCCTGCGCGGCCAGCGCATCGGTGATCACGTGGCCGGTCCGCTGCTTCTGCTCCACCCACGCCGTGCACGGCATGGCAATCCAGACCGAGCGGCCGTTCACATCGAAGCGGATGTCCACTGCATCGGCATGGCGCGTGGCAATTGCGACGATGTTGGCAGTCCAGCGGCAGTGAAGCTCTTCGCCGCTCCAGGGATCTTTGGCATGGAAGTCTTCGTACATAGCTCTTTCAGCGTAGAGCATTTCAGCCGGCGCTGCACAGCACCACCGTGCCCTGTGCGGCAAACTCGCTGCCAGCTACCAGCTACCAGCCACTGGCTCCCGGCTTCGAGCTGCTGTCTGCTCCACGGCAAAAGGTTGGCTGCGCGCCCGCAAAGAAAAAATCGCGCCCGCGAATGCAAAACAAAAACAAATCTTCCATGAATTTGTGCGTCCAATCATTGACGTTGGCACGCATAGTCTTTGACCCAGAGGAGTTCCCTTCGGTGACCACCCAAACCCAAAACACCAGATTGCGGAGATTCGAAGAGCGCCTTCGCCAACACGAACAGCAACTGGAACGCAGTATGCTCACCGCGGTGAAGCAAGGCCGTCAGGCAGTGGCCGAAGATACGCTCGACGTGGCCGATCAGGCGGTTTTGTCCTATCAGAAAGAGATGATCTTCACCCAGGGGACAGAGGGCCACAGCCAGCTCACCATGGTGCGCCTCGCCATCGAGCGGCTGCACGATGGCTCCTTCGGCGAGTGCATGCACTGCGGCAAGCCCATCGGCGAAAAGCGGCTCGAGGCGTTGCCATGGACCCCCTACTGCATCGATTGCCAGGAAAAGATCGAGACCGGCGAGATCGAAGACGTGGTGCGCGCGGCCTGAGCCATCCGCATCCGGTTCGCTAACTGAGCGCGTGGTAGACTGAACGTATCTCAGGCGGTTACGCTCCGCCCACTTCCCGCCCAAAGGATTTTCCGGGAAATTTCGTGGATACACAGACCCGTCGCGCGCTCAAACAGGATAAGTTCGTCACCGCAACCACCTCGGGGCTCGAGTGGGTTGGCGCTAACCGCGGCAGCGTGATCCGCTGGACCATTGCCGCCATCGTCGCGGTCGGGCTCATCATCGCCGGCGTCCTGATCTACGAGCAGCGCACCCACGCCTCCGAGCAGTTGCTCGGCCAGGCGATGGACATCTACCAGACCCCGCTCGCCCAGCCCGGCACGCCCCAGGAGCCCGGACAGAACACCTACCCCAGCGCTGCAGACCGCGCGAAGGCCGCCTATCCTCTCTTCCAGCAGGCCGCTGATCGGTATGGATGGCTCCACGCCGGTGAGATGGCCCGCTATTTTGCGGGCGTCACCGAGCTGGATCTGAATCAGACTTCGCAGGCCGAGGCCGATCTGGAGAAAGCTTCCCACGCGCACGATAGCGGCGTCTCGTCTCTCGCAAAGCTGGCGCTGGCCAACGTCTACGCGCAGACCGGACGCACTTCGCAGGCCGCTTCCCTCTTCAACGATCTGATCCAGCACCCCACCACCACCGTGCCCAAGGCACAGGCGCAGCTGCAGCTCGCGCAAATGTACGAGACCACAGACCCCCAGGAAGCGAAACGGATCTACGCCGAGATCAAGGACCAGGACAAGGATTCCGACGCGGCGCAGATCGCCTCGCAAAAACTCCAGAGCCTGAAGTAAAGCGGATCGGCCTCAAATCCGGGCGCGCCATCCTTCTCCGCAGCTTCATCGTGAAGAGGGTGGGTCACGGTGAAATAGGCCGGCCGCGTCGGCATCGGGTACCCATCCTTCTGATCGCCAGATGATCGCGAAGGCTTGTCAAGCTTTTCGCCCCATTACCAAAGTGTCACCCTTCATACCACACGACTTCTACGCCAACAAAATTGGCAGGCTAATTCTCCCAATCTGATATTCTGAAAATAAAGGGAGATTTCCCGCGAGCCCGCCGTGTGGCGGGCTTTTCCGTTGCCCTCAAAGCTCACGGGATCGGTGCCGAAGGAGCACGCAACCGGCTACACCAGCCGGCCCAACCCGATTCCTGCCCCATCCAGCTCCGGCGTGAGTTAAAGGAATGAGGCGTCATCCTGAGCGGACCGCACCAGGGGCCCCGGCGCGCCTGCTTCCGGCGCGGTGGGGGTAAGTGAAGCCGAGGGACCTGCATGTCATCTCTCTATTCGCTGCTTCGCGATCACCCCTGGGGGTCGCAAACCAGCGATCCTTTATTTTCAACGATTTGCGGGGGGATGATGGGGATGTTTTTGCAGTTACTGATCACTGATCATTGATCGCTGATCGCTGGCGTCACTGATCGTTGGCCACTGGCGCCACTGATCGCTGATCACTCGCAGGTAGGGATGTTCTACCTCCTGCACCCTACCCACTTACGCCCTGTTTTTCAACAACTTCCGGGGGGATGATGGGGATGTTTTTGAAGTTACCGATCACTGATCACTGACTACTGATCGCCGGAATTTTAAAAAACGCTTCCCTTAGCCCCCGAATTTTGCGATTATGAACTCGCCCTCACCCGATGAAGAAAACCTGATAAAGGATTCAGGTTTCTTATTGATTGACTGGAGTCGGGCCATGGAGATTTTCAACATGCACGATCTTCTCGCGCACCTCTCCGCGCTCAGCAGCTACCTGCCCGCGATCCTCATCATGCTGGGCGTCGCGACCCTGGTGTGCTGCGCCGTCGGGTGCTGCTGCTCCCCTTGCGAGGAGAAGGACGACCTCTTCCACCGCGAGGTCTACTAAGCTTCCCCTTAACCTGCGGCTGCACGCCCAGAGCCTGGGCGATCTCCTGTCCGTTCGGCGATCCCAGTCCCGTGCACGGGTCCCATCCCGGCCCAGCCGAGTACGACCCGTTGTTTCCCTGGGTAATATCGTGGAAGTCATCCTCGTCCGGGTACAGCGTTGGGTTCACAAACCCCACCGGCTTTCCCAGTTGCTGATTGATGATCGCAATCAGCGCCGCCCACAGCGGAGCCACCGCGCTCGTCCCTCCCACCACCTCCTGCTCGCCGTCCACCAGGATGTTGTACCCGCTCTCCGGCGCCGCGTCGCCCGCCACGTCCGGCACGCCGCGCATGGTTCCGCTGAACCCCTCCACGCCCGTCTGCCAGGTCGGCGCCGCAAACACCGCGCTGTACCCGCCCCCGCTCGCCCCGCCCTGGGTGCCGTCGTTCCACACCGTCTCTGACTCGATCGTCGTCCCGCTCCCAATCAGCTCCGTCCCGCCACACCCCAGCACATGCGGGCTGCTCGCCGGGAAGTCCACATGGTTCTGCCCGTCGCTTACTCCGTCCGACGACCCGTTGTCACCTGACGCCACCGTGATCGTCACCCCCAGCGCCGCCGCCGACTGGCAAGCGTCGTCCAGCGCGGTGATCGACGACTGCGCCCAGGTCGACTCCGGCCCTCCCCAGCTGATCGACAGCACCGAAGGCGAATTGGTCGTGTCATGCACCGCCGTGGTGATCCCGTCGATAAACCCCTGATCCGTATTCGTCGTGAAGTAGACCGCGATCTTCGCGCCCGTCGCAATCGACGCCGAGACTTCGATGTCCAGCGCCACCTCGCCGTCCACATCCGGATCGCCAGGCGAGTTCGTTCCCCCATCCACGGAAACCGCCGTCACCGTCGGCGGCGTCAGCCCAAGCCCCTGGAAATACGTCTGCAGATCGCTGGTGTTGTACCCTCCCCCCAGCTCCAGAATCCCAATCGTCTGCCCCGCGCCCGTCGCCCCTGCCGGAAAGTCGTAAAGCTCCGCCACCTGCGGCGGGTTAAATGGTTCCGGCTGCTCCTGTTCCGGCGCTGCAGGCTTCCTCTTCTTCTTCAGCTCCTTCAGGTAGCGAAAGTGCGGCTTCGCCACCGGTCGCGCATCCAGCCCCAGCACCGCGTCCACCAGCCCCGCATGTAACTGAGGCAACGACACCGTCCCCGTGAACCCGTGGAACCGCCGCGCCGCGACCTTCCCCCGCCCGCGCTTCCCCGCAGCCGTTGGCTCGTAATCGTGCAGCTCCACGCCGAACGCCCTCTCCATCGCCTGCGCTGGCGCGCGCAGCATCAGCGTTCGCCGCGACAGGCTCGACGACGCTTCATCCACCGCCAGCCCATGCTGGCGCGCGAAGCCTCGCAGGGCCTCGAAACTCGCCGGATCGGCCCCATACCGCGCGTCAAACTGCTCGCGCGACAAGATCTTCCCCCGCAGCGCCTGCACGTCCAGCGGATTCTTGCGTTTCACGATCACCGACACGCTGATCGGCTGCTGCGGATCGGTGCGCCCAATGTGCCGGGCATTTTCAGGCTCGCTGCGCTTCGAACGCGGCAGCACGACGCGCTTCTGAGTGGGGGTTCTCATCGCTGCTCCTCGGTCTTTTCTCCACCGGCCTCGCTCCGCTCCGGTGCGGTGTTGTCATCCTACACTCACCCCCAACAAAATCGCTGCGTGCTGCGATTTCTGTATCCTGATCGCTGTACCCTGCACCCTGTACGCTGTACCCTGTACGCTATGCGCGCGTCCTGCCCGCTCCGTCCCTCCGTCGCCGCCGTCGGTCTCGCGGTGCTTCTCGCTGCTCCATCGCTCGTTCGCGCTGAATCCCCGCTCTCGCTCACGGTAGCCAGCGCCGGCTTCGCCCCCGGTGCGCCCATCCCACCGCGCTTCACCTGCGATGGCGCCGATGCCTCTCCTGAGCTCCACTGGTCCGCCCCGCCCACCGGCGCCAAAAGCCTCGCCCTCATCGTCGAAGATCCCGACGCGCCCGTCCTCTTCACCCACTGGATCCTCTTCAACCTCCCGCCCCAAACCCGCGCCCTCCCCGAGAACGCCTCATCGCAAATGCGTCTGCCTCCCGGCGCAGCGCAGGGCATCGACAACTTCGGCGCCATCGGTTACCGCGGACCCTGCCCGCCTCCCGGCCGTCCCCATCGCTACATTTTCCGCATCTACGCGCTCGATGCGCGCCTCGACTTCCCCGCCGGCATCACCCGCGTGCAGTTCGACGCCGCCATCCGCGGACATATCCTTGCCTCGGGATCCACAATCGGCATCTACGGCCACAATTAGCGCACCAGCTACCAGCTACACCCTATCCCCTACACCCTGTCTCACAGCGGAATATTCCCATGCTTCTTCGGCGGATTCTTCTCCCGCTTCCCGTCCAGCATCTCCAGCGCCGCGCACAATCTCCGCCGCGTCTCCCGCGGCAGAATCACCGCGTCCACATATCCCCGCTCCGCCGCCACATACGGATTTGCAAATTGCTCCCGGAACTCATGCACCCGCGCCGCCCTTGCCTCCGCACGCACCGCGGCCCGCTGTTCTTCGCTCAGCGGACCCTCCCTGGCTTCCGCCTCCCGCACCGTCTCCTCCAGCTCGCGCCCGTATACGATGTTCACCGCACCCTCCGGCCCCATCACCGCAATCTCCGCCGTCGGCCACGCCAGGTTCACATCCGTTCGGATATGCTTTGAGCTCATCACGCAATACGCCCCGCCATACGCTTTGCGCGTAATCACCAGCAGCTTCGGCACCGTCGCCTCCGCAAACGCGTACAGCAGCTTCGCCCCGTGCCGGATAATCCCGCCATACTCCTGCTGCGTCCCCGGCAAAAATCCGGGCACATCCTCCAGCGTGATCAGCGGAATATTGAACGCATCGCAGAAGCGCACGAACCGCGCGCCCTTCACGCTCGCATCGATGTCCAGCACCCCCGCCAGAACTGCTGGCTGATTCGCCACAATCCCCACCGGCCTCCCATTCATCCGCGCAAAGCCCACCACCAGGTTCCTTGCGAAATGCTCGTGCACCTCGAAGAAATACCCTTCGTCCACAATCCGCGTAATCGCGTCCTTAATGTCGTATGGCTGATTCGACTCCGCCGGCACCACCTCATCCAGCTCCGCGTCCGCGCGATCCACCGGGTCCGCGCACGCACGCCGCGGCGGATCGTCCAGGTTGTTCGACGGCAGAAAGCTCAGCAGTTCCCGCACCATCGCCAGGCACTCCGCATCGTCGTGCGCCATAAAATGCGCCACGCCGGACATCTCGTTGTGCGTCGTCGCCCCGCCCAGCTTCTCCTTGGTCACATCTTCATGCGTGACGGTCTTGATCACGTCCGGCCCCGTTACAAACATGTATGAGGTCTTGTCCACCATCAGCGTGAAATCCGTAATCGCCGGCGAATACACCGCTCCGCCCGCGCATGGCCCCAGGATCGCCGAAATCTGCGGCACCACCCCGCTGGCCAGCGTGTTGCGCAGAAAAATATCTGCGTACCCCGCCAGCGACACCACGCCTTCCTGGATCCTCGCCCCGCCCGAATCGTTCAGCCCGATCAGCGGCGCACCCACGCGCATCGCCGTGTCCATCAGCTTCACGATCTTTCCCGCATTCGCCTCCGAGAGCGACCCGCCAAAGACGGTAAAATCCTGCGCGAACACGAAGACCGTCCGCCCGTCGATCTTTCCGTATCCGGTCACGAACCCATCGCCGGGCACGCGCCGCTCCGCCATCCCAAAATCCGTGCAGCGATGCTCCACGAACCGGTCCGTCTCCTCGAATGTTCCTTCGTCCAGCAGCAGCGCGATGCGTTCCCG
>JASIAO010000175.1 GCA_030041955.1 Acidobacteriaceae bacterium | reverse complement strand
ACGCGCCTTGCGGCGCAGGAGATTTTGCAGGACCAAGAGATGAATATGGCTGGAAATCCGAAAACGCTGTTTGAAAAAGTTTGGGAATCGCATCTGGTTGCGGAGCCGGTGGACGAGCCGGCGCTACTGTACATCGATCTGCACCTGATCCACGAGGTGACCTCGCCGCAGGCGTTCGATGGGCTGCGGATGGCGGGACGCAAAGTGCGGAGGCCGGACCGGTCGATTGCGACGGTGGACCACAATGTGCCGACGACCCCGAACCGTGTGGTGATCGAGGATCCGATTGCGGCGAAGCAGATTGAGACGCTCAGAAAGAACTGCGCGGAGTTCGGCGTAACGCTCTACGACGTGGAATCGCCGCGCCAGGGCATCGTTCACGTGATCGGGCCGGAGCTGGGACTGACCAAGCCGGGCATGACGATTGTGTGCGGGGATTCGCATACGTCGACGCACGGCGCGCTGGGCGCACTGGCCTTCGGGATCGGGACGTCGGAAGTGGAGCACGTGCTGGCGACGCAGTGCCTGCCGCAGTCGAAGGCGAAGACGTTCCGGATCAGCGTGGAAGGCGAGTTGCCCGAGGGAGTGACCGCGAAGGATATCGTGCTCGCGATTATCGGGCGCATCGGGACGGATGGCGCGACGGGATACGTGATCGAGTATGCGGGATCCGTGATACGGGCGCTGAGCATGGAAGGCCGGATGACGGTGTGCAACATGAGCATCGAAGCGGGCGCGCGCGCGGGGATGATTGCACCGGACGAGACGACGTTTGCTTGGCTGAAGGGGCGGCCGTTTGCTCCGCAGGGTGCGGCGTGGGACGAGGCCGTGGCCAAGTGGAAGAAGCTGGCGACGGATCCCGGCGCGAAGTTCGATCGGGAGCTGACGATTCCGGCCATCGAGATTGAGCCGTGTGTGACGTGGGGAACGAATCCGGGGATGGTGGTTTCGGTGACCGGGCAGGTGCCCGATCCGGCGGATGCGCAAAGCGATGCGGACCGGCGCGCGTACACGCGGGCGCTCGAATACATGGACCTGAAGCCGGGGACGCCGATCGAGGAGATTGCGATCGACCGCGTGTTCATCGGGTCATGCACGAATTCGCGGATCGAGGATCTGCGCGCAGCGGCGAAAGTGGTCGCGGGGCACAAGGTCCACCGGAACGTGCGCGCGATGGTCGTGCCTGGATCGCAACTGGTGAAGGCGCAGGCGGAACGCGAGGGCCTGGACCGGATCTTCCGCGAGGCGGGATTCGAATGGCGCGAGCCAGGGTGTTCGATGTGCCTGGGCATGAATCCGGACATTCTGCAGCCGGGCGAACGGTGCGCATCGACGAGCAATCGGAATTTCGAGGGCCGGCAGGGCCGTGGCGGGCGGACGCATCTGGTGAGCCCGATGATGGCGGCAGCGGCCGCGGTTGCGGGGCATTTCACGGACGTGCGGACCTGGGAATTTAAGACGAGCGAAGAAGCCGTGAGCGGGTTAGCGAGATAGCGAGTTAGCGAAAGACAGCAGCGAGATTAGGGGTTCTCTAATGGAGAAATTTCGAACATTGACATCGAAGGTGATGCCGCTGGATCGCGTGAATGTGGATACGGACCAGATCATCCCGAAGCAGTTTCTGAAGCGCATCGAGCGCACCGGGTATGGAGAATTTCTGTTTTTTGACTGGCGGCAGGATCCGGGGTTCGAGCTGAACAATCCGCGCTACCAGGGAGCGCAGATTCTGGTGGCGGCGCGGAACTTCGGCTGCGGTTCATCGCGCGAACATGCAGCGTGGGCGCTGGGGGATTACGGATTCCGGTGCGTGATTGCGCCGACATTCGCCGATATCTTCCATTCGAACGCGGGGAAGAACGGGATTCTGCTGATCACGCTGCCGGAAGAACAGGTGCAGACGCTGCTGGATCGCGCGGCGAAGACGGAAAATTACAAACTGACGGTTTCGCTCGAAGAGAGCACGGTTCGCGACGAACAGGGATTCGCGACGACGTTCTCGATCGATCCGTTCCGGCGCGATTGCCTGCTGGAGGGATTGGACGATATTGGGCTGACGCTGCGGCACGCGGATGCTCTGGACAAATTTGAAAAGCAGCACGACGCGGCCTTCTGGGTGGCGCCTCGTGCCAACACGGAGGAGAGCGCTCGCGCATGAGCAACAACGGCAAGGGAGGAAAGACGCCCGGCAAGCTGTATTCGATTGCCGTCACCGAAGGACCGAGCCGCGCGGGAGCGCGCTCCATGTTTCGCGCGGTGGGTTTCACGCGTGAGGACCTGGCGAAGCCGATTATCGGGATCGCGAACACGTGGACGGAGATCGGGCCGTGCAATTTTCATCTGCGGCAGATTGCGGAAGCGGTGAAGGAGGGGATTCGCGAGGCGGGCGGTACGCCGATGGAGTTCAACACTGTCACCATCTCCGATGGAATCACGATGGGCACCGAGGGTATGAAGGCCTCGCTGATCAGCCGTGAGGTAATTGCCGATTCGGTGGAGCTGGTCGCGCGCGGCAATCAATTCGACGGCCTTGTGGCCATCGCCGGCTGCGACAAGAACATGCCAGGGACGGTGATGGCCCTGGCGCGGCTGGATATTCCTTCGCTGATGCTGTACGGAGGGTCGATTGCGCCGGGACATCTGAACGGCAAAGTCGTAACGATCCAGGATGTGTACGAGGCCATCGGCGCACATGCCGCGGGACGGCTGGACGACGCGGGGCTGGAAGCAGTGGAAACGCACGCGTGTCCGGGGGTGGGGGCGTGCGGCGGGCAGTTCACGGCGAACACGATGGCCATGGCATGCGAGTTTCTGGGGATTTCGCCGATTGGGCTGTCGGGTGTGCCGGCTTTTCTGGGGGAAAAGCTCGCGGCATCGCGCGAAGCCGGCCGCATGGTGATGGAACTGGTGCGCAAAGGCGTAAAGCCGAGCCAGATTCTCACCCGGAAGGCGATGGAAAATGCGATTGCAAGCGTAGCGGCGAGCGGCGGATCGACGAACGCGGTGCTGCACCTGCTGGCGATTGCGAACGAGGAGAAGATTCCGCTGACGATTGACGACTTCGATCGCATCAGCTCGAAGACGCCGCTCTTGTGCGATCTGAAACCGGGCGGGCGGTATGTGGCCGTAGATTATCAGGAGGCGGGTGGGAGCCGTTTGCTGGCGCAGCGGCTGCTGGACGCGGGTCTGCTGCATGGCGAGTGCCTGAACGTGACCGGCAAGACGCTGAAGGAAGAAGCCGCGGACGCGAAGGAGACGGCGGGGCAGGATGTGATCCGGCCGACGAAGAACCCGATTAAGCCGACGGGCGGCCTGGTGATCCTGAAGGGCAACCTGTCGCCGGAGGGCTCGGTGATCAAGGTGGCCGGGCACAAGCGGCTGGAGCATCGCGGGCCGGCGCGGGTTTTCGACAGCGAACATGCGGCGTTCCAGGCGGTCGAGTCCGGCAAGATCAAGCCCAACGACGTGATTGTGATCCGCTACGAAGGGCCGAAGGGCGGACCGGGCATGCAGGAGATGCTGGCGGTGACGGCGGCAGTCGCGGGCATTCCGGAGCTGAGCGAGACGGTGGCGCTGCTGACGGATGGACGCTTCAGCGGAGCGACGCACGGGCTGATGGTGGGCCACGTGGCTCCCGAGGCCGCGGTGGGCGGGCCGATTGCCGCGGTGCGCGAAGGCGACCTGATTCATTTCGATATCCCCAACAGAAAGCTGAACGTCGAGATCTCCCAGGAGGAGCTTTCGGCGCGACTGAAAGACTGGAAGGCGCCGGCGCCGCGATTTGAGCGCGGAGTCTTTCGCAAATATGCCGACAGCGTTTCGTCGGCGGCGCAGGGAGCGGTCACAAACTGAAGAGCAGGGGTTACGGGCTACGGATTAGGGGTTGGGGCGGCGTGTAGGGTGCCGGCATCGTTGTGACAACGAAAGCGCGGTGGGACTGCATGACTGGCCGAACCCGAACCGCTGTTTCCTGGAACCTGCCGCAAGGGGGACGAGGATGAGCACGGGGAAGCAGGCAAAGGCGAAGAGCGCGAATCCGGCGGGCGCGAACAGCACAAGGCTGACGGGCGCGGAGATTTTGTGGGCGACGCTGGAGGGCGAAGGCGTGAGCGTCGTCTTCGGGTATCCGGGCGGGGCGATTTTGCCGGCGTACGATGCGCTGCGGAAGTTTCCGATCCGGCACGTGCTGGTGCGGCACGAGCAGGGCGCGGCACACGCGGCGGACGGCTACGCGCGCGCGTCGGGCAGGGTGGGCGTGGCGATTGCGACCTCCGGGCCCGGGGCGACGAACCTGGTGACGGGCATTGCGACGGCGATGCTGGATTCGGTGCCGATGGTGTGCATCACGGGCCAGGTAGCGAGCAAGGTGCTGGGGACGGATGCGTTCCAGGAGATCGACATCACCGGGATCACGCTGCCCATCACCAAACACAATTACGTGGCGACGCGCGCGGAGGACATCGCGCCGATGATCCGCGAGGCGTTCCTGGTGGCGAAATCGGGCCGTCCGGGGCCGGTGCTGGTGGACATCACGAAGGACGCGCAGCAGGCGAGCGCGGATTTCGATTTTGCGGCAGCGGCGCCCAGGCCGCATCGGCCGCACCCGATGCTGAAGACGGAGTCGGCGGCGATTCTGCAGGCGGCTGAGCTGATCCGGAAAGCGAAGAAGCCGGTGATTCTGGCGGGGCACGGGATTCTGCAGTCGGGTGCGGGTGCGCAGGTGATGACGCTGGCGGAACGGATGCGGATTCCGGTGGCGTCGACGCTGCTGGGGCTGGGTGCGTTTCCGGCCTCGCATCCGCTGTCGCTGGGCATGATGGGCATGCACGGCGAGGCGTGGGTGAACCATGCGATCCAGCAGTCGGACCTGCTGATCGCGTGCGGCATGCGCTTCGACGACCGGGTGACAGGGACGCTCGCGACCTACGCGCCGAACGCGAAGAAGATCCATATCGAGATCGATCCGGCAGAAATCAACAAGAACGTGAAGGCGGATGTGGCGCTGATCGGCGACCTGAAGGAAGTGCTGGAGGCGCTGCTGCCGCATTTAGCTCCCCGCAAGGCGCAGGAGTCCGAGTGGCTGCGCGAGATCGAGTCGAGCAAGGGCGAGGTCGCGGTGCGGGATATCAAAAACCTGCCGGACAGCGGGCATTTATATGCCGCGCACGTGCTGCACGATCTGTGGCGCGCCACGGAGGGCAAGGCGATTGTGGTGACGGACGTGGGCCAGCACCAGATGTGGGAGGCGCAGTACTACAAGCACGACGAGCCTCGGACGCTGATCACGTCGGGCGGGCTGGGAACGATGGGCTTTGCGCTGCCTGCCGCCATTGGGGCGAAGATCGCGTGCCCCGAAAAGGAAGTGTGGGTGGTCGCCGGCGATGGAGGGTTCCAGATGACGGCGGCGGAGCTGTCGACGGCGGCGCAGGAAGAGCTGGACCTGAATATCGCCGTGGTGAACAACGGGTATCTGGGGATGGTGCGGCAGTGGCAGGAGTTTTTCTACGAGAAGAACTATCAGTCATCGCCGCTGCGCAGCCCGGACTTTGTGAAGCTGGCCGAGGCGCACGGGATTCGCGGGCTGGCCGTCAGTAAGCGCTCTGAAGTCTTGCCTGCGGTGGAAGAGGCTCGGCGGCACAAGGGGCCGTTCGTGATCAACTTCCACGTGGAGAAGGAAGACTCGGTGTACCCGATGATTCCGGCGGGGTCGGCGCTGCACGAGATGATTCGGCGGCCGGGCCATAATCCGCTGGTGGAGACGGCGCAGGATAAGTGAGAGTAGTTGTGGGTCGCTAGTTGTTAGTAGAAGGGTCAGGACTCACGCTGAGTGGAAATCAGAAGCTAATAACCAGGAGCTAAAAACTGGGGAATGCTTTTATGCTGCATACGTTCGTAGCACTTGTGGAAGACAGGCCGGGCGTGCTGACGCGCGTGGCGTCGCTGTTCCGG
>JASIAO010000174.1 GCA_030041955.1 Acidobacteriaceae bacterium | reverse complement strand
GGTTCGGCGCCTCGCGACTCCGGAAGCGTGGCCGTGGAATCATCCATCTCGCCCATGCTGCCCCGCGCAGGCACGCGACGGCACAGCCGATGACTGGATTGTTATTCCAGGCGAAGCGAGGGCCGGGCCCGAGGATTGAATTAGGTCAGGCGGTAAATCATCGGGGAAAGACGAGAATCCACGTCAGAACGGGATGTCGTCGTCGGTGATTTCGGTGGACTGAACGAGGTCGTCGGCGTGCGCGGGCTGCCGCTGGTCGTACGAGGAGCCGGAGCGCGAGCCGCCGGATTCGCCTTCGCCGCGGCCGGAGAGCAGGACCAGATCGTTGACGATGATTTCGGTTCTGTAGCGCTTCTGGTTGGTCTCCTTGTCGTCCCAGGAGCGGGTCTGGATGCGGCCTTCGACGTAGATTTTGGAGCCCTTCTTCACGTAGTCGCGGATGATCTCAGCGGTGCGCTGGAAAGCGACGAGGTTGTGCCATTCGGTGCGGTCGGTCCAGTTACCGGTCTGGTCTTTGGTGCGGTCGGTGGTGGCCAGCGAGAAGCTGGCGACGGCGTTGCCGTTGGCCGCGAATTTGATTTCGGGATCCTTGCCGACATTGCCCACAAGGATGACTTTATTGACGCTTTTCGCCATGGCGGTACCCCGGAATTGTTGATTATCCCCTGAAGCATAGCAGAATGCGCCGCGGGAACGAGCGGGCGTGGAGGGGTGATATGTTACCGACGATTGTGGGCCATCGGGGTTGCGTTTGCGTCTTCAGCGCAGCGATACAACGGCAGGGCCCTGGCCTGCGGCGACCCGCAAGAGAACCGAGGCGCCAAATCGATCCTGGCTGGATGCCCAGTTCACTCCCGCTTCGGTGGAGAGGTCTGCAGCGCCGACGGAGGGCAGGAGTTTGCCGTTGAGCAGCACGCGGTGCGCCGGGGTGTGAATCCTGAGCAGATAGGTGGTCGGCGAGCCAGCGTAGCTGCCGGTGCGCGGGGCCAGGGTGATGGTTGTTTCGCCGCCTGTGCGCAGCGCGGTAACGGCCTGGCGGAAGTACTGCCCTTTCTCGTAATCGTAGGTCGTGCCGTCGTCGTCGTAGACGAGAAAGGTCGCTGGGCGGGACGAGGGGAAGACGTCCAGAGTCAGCTCGGTTACCGGACGCTCGCCGGTGTATTGCTCGAGGGGCTGGGTGGCCAGGATGGAGCCGGAGCGGACGAAGAGGGGAATGTCTTTCCAGGTGACAGGGTCGACAGGAACCTCGAGGGTTTGAGCGCCGCGGAGCTGCTGACCGCTGGCATAGTCGAACCACTCGCCGGGAGGCAGATACACCTGCTGCGATGCGGCTCCCTGGGTAACGACCGGCGAAACCAGGAGACTGTCGCCGAACATCCATTCGCCCTGCTGCGCGGCCGATTGCGGGTCGTGCGGAAACTCCCAGAACAGCGGGCGCACCAGGCCGACGTCGCCCTCGGCGCCGAGACGCTCATACGAGTAGATGTAGGGGAGCAGCCGGTAGCGGAGATCGATGGCGTCGCGCGCTGCGGCTTCGGCCACCGGCCCGTAAACCCAGGGCTGGCGCTTCTCGTCGAGAGCGCCGTGCACGCGCATGATGGGAACAAACGCGGCGAACTCGATCCAGCGCGCGTAATTTTCCGGCGAGGGATGGCCGCCGAATCCCCCGGTGTCCATGCTCCAGTGGAATTCTCCGGTATCGAGGGCGGCCAGCATGCGGCGGCGCTGAAAGGCCATGCTGGCAAAACCGGTGGAGATATCGCCCGACCACCCGGCGTAACCATAGCGGCTCGCTCCCAGATAGAAGGCGCGATTGATGGACCAGACGCGCAGGTTCGATTCGGCGCGCTGCCCGTCATAGAGCATGCGGCCCATATTGAGGAACTGAAAATTGTTGAAGATGGTTTTGTAGCTGACGTCGGCCTCGTCGTCCCACCATGCCGTCATACCGGCGTGGAAAGCGGGACGGAGGTGGTCCCAGAACCAGGTTCGGGTGAGCGGATTGTTGAAGTCCAGATCGCGCGCCATGCGGTGCGAAAAATAGTCGGGCATCGCCGGTTCGCCGGGGTACCAGAGATCGTGTTCGGTTGCGTAAGCGGCGGCCTGGGTGGGCTGATCGGGATTGCCGGCCACGGTGAGAAGAATCCGCGGTTTCAGGATTCCGGCCAGATGAACGCCTTCAGAGGCCAGGCGTTTTGCGAAGACACCGGATGCTCCATCAGGGAATTTATCCGGATCGACATTCCCCGGGCCCGATGTGCTGTTCCATCGCCATTCGCCGTAATTGTCCTCGCCCCAGGCTTTCCAGTCGAAATCCAGGATGAATCCATCGATGGGGATCTGGCTGCGGCGATAGGTGGCAACGATATCCTCCACTTCCGCCTGCGTGGAACCCCACTGGCTGTTGAGAAAGCCAAGCGTCCATTTGGGGGGCAGCGGCGGCGGCCCCACCAGCCGCGAGAGATCGGCCATGGTTTTCAGGGGCGGGCCGACGGAAACGAAGTACTCGACATCGGCGCGCGAACCGTGCAGGAAAGTCAGGCGGCCCGGCGCGGTCGTGAACTCGCCGCCGTCTGAATCGACCAGCAGCCCGTAGTTCACGGTGAAGATCCAGGGCCCGCCACTGTCGCCTTGTATGCCCTGCACAACGGGATCGCCGGAATTGCGAGTGAGGCCGATGGATGAGTCCCGGAGGCCGAGGCCTCGAATGCCGTAGAAGGTGTCGCCTTTGCCGTGCAGCATCGCCACACCGCGGTCCCGCGCCTCGCGGAAGGGATGTACGCTTTCGAGCAGGCGATGCCCGGCGCGATCGTCGATGGTGATGCCGAAGGGGCTCGCCGTCTTCACATGCACGGAGAGATCGGCGGTGGAAAGAACATAGGCGCCGCCTTCACGGGCCGTGCGAACCCAGGCGGGCGGCCGATAATCGGGATCGAGAACCAGGGTCCGCGGAGAGGATTGTCCGTCAGGACGGACATGCACGCGAACCACGTTGTCCTCAACGACCTGAACGTCGAGGACGGAGCTGCCGGAGGTGATCTCGACTGCTCCCGGACCGGTCACAACCTCGAGGGGCCGGGTTGGAGTTTGCGCCGACAACGGGCAGCAGCAGGCCGACACCAATGTCGCAGCCAGACCGAAGCGTTTGAGGGCGATCTGCACAACTGCGACTCCTGGATTTCTACCCATGCTGCCTTTGTCCTTCCTGAGTGAGGGGTGAGAGTTTGCGTTTTCTGCTTTCACAGGGCTGAGTTGATCTGCTCGATGAGCTCGTCGGGAGTGGCGGCGGGCGGCAGGCACGAAGCGCCGCGGCAGACGAGCGCGATGGCGTTGCTGCCCGCGGATGCGAGTTGCGGGAGATGCGGCAGGGTTTGGGCGAGGACGGGCGGGAGCTTGTCCGCGGCGACCTGATCAGGACGGAGAGAGATCACGGATTTGTTGACGGCGTAGCGCGCATTGGCGATGGCGGAGAGCTGGCGAGCGCCGGTTCCCTGCCCCAGGATCACGACCTGGATGGGCGGCAGCAGCAGGCGCTCCAGGGCGAGGGCGTAGCTGCCGGCGTAGAGGCCGTAATGCTCGATGACGCCGGCGAACGCGGCCAAGGTGTCTTCGGCCTTCTCGCGGAAATCGGCGCGGCCGCTGAGGGCTTCGAGACGGAGGAGCGCTGCGGCGGCGGTGGAATTGCCGGCGGGAGTGGGAGAATCCTGCATGGGCTTGCGGCGAGCGGCGAGAGCACCGAGTTTGTCGCCGGAGTTCTGCTCGGTGTCGAAGAAGCCGCCTTTTTCGGGATCGTGGCACTTCGCGATCATGGTCTCTGCCAGTTGCATGGCGGTCGTGTAGTAGCGAATTTCGCCGGTGGCCTGCCACGCGTCGACGCAGGCGTGCGCCAGCAGCGCGTAATCGTCGAGGATGCCGGCGACTTGCCGGGTGGCGCCGGGCTGATCGGGATAGGCGATGACGTGGGCGAGGCTGGAGTGCGAATCCCATCCCTCGCGCAGGATGCGGTCGAGGGATTTCAGCGCGAAGGTGCGCGGCGGGTCGAGATCGAGGACGCGGGCTGCATCGAGATACGCGGAGATGGCCATGGCGTTCCAGCCGGTGTAGATGGTGCCATCGATAAAGGGCGTGGGACGCTGGAGGCGGGAGGCGTAGAGCTTCGCCTTGGCGGAGCCGAGGTCGCGCTGGATGTCGGCGGCGGTGCGGCTGAGGCGCTGGGCGATTTCTTCGAGAGACAAGCCGCAGTGCAGAACATTTTTCTTCGGGTTGTGGTGCATGTCGCCGAGATCGCCGATGTCGTACCAAAGCTCGGCGGCGGCCAGCTCTTCCCTGGTGAGGACGGCCGCGGCTTCCTCGCGCGTCCAGGTGAAGTAATCGCCGTCGTCGTCGAGGGAGATGTCGGCGTCCTGCGAAGCGTAGAAGCCGCCGCGCTGCTGATCGCTGAGCCACTCGTTCATCCAGCGCATGATGTCGCGGGCGACTGCGGCGAATTCGGGGTCGACGAAGCTCTGAAAGGCGTGGACGTAATTGCCGAGGAGGCCGGCGTTGTCGTAGAGCATCTTCTCGAAGTGCGGGACGACCCAGCGCTCGTCGACCGAATAGCGATGAAAGCCGCCGGCCAGCTGATCGTAAACACCGCCGCGAGCCATCTTCGCGAGCGTGATGGTGGCGGCGGTTTTCGCGGCTTCATCGCCGGTACGCGCTGCGACATCGATCAACAGGTCGAGAGCTGCGGGGTGAGGGAATTTTGGTTGCGAACCGAAGCCGCCATGGCGCGGATCGAACTGGCCAACCGCGGACTGCACGAGCTTGTCGACGATGGCGAGCGAGAGACCTTCGCCGCGCGCGGAAAAAGTCTCGCCGTGCTCGATGGCGGCGATGACGCTGGAGGCGGACTCGAGCACTTCGTCGCGGCGGGAGCGCCACGCCTCGGCCAGCGTGAGGAGCACGCGCTCGAAACCGGGGCGGCCGTAACGGTCCTCGCGCGGGAAATAGGTTCCGGCGAAGAATGGTTTGCCGTCAGGAGTGAGGATGGCGGTCAGTGGCCAGCCACCCTGGCCGGCGATGGCCTGCACGGCGGCCTGGTAGCGCGCGTCCACGTCGGGGCGCTCATCGCGATCGACCTTGATGGCGACGAAGTGCTCGTTGATCGTGGCTGCGAGCGTGGGGTCCTCGTAGGACTCGCGATCCATGACATGACACCAGTGGCACCAGACCGCGCCGACGTCGAGCAGGATGGGCTTATCGAGCTGGCCGGCAAGCGCAAAGGCGGCCTCGCCCCACTCCTGCCAGTGGACGGGCTGGTGCATGGCGGAGCGGAGGTAGGTGGAGGAGGCCTGATCGAGTCGGTTGGGGATTTGCGAGGCAGCGGCGGGAGACTGAGCCATGCCTTCAGCGTAGCGCGGTTACGAGCTGGCGCGCGACCTGGACGTAGAGATCGATGGCGGCGAAGAGTTCGGATTTGGCGAGGCGCTCGTGGGGCGTGTGCGCGACGTGGATGGAGCCTGGGCCGAGCAGAACGGGCTCACCCCAGTTGCCGAGAAAGGGAACGTCGGTGGTGAAGGCGGCGACCATGGTGGGCAGACCTTCGACGGAACGCATGCGCTGGAAGGGAATCTCGAGGATGAAGTCGACGGTGGCGAGGCCGGCGATGGCGGACTCGATGGCGCGGCGGATCTGCTGCGAGGGGCCGACGAGGCGAACCATGACATGAGCTTCGGCAGCGTCGGCGATGACGTTAGGAGCGTGGCCGCCGTGGATGGTGCCGATGTTCAGGGTGCTGGGGCCGATGCCTTCGAGGGAGGGCAGGGGAATCTCGAGGATGCGGCGGAGGGCTTCGACCATTTTGTGCGTGGCGCTCTCGCCGAGCTCGGGATAGGCGGAGTGCGCCATCTTGCCAGCGGTGCGGATGACGGCTCGCAGCGTGCCTTTCGAGGCAAGCGCGACGCGGTTATCGGTCGGCTCGCCGTTGATGAGGAAGCGGCTGCCGCGCGCATGCTGATTGGCGAGCCTGGCGCCGGCAGAATCGCGCTCCTCGCCGACGACAAAGAGCAACGCGACAGGAACGCCTTCGTCGCGGAGGCGCTCCGCAGCGGCGATCTGGGCGGCGATGATGCCTTTGGCGTCGCAGGATCCGCGTCCGTAGATGAACTCGTCGTCCTCGCTCGATGGGATAAAGGGCGGGACGGTATCCATGTGTGTGGAGAAAACGACATCGGGCGTTTGGCCAGGCGTGCACGCACAGACGTTGCAGCGTTCGCTGGTGGAGCGGCTCTCCGGCGGCTGCTCGACAGGCATTTTTTCGACCGCGAAGCCGCGGCTGGCGAGAAATTCTGCGAGAAACGCACCCACCGCGCCCTCGTTCCAGGTGATGGACTCGATGTCCACGAGGCGGCGGGTGATCTGAATCGGATCGGGAATCATGGCGAAGGAGTGAAGGATCAGGATACCCGAGACGCTGTTCGTAAAATGAAGAGAGATGACTGAGACTCACGTTGGCACCGCTGTGCTGCGCACCGTCGACGACCTTCGCTCGCCGGCCGGGAAGCTGGAAGCGCTGCTGAATGCGGGAGCGGCGACGGCGCCGTACGCGGCTCTGGTGTGCCATCCGCATCCGCTGGGCGGGGGCACGATGCACAACAAGGTTGTGTATCACGCGATGAAGGCGTTCCAGAGTTTCGGACTGCCGGTATTGCGTTTCAATTTCCGCGGCACCGAGCTGAGCGAAGGCGAGCACGATTTTGGATGCGGCGAGCAGGACGACGTGCGCGCGGCGCTGGACTGGCTGGAGCGAGAGTACGCGCGGCCGATTTTGTTTGCGGGATTTTCGTTCGGAGCGTGGGTGGGGTTGCAGGCCTGCTGCGGCGATGGAAGGATTCACGGATTAGTAGCGCTGGGATTGCCGGTGCGCGCGGAGGGAGGCGCGTATCGATACGATTTTCT
>JASIAO010000173.1 GCA_030041955.1 Acidobacteriaceae bacterium | reverse complement strand
ACGAAGACGAACGCCGCGAACCCCAGGCTGATCACGACAGCTTCCAACACCGGTCCGTGAGCAATCTGCCATGCCTGTCCCGCTGCCAGCGTCAACCAAATCGCAGTCACAGGAATCAGCGCCAGCAACACCGCCTGCGATTGCCAGCGCAGGGTTCGCGGACCTTTTCGTCCAGTCTCTTCGCTCTCAACGGTCATGGGGCTTTTCCACCGCGGGCGCGGACCCCGCGCGGTACAGTACAATCATCTTTCTACCAGCATTACAGTCACATTCGTGCCTTCCAAAAGGCCGGATGGAGGAGTTGGGTACTTGCGAGTAGGTAGCATGGCATGGCTGAATCGCCTGCGCTGCGGGCGCAGCCACAAACAGAGCAGGCCTTTGTTCAGGAACCGCAGCATCGTTCATTGTTCGTCACTCTTCATCGCCGCAACCGTCACGGGGGTCGTCTTGCTGGCGGCCGGGTGCGGGAACCAATACCGGCCCGTCGTGACGCCCATTTATCCCACGGGGCCTGCCGGCCAGCCCACGGCGTATATCACGTTGTTCTCGCAGCCGGGATTCACCCCCGATACCTCCGGCACCAATGCCTGCTCTGGGGTCACCTATTCCACGCCCAGCATCATTAGCCTGGTGGATTTTTCGGGCGACTCGATCGTCGGCCAGGCTCAGGGCGGCAACGGCCCGCTCACCTTCTCGCTGGATTCCACCGGATCGCAGATCTACGCGCCAAACTGCGATGGAACCCTTATCAACGCACCCGCCGAACCGGGCAGCTCGCTCGGAACCACTGGCCTGCTGACCAAGAACGTGGAAACCAGCACGCTGCTGCCGGGCTCCATCCCCACCAACACGCTTCTTTCCACCTCCAGCCTCTACGTTGCCGAGGCCGGGCTGCACGGGCCAACCTGCCTCGTGACGAACTGCGTCGCGCAGATGACCGGCTCTCCGGAAGCGCTGAAGCAGGAGATTCCCGTCGCCCCGTCGCTGATTAATTTCGCCGGCTACACCAGCGCCGAGCGCGTCTATGCCATCAGCCAGGGCAACTCCTCTTCCAGCGGCTCGCTCACCTGGGGAAGCTGCGCTACCCCATCGTCCGTCACCGTTACCGGCGAAGCGGACGCCATCGAAACCTCGACCAACACCATTTCTGCCCGCCTGCCGCTGGGCGTCTGCCCCGTCTACGGCTTCATGACCCCGGACACTTTCCGGACCTTCATCATGAATCGCGGCAGCGGAACGATCACAGTCATCAACTCGCAGCTCAACGCCATTGACACCCAATTCAACCCGACCGGGACCATCAGTTTGGGCACGGGCGCGGGCCCGGTCTATGCGGATTACTATCGCAACGGCCAGTTGCTGGTCACCGCCAATTACGACTCCAACACTATCAGCATCATCGATGTGAGCCTCGATACCTACGGGAACGACAGCACCACCTTCGGAACTGTCCTTGCCACGGTCCCCGTAGGCGAGCATCCGGTCGAAGTTGCGGTTCTGCAGGATGGCAGCCGTGTGTATGTCGCCAATCAGGGCGACATCCCCACATCAACAAGCGCAGGATCTGCGGGTAGCGTCACAGTTGTCAGTCTCACCAATTACTCGGTCGAGACGACAATCCAGCTTCCTTCGAATCCCATCACGAATCCCCACGCCATCGCCGCGATCTATAACTACCCGAATGGCAAAGTCTATGTGGCCTCGCAGAACAGCCCGTATCTGACGGTGATCAGCACCGACACTGACACCATCACCGCGACCCCCGAGATGCAGGGCAACATCGTGGACATGCGTGTAAGCGGCCAGTATCCGGAACAGACAGCAGCAGGCGCTTCCAACTACCAGATCGAGAGCCGCGCCGTCGGGTCCGGCGCTCCGTAAGCGGAAAACCGGAGTTGTAACCCAGGTTACCGGCTCCCGCTTACCGTCTGACCGCTGGCCGTTGCAGCGCTGGCAGATGCTACGGCGCGTTGCCCAGTTCATAATTCAGCGTCGAGAGCGACAGCCGGTACTGGTAGCGAGCGTTCGTATCCTCGATCTGCGCGCTGGTCTGCTGCAGCTGCGCCTGGCTCAGTTCCACGATCGAACTCAGTCCCAGCGTGTATCGCGCCTGCGCCAGCTTCATGCCCAGATCGGCTTCCTGAACCAGTTGCGCTGTTACCGCCATCCGCTGCCAAGAGGTGTTGGCCTGCAACCATGAAGTGCGCACGTCGCGAACAATACGATCCCGCAGATCGCGCGCGTTCTCCGATGCAGCCTGTTCCCGGTACTTCGCCTCGCGTGCCTGCGAAACATACAGGAATCCGTTGAAGATCGGAATATTCACATTGCCGCCAATTCCACCCCACCAGTTTGCGGTGTAATACTGGTCGGGGCGCACGGGAACAATGCCGGCGGTGCCCGCCGCGGAAATCGAGGGCAACAACTGGTCCCACTCCGATCGCGCGTACTTCTGTGCCGACTGGGTGTCGTAGTTCAGCGCCTGCAGATCCGGCCGCTGCGACAGCGCCGTCTGAATCAGTGGCGCCACGGAGGCTGGCGGCGGCGGCGGCGCGCCGGTGTCCTCCACCAGATCGTAATCGACGTCGTGATCGAGGCCCAACACCGCATCGAGCGTGGCCATCGATGCCTGCTCATTGCTCTGCGCATTCAGCCGTAACAGTTGCGCCTGCGACAGGTTGACGTCGGCAAAGCTCAGGTCCAGAGTTGACTTGAGCTTGTTCTGTGTCATCTGGTTTACTTGCGTTTCCGTCGTTTGGCGGGTGTTCACCGTCTGTTCCGCGACCCGCAGCACCGCCTGCGCGGTCAGCGCATCGTAAAACGCCTGATCCGTAGCCAGCACAATTTCTTCCGTGGTGGCCAGCGCGTTGGCATTCGAAGCCTTCTCGCTGAGTTTTCGCGAGAGGACCAGGTTGTGAGTATGCCCAAAGTCGTAGATGAGCTGAGTAAAATCCACGCCCGCGCCCGCATGCTCGAATAACCGCGATGCTGTCAGCGCTCCCGCGGAAATACGGGTGGCTTCCTCCGCTTCCACGCCGGTTACGGCGCCATTCACGGTGGGCAGTTCTCCCGACAAAGCCTCACGATAAACCTGATGCTGCGCCAGTGCCAGCAGCTTGCCGACCGTGACCCGCGGATTGTTCCGGATCGCCATCTGCTCCGCCTCACCCAGCGTGAGCTGCGGCCCCTGCGGTGGCGGCATTGTCGCGGCCGGCGCGCTGTTTTGACCACCGGGCGCCGTTTGACTCGCCGCCTGAAGAACGGGAATTGCCTGCGGATGCGGCGCCGCCGGCAGCCCTGTCTGCGCCATTGCCAGGCTGCACCAGATCGCACCCGTACCGAGAATCAGAGCCTTCCTCATGCCTCGGCCCCCTCCTGCTCGTTCAATTTGCGTTCCTTTCTTGAGTGGATCGCCAGATAGACGGCGGGCACCAGGAAGACGGTCACCGCCACCGAAACCGCCAGCCCGCCGATGACGGCACGCGCCAGTGGAGCATACTGTTCGCTTCCCGCTTCCAGACCGATCGCCATCGGAATCATGCCCAGCAGGGTCGCCAGAGAAGTCATCAGAATCGGCCGCAGGCGCACCTTGCACGCCTCCACCGTCGCGTCCAGCAGCGTCATTCCCTGCTCATGCAGAATTCCCGAAAACTCGACGATCAGAATGCTGTTCGAAACAACGATCCCGGTCATCATGATCACGCCCATCAGCGACATGATGTTCAGCGTGCTGCCGGTGAACAACAGGATCATCACCACGCCCGCCAGACCCGGGGGAACCGCCATCAGGATGATGAACGGATCGACAAACGAGGTGAACTGCGACATCAGGATGAGATAAACCAGCAGCACCGCGACGATGAGCCCTAGCCCGAACTCGCGGAACGCCTGGTTCATATTCACCACCGCGCCCCGCATCCGCAGCACCGTATTGCGGTTCGTCTTTGTGTCCCGGATCAGCCGTGAGATCCGCGCCCCCACACCCTGCAGCGCTTCCGTCTTCGTCGAGACGTAAATATCGATGACCCGCCGGATCTGGTAGTGATCCACTTCCGTCGGCGTGTTGATCAGTCGCACGCTCGCCACCGATCCCAGCGGTGTGTACCCGGATCGGTGCGATCCAACCCACTCCTGCGGTAGCTGAGGCGATGCAAAAGACGCTTCCTCCAGCGGGCTGTATCCTGGCGGGTGCGCCCCGCGCAGCGGAATATTCTCAAAGTCCTGCATACTCATGTGATTGATCCAGCGGTTCGCGTACTGCACCGTGACCATGTAGTTGTTTCCGCTCTTTGGATCGATCCAGTAACTGGGCGCCACCATCCCGTCCGATGTCATAGCGGTGATCACGTCGTCGACGACCTGCTGCGCCGAAAGCCCGATCAGACTGGCCCGCTCGCGGTCGATGTTTAGTTGCAAACCCGGATAATTCAGATCCTGTGGAATGTAAACGTCGCTGACTCCGGGAAACGCCCTGATCTTGCGAGACAGATCCTGCGCCAGGCTGAATGCACCCTCCAGATCGTTCGAGCTCACCTCCACATCGATCGGCGCAGGCAGGCCCTGGTTGATCACGCCATCCACTAGCCCGCCGGCGTGATAATACGTCGTCAGCTCCGGCATTTCGCGTGACAACTTCTGCCGCACCCGCCGCATGTACGCGTAACTCCCGATGCTGTGGTCTTCCTTCAGACTGGTCTGCACAAACGCCGTATCCATTGAGGCATTAGGCGTAAAGATCGACGACAGATCTGGATAGACGCCGATATTCGACACGATCATTCCCAGATCCGCGGGATGTACGGTTTGCCGGATGACACCCTCAACCTTCGCGATGTAATCGTTGCTGTCTTCCAGGCGCGTCCCGCTGGGCATGCGCACGTTCACGATGAACTGCCCCGGATCGGTGCGCGGAAAATATGCCCGGCCGAGGAACGGGAACAATCCGCCCAGCACCAGCCCCACGCCGGCCAGAATGAGCACTGCCGTCAGCCCGGGCCGTATCATCGCGCGCCGCGCCAGCGCCTCGTAGCGGTCCAGCATGATGCGAAAGTACTCGTTGAACTTCGCGATCCCGCGCTGAAACCACGAGCGTTTTCCCGCATCCGGATGGCTCTTGTCGCCCGCCTCGTGATGCAGTCGCATAAACGTCGCGCAGAACAGCGGCACCACCGTCATGGCGAAGAAATACGACGCAAAAATGGAGATCACCACGCCCAGCGCCAACGGCACAAACAGATATTTGCTGATTCCTGAGAGAAAGCTCACCGGGAAAAAGACAATCGACGTCGTCGAAGTCGCGGCCAGCACTGCCAGCGATACTTCCATGCCGCCCTTTTCCGCAGCAATGCGCGGTGCCTCGCCCATTTCCATGTAGCGGAAGATGTTCTCGAGCACCACCACGGAGTCGTCGATCAGGCGCGAGAAGGCCAGCGCCAGCCCGCCCAAAATCATCGTGTTGATGGTGCCGCCCATCACGTGCGTCACCAGCAGGCACACCAAAGCCGACAGCGGAATGGACAGCATCACGGCGAACGTCGCCCGCGGGCTGCCCAGGAAGACCAGGATCATGATGCCCGTCAGCACCAGCCCGATCGTGGCCTCTTTCACCAGGTTCTTGATCGCCAGCTTGACGAAAATTGACTGATCGAAAACCACCGCCGTTTTGAGCTGAGCCGGCACATCGACCAGATGTTTGATGGCCGCCTTCATCCCGTTCACGATCGTGATGGTGTTGCTGTTGCCGCCCTGTTTGAAAATCGGCACATACACCGAGCGCTGCCCATTGATGCGTACGATGTTGTATTGCAGCGCGCCCGAATCCTCGGCGTGTCCGACATCCGCGACAAGCACTGAGCCGTTCCCCACCGACTTCAGCGGCATCTGGTTCATCGACTTCGCGTCGGGGAACTGGCTGTTCGCGTAAATGTTGTAGTCTTTCGTCCCGATGCGCACGTCGCCGGCAGGCAGGATCAGGTTCGAGCTGTTCACGGACCTGACCACGTCGTTCAGGCTTAGGTTCCGCGCCTCCAGCTTCAGCGGATCCACGTACACCTGAATCTGCCGGTAAGTTCCGCCGTACGGCTGCGGAACCGAGGCGCCCTGCACGTTCGAGATCTGATTCCTCACCTCGAACTGCGCCAGATCCTTCAGCTGCGTCTCGTTCAGCCCCTTGCCTTCCAGCGTCACCAGACACACCGGCTGCGTGGACGCCGTCAGTCCCAGCACCACCGGCGGCAAGGTCCCCGGCGGCAAGCGGCGCAGATCGGCCATCGCCAGGTTGGCGATGTTGCTCAAAGCCGCATTTGGATTCGTCCCCGGCTTGAAGTAGATCTTAATCAGGCTCACGCCGGTCAGCGAACGCGACTCGCTGTGATCCACGTTCGCCGCCAGCGTGAAGAACCGCTCGAAGGTGTTGGTGATGTCCGCTTCGATCTGCTCCGGCGGCATACCGTTGTAGAACGTTGCGACCACCACCACCGGCATGTCGATATCGGGAAACAGGTCCACCGGCATGCTGAACAGGTTCACCATGCCCACGAGCGCCACCATCAGGCAGAGCATGATGATGAAAAACGGATATTTGAGCGCGAACTTAGGCATTCCTCAGGCGCCCTCCGCCGCTCCAGCGCGCTGTTCCGTGCGCGTGTGAATGATCAGATACACCGCGGGGACCACGAACATCGTCAGCACCACCGATACCCCCAGACCGCCGATGATGGCGCGCGCCAGCGGCGCGTACTGTTCGCTGCCCGCCTCGGCGCCGATGGCCATGGGAATCATGCCCAGCAGGGTGGCCAGCGAGGTCATCAGGATCGGGCGAAGACGCATCTTACACGCTTCCACCGTCGCTTCCAGCAGCGGCAGCCCCTGCCCATGCAGAATGTTCGAGAAGTCCACGATCAGAATGCTGTTCGACACCACGATGCCGGTCATCATGATCGTTCCCATCAGCGACATGATGTTCAGCGTGCTGCCCGTCAGCACCAGGATCAGCACCACTCCAGCGATGCCCGGCGGGATGGCCATGAGGATGATGAACGGATCGATGAACGAGGTGAACTGCGCCATCAGCACCAGGTACACCAGCGCGATGGCGATGATCAGACCGAGCCCGAAGTCGAGGAAGGCCTCATTCATGTTGACCACCGCCCCGTGCAGCGTGATCAGCGTGTTCCGGTCCGTCTTCGTGTTCGCAATCAGATTGCGGATTCTCTTGCCCGTCTGATCCAGGGCTTCACTCTTCGTTGCGACATAGACGTCAATGACCCGCCGGATCTGGTAGTGATCCACTTCTGTCGGCGTGTTAATCAGCTGGATATCCGCCACCGATTTCAGCGGCGTGTAGCCGTACCTGTGGTCGCCGGTCCAGATTTGCGGCATATTATCGGCGGCAAAATGCTCTTCGTCCGTCGGCGGATAACCCGCAGGCTCTTTACCGCGCAGCGGGATATTCTCGAAATCCTGCATGGTCATGTGATTGATCCAGCGATTCGCGTACTGGACCGTAACCATATAGTTGTTGCCCGTCTTCGGGTCGATCCAGTAACTCGGCGCGATCATGCCGTCGGAGGTCAGCGCCGTGATCACGTTATCGACCACGTCCTGTGCGGAGAGGCCGATGAGGCTGGCCTTTTCGCGGTCGATGTTCAGAGCGATGCCGGGATAATTCACGTCCTGCGGAATATACGTGTCGCTGACGTTCGGGAACGTCCTGATCTTTGCCGCCAGCTTCTCGGCCAGCGCATAGGCGCCGTCCAGGTTGTTTGAACTCACCTGCACATCGATGGGCGCCGGCAGCCCCTGATTGATAACCCCGTCGATCAATCCGCCTGCCTGAAAGTACGTCGTAAGCTCCGGCATCTCGCGCGCCAATTTCCGGCGCACCAACCGCATGTACTCGTAGCTTCCGATGCTGTGCCCTTCCTTCAGGCTGGTCTGCACAAAAGCCGTATCCATCGATGCGTTCGACGTGAAGATGGCCGACAGATCCGGATATACGCCGATGTTGGAGACGATCATGCCCAGATCGGCTGGCTTCACCGTCTGCCGGATTATCTGTTCCACTTTGGCGATGTAGTCGTTGCTCACCTCCAACCGCGTGCCGCTGGGCATGCGCACGTTAATGATGAACTGCCCCGGATCTGTCCGCGGAAAGTAGGCGCGCCCCAGGAACGGGAACGTCACGACCAGGAGCAGTACCACCCCAATCAGAATTCCGGCGGTGGTCAGCCCCGGGCGCATCAGCGAGCGCCGCACCACCCGCTCATACCACTCCACCATTCGCTGGAAGTAGTAATTGAATTTCTCAAAGACCCACTTCGGGGTGAAGCGCCGGATGGG
>JASIAO010000172.1 GCA_030041955.1 Acidobacteriaceae bacterium | reverse complement strand
TCTAACTCCAAAGTCTTGCGGCGTCTGCGATTCCGACATGTGGAATCTCTCGATTCGCTTTCCTGGGAATCTTCTGAAACCAATTCAAGGCGCAGTTGGATAGTCGGGAAACGGCGGAACCGTCGGTTTGGGCAGGGGGTGTGCCTTCAACTCATCGAGAATCGTCTGCACTCCCTTTTCAAGCTGCGGATCGCGGCCCTGACGCCATGCCGCCGGATCCATACCCACCTCAATGTCCGGGGAGACACCCTCATTTTCGATTCCCCATTGCCCCTGGGTCGTGAAGAATGCAAGGCTGGGCGCAGTAACAAGTCCGCCATCGATTAACGGCGGATAGCCGGTGATTCCGACTTCCCCTCCCCAGGTCCTCTCTCCAACAAGCGTGCCGACGTTGAGATGATGGAAGAACCACGGAATCAGGTCGCCCCCCGAACCCGCATAGGGGTTGATGAGCATGACCTTCGGCCCGAAGATCGCTTCGCCGGGTTCGGTCTGTACGGCGCCGCTGGGCGTATACCAGTAGTTCCACAGTGTCCGCTGCAAATACTGGATGATGTAATCCGCGGCCTGGCCGCCGCTGTTGTAACGGTCGTCAATGATCGCGCCCTGCTTATCCACCTGCGCGAAGAAATAGCGGTTGAACGAAGTAAATCCACCCGTCGTGGTATCAGGCAAGTACACGTACGCGACTTTCCCGCCGCTTAGCGCGTCGACCTTTTGTATGTTGCCGTAGATCCAGTCGCGGCCGCGCAGGGCAATTTCACTGCCGATGGGGACCACGGTAACTTGCCGGGAGCCGGAGCCGTCCGGACTGGGCCCGACAGTGATCGTTACCTGTTGTCCTGCGGTGTTGAGGAAGAAGCTGTAGATATTGTCGCTGGCATGCAGCTCGCGGCCATTCACGGCCAATAGATAATCGCCAGCGTGGACATCGATCCCGGGTTCCGTCAGCGGGGCACGCAATCCAGGGTTCCAGTTTTCGCCGCTATAGATTTTCTTGAAGCAATAACGGTCGTTGGCAGTTGTGTAGTCCGTCCCCAGCAATCCGACGCTCACGGGAGTGGGGCTGGGAATATCTCCTCCTCCGACGAACATGTGCATGGTGGAGAGCTTCCCCAGCATTTCCCGAAAGAGATAGTTAAGGTCCTGGCGACTCATGATGCCGGGCAGGTATCGTGCATATTCCTTTTCGGCGTTGTCGAGGTTCAGGCCGGCGTAGTTGGAGGCGTAGAAGTAATCCCGTTCTATACGCCAGGCCTCGCGATACATTTGGTCCCACTCCTCGCGCGGGACCACCCAGACCTGCATCGCGTCCATATCCAGAAGGCCCTCGCCAGGCTTGGCGGGAGCCTCCGTCGAGACAATGCCCCATTTATCCCCCTGTTGATAGAGGTATTTCTCGCCATTGAAAGAGACGGTGGCACTCTGAATGCCTTCCAGCAATGGCGTTGGGGTTCGCGTGGAGAAACTGAACTTGAGAAGGGTGGATTGGTGCGTTTCGGGCGAAGTCTGGAGCAGGAAAATCTCTCCCGCTTTGCCCGCCTGCAAATCCGTGTAATCGGCAGCCGGGATGGGCAGTGCCAGGATGCGCTGGCCGATATCGTTGAAGTCGATCTGAACCGCCTCACCGGCGGCCTTCGTTTCCTGGTTGGCAGAGGGATTCGGTGCCGCCTGGGCCGGAGCCGCCGCGACATTTTCTTCATCGGTTTGCGGCGCAAGCGGCGAAGGGATGCCCTTGCGCAGCACAGCAACGTAAACGCTGCTGGTCACCTGGTGGGTATCGCTCGACATGTCCAGGAAGAAGTTGGCCGGACCGGAATTTGTGCTGGCGGTGAAGTAGATGTATTTCCCGCTCTTGTCGAAGACGGCATGTGCCGCGTTGCTCAGGCCATCGGTTATCTGCATGGCTTTGCCGGTTTCCAGCGAATAAACAAACACGGCGCGCAGGCGATTCTTGAGCAATTTGGTGTAAGCGATCCAGCGGCTGTCCGGCGACCACGAGGGATTCAGCCCAGGGAAGAAGTCGAAGTACGTGTCCGTATCAACCTTGACCGGCGCGGGATGGTCCAGATCGAGATACCAGACATTCAATCGCTTGTCGGTATAGACCAGCTTCTTGCTGTCCGGAGACCACGCAAGCTGAAAGAAATAAGAAGGCGGATTGCCCAGGTCGATCGATCGCACGGGCCCCATACCATCCTGATTTCTTATATGGAGCGCGTAGACTCCGGAGCGGTCCGAAAAATACGCGATCGATCTTCCATCTGGCGACCACGCAGGCTCGCGGTCGGCCACACCCGGCGAATTGGTGATGTTCCGAATGCTGCCTTTTTCGGCGGGCACGGTAAGGATTTCACCGTGGGCTTCGAATACGGCGCGTGCGCCGGTGGGAGAAATTCCGGAGTTCAAAACGTGATCCGCAACTTTTGCGAAGTGCGGGCGAACCTGCGGAAAATCCCCGGTGATGGTCACGTGGACCTCGTGCTCATGTCCACTGGCGAGATCGTACAGGTGCAGCGAACTAAATTGTTCATAGACAATCGCGCCAGGCCCGGCGGAGGCGGACATGATGTCCATGCCGGAATTGTCGACGACTTTCGAGACCTTTTTCGTGCCCATATCGTACACGTAGAGAGATATGGGCTCGGCGCGGGCCGAAAGGAAATAGATCTTATCGCCGACCCACATCGGGTTGAAATCGCTGGAATTTTCATGCGGCACTTTGACAACGCTGGAATCCGCGAGGTTCGCGATCCACACCTGGGGCGCAAGACCACCGTGGTAATGCGCCACGAAAGCACTCATGAAATCGTCGCCGCCGCCAAAGAAGATTTCGCGCGGCAGGGGCGTGTACGCAAGATGACTGCCATCCGCAGAGTACGATCCCTGATAGCCCATCGGCAGCGGCAGCGGCTTCGCGAAACCGCTGCGTATGGAGATCGTATAAAGCTGCTTGTAGCGTATGGAAAAGCTGTCGCGCAGGGACTGGAACAAAATATTTTGTCCATCCGGCGTCCAACCCTCCACCAGGTCCGATCCGGGGCTGTACGTGAGCTGGCGCGGCTGTCCGCCCGAGGCAGGCATGACGTAGACGTTGGCGTTCCCGTTATAGCTCCCTGTGAAGGCAATCCAATTGCCGTCGGGGGAGAATCTTGGATTGGATTCCGCTCCCGGTCCGCTGGTCAGCTGAACCGCTGCTCCGCCGTTTCGGCTCACGCTCCACAGACGCGCTCCATAGGCGAAGACGATGTGCGTCGCGTTCAGCGTCGGGTCCTGCATCAGGAGCGGCTGTTGATCCTGGGCGTGCAAACCGGCACAGGCAAAAAGAAAAGCGGCGAAACCCAGCACTATCTTTTTCATTCCTGCCCTCAATTGAACTCGCTGCGAATTCTTTTGCGCAAAGATCCCGGCAAGACAACAGATTCCTTCGACCTTGTCCACTGCACCGGAACGAGCGCGAGACCCTCGGTGACTCTCACGGGTTTATTTACCGGCAAAAAAGATTTCAAGAATAAGTCGAATTCCCACCCGACGTTCACATCGCTCCGCTTGGGGCGACAAATCTAATTCGAGCATTCGTCAGAAGCTGAATTTCACCGCCAACTGCATAATCCTTGGGTTGACAGATGCGGTGTTGATGACGCCGAAAGTGGGCGAATCTACATCGAGGCCCGGATCCGCGAACTGCGGCGTGTTGAAGGTGTTGAATGTCTCTACGCGAAATTGAGCGTTGGCCTCTTTGCCACTCACGCTGAAGGGAAACGTCTTCACCAGGGCGAAGTCCACATTGTTCTGCGCAGGACCGCGCGTCATTCCTGGTTTTGAATCGCCGAATCCAGTGGCTACTCCATCCGCCCCGATCACCGGATAAGGATAGGGCGTTTGGGTTGGAGTGCCGAGGTTGCTGTAAAAGCAGCTCTTATTGAAGAAACCATTCAGTCTGCTGGTCACCGATCCGTGCGTGGATAGCTGAGAGGCAGTGCAGGCAGGGTTAAGCTCGGCAAAATCCGCATCGGGGCCGCTCATGCCGAAAGCATTGCTGCCATTCGTATCAAGGAAATAGAGAGAGTGCCCCGATTGGATCTCGACCACGCCGGTCGCAGACCATCCAGCCAGAGTTTCTCCCGCCACAGAGGTGGCGCGAAAGGGCGTGGGGATCTGGTACACAAAGTTTGCCACCAGGCGGTTTGGCCGGTTGAAATAATCGGGCCCATAGTCTGCCCGGGGATTGTCCTGGTTGCCGGTTCTCGTGCCTCCATTGGGACCGATCGAAGATTCAAGAGTGTCGGACAGACTGCTCGACCAGGTGTAGGCAATCTGTACCTCCGAACCGTTCTGAAAGCGCTTGGTGAAGTTCGCCAGCAGAGCATCGTACCAGGAGTTACCGGTCGATTCGATCTGGTTGAAAGCAGTCTGGCCGAATCCTTCGACCGGAAGCCGCAGAGGAATGTTTGCAACCGTGTTTCCGGTTTGGCCGCGGATGGGATTGCTGGGGCTGGCCGACAGAGCCTGGTCCTGAAGATCGGTAATCAGCAGGTGCTGAGATCGAGTACCCAGATACCCAACCTCCAGCACTGTGTTCCTGGCCAGTTCCGTCTGGACGTTCAAACTGTAGTGCTGAACCACTGCGGGACGAAAGTTGTTTGCGTAGGTGAACAGACTCAATGCCGTGGTGGGGGAGTACGGCGTGAAGAAGGGAAATGTTTGGGTGAATGGCGCAAAGGGTGCGCTCCAGTTGGCTGCTGCATTGCTCCCGCCGGCCAACTCGCGTAGTTCCCCGAATGGCGGATTGAGCACCAACTGAAGATTCGGCTGGCCGGTGGCCGTCTCATGGAAAATTCCGTAGCCTCCCCGCAACACGATGCGACTGGTGCCCGGCAATTGCCATGCAAAACCGACGCGTGGATTCAGAGTATTTTGACCGTCTCCGGCAATCGGTAGCTCTCCGGGCGTACGCGAAACCCCGGCCGGAGGAGTTCCTGGAAAGTTCGAACCCACCACAAAACCTTGCAGCGTCCCGGCTGTCGGCGGATTGGCATTGGCAGCGGCAATGTTGAAATTAGAATTCCGCCCGAGTGCATCCGCCAAATCTCCCACGCGTTCATACCGAAAACCCAGGTTCAGGGTCAATTGCGGAGTGACTTTGTAATCGTCCTGCGCGTAGGCGTTGTAATCGAGGGCGCGCCATTCGCGCGAATCCTCATTGGGGAAATCAATAGACAAATACATGTTGCTGAAGTTCAAAAAATTTGGGTTTTGCGCCGCGCTCTGGCCCAGCAGGGCGTCGGTGTAGGTACCGAAAATGATCCCGCCAAGATACGTCAGAGTAACGAGGTTGTACTGCGGACGGGCGACACCCGCGCCAAAGCGGAAAGCATGGTTTCCGTGTGTCCACGAGACGGTGTCCTGGCCCACGAAGGTGTTGGTGGCAAGCTTCACCGTCTGCCCGTTTCCTCCCGTGGTGATGCCGTTCAGGATATTTATCTCCGGCAAATTATCAAAAGAGGGTACCGAAGCCCCTATATCGGAATACTGGAACGCTTCCTGCTGGCCGGTGTCGACCCAGACGCGGTGAAACCCGAACTCCGCCTGATTCAGCAGAGTGGCACTAAAGATGTGGTTGTTGGTGATCGACAGGTTGCGAAAATGATCCGGTTCCTCCAGCGGAAACCCCGGGACCGTATCGCCGCCGAGGTTGGCCGACGGAAACGTGTACGCCTGCTCGCTGTTGGCAAAGAAGAAGCGCACCTGCCACTGGCTGGCCGCGGACTGTTCCCAGTCCCCATTGGTCATAAACTGGTCTTCGTTAAAGTAGCAGGCGCTGCTGAGCACGCTGACTCCCTGACCGGCAAAGGGCAGCGAAGTATTAATCCGCTGCGGCGTGGGAATGACATATTGCCCGTTGGGCAACTTTAGATTGAAGAGCGCCAGAGCCTGCGGTGCGATATTGGAGCCGTCGGGGAGCACGTTGGCGCCCGTACCGGGAGTACCCGCCGGTGCACCCAACAGCGACTGAATGAAGTTCGGCTGCCCGGCAAACAGCGCGCCCAGCGCGGCAGCGGAACGGTCATTGGTCAGAGGCGGCTCATTCAGCACCGTCGAGCACTGTGAATCCAATCCGTTCTGTTGACGTGTGGACTGATAGGAGACAAAGAAAAACGCCTTATCCTCCTTGATCGGGCCGCCAAACGTTATGCCCGGCTGGTTCTGGCGCAGAAGCGCGCGCGGCTGATCCGCCTGTTTGCGAAAGTAATCGTTCGCGTTGAGATCTTCGTTGCGGAAGAACTCCCACAGCGAGCCGTGAAACTGGTTTGTGCCTGTCTTTGTAACCACGTTGACGTTGGCCCCGGCATTGCGTCCGTAGGAGGCATCGTATTGGCTGGTCTGGACTTTGAATTCCGCGATCGTGTCGGGATTCGGGATGGCAACGCCGCCCGTAAAATATCCGCTGCCTCCGATGTTATCGATTTCCACTCCGTCCATCTGATAGTTGTTTTCCTGAAAATTGGTTCCCGCCGCAATGGGAACGTCGGCTGCGATGCCGCCGTTGCCGCCCCCTCCGCGCCCGAACTCGGCGGCGTTTGTGACATCGGAGGCTACGCCGGGAGACAGGTTGATGATCTGGGTGTAATTGCGCACTGCCAGAGGAAGACTCCGCACCATTTCGCCGGTGACGACGGAACCCAGCGTACTGGATTGGGTCTGCAACAACTGGCCGGTCGCCTGTACCTGCACAGTCTGGCTCGTCTCGCCTACCGTAAGCCTGACATTGATCGCCGTGACCTGGGTGACGTTAACCACGATGCTGGGAAAGTCCGCTGTGGCGAATCCCTGCTTCGTGATCTCCAGGCGATAGCGGCCCGGCTGCAACAGCTGGATGGTGTAGTCTCCGCTGGAACTGGAATGGACCTGCCGGGTCAGGCCGGTGGCCAGGTCCGTGGCAGTGATGGAAGCGCCGGGAACTACCGCTCCTGTAGGGTCACGGACGGTCCCCGAGATGGAGCCGGTGCCGGATATCTGAGCCAGCAGAGGGCAGTTCAATACCAGCGCGCAAATCAGAGCCATTGTCAGCGAAATCGGGCGGAACGCGGAAAACCGGTTTGTTAAACGCATTGGAGCGCCTCCCGAGAAAGTAAAAGCGAACCCATCCTGTTCCGTTTGGGGATTGGAAACATACGTTACATGGGTGGATGTGGAACGCGCAACAGTTTCGGGCACTCTCTTGTTCGTTGTCAACAGAATAATGCCTGCTTTTCTCCAGATCTGCTCCTCGTTTCTTCTGCGGGAGCTGATATTTGACGGTTTTGTTTCACGCTATTGGGGTTGGTTGTCGCGATTACAAAGAACAACTTGACACTGTCTGGTCCGCATACGATTCTTCCATGTAGCCATGGCGACGAACAACAAAGCGGGTGTCCTGCCGGAAGATCGTGGATCGCTTGCCCAGCGCCTTTCGGGGCTTAGCCCAAAACGACGCGAGATCGTCCGTCCGGCATTGGAGCATCCCAGAAGCTTCGTCCTGCTGAGCGTCCGCGACATAGCGGCGCGCCTGAACAGCGACCCTGCGACCATCGTCCGTATTACGCGAAGCATGGGATTTGCCAGCTACAGGGAGTTCCAGCAGTATCTGCATGAGCTTGCCATAGCGAACGCCACATCCCTCGACAGCATGCAGGCCGGCCCAAGAGATTCAAGCCTCACCGGGACAATTCGCGAGTCCCTGGACAACGACCTTCGCAATCTGAATGCGCTGCGCAACAGCCTCGACCTGGCCCGGGTTGCGCAACTTGCGCCCAGAATTTACGCGGCCAGAAGAGTCCTTCTGTTTGGGGGCGACCTGGCGGAAAGTCTGATCCAGTACTTCCATTACCATCTGCTTGTGCTGGACCTGCCGGTGCAGATCGCAACGGCTTCAGGACATGCCGCCTACATCGGTCGTGGAGCCACGAGAAAAGATCTGATATTCGCAGTCAGCTTCCGTCGCGGATTGCGTCAGACCGTAGAGGGAATGCAGCGGGCGAAGCGCGCCGGCGCGTATTGCGTCGGCATCACGGACACATACGTTTCGCCGCTTGCACAGCAGGCAGACGAGTTTTTTCTCGCGTCGGTGGAGTCCCACTCCTTCGGAGCTTCATACGTCGCGCCCCTCGCGCTGGTCAATGCGATTCTGATGGCATGCGCCAACTACAAGCGCTCGCGCACGCTGGCGCTGCTGCGCCAGGTGGAAGAAGAGCAGAAGCACGGATTTCGCTGGTTTGGATCGTAGCGGGTGCATGGACAGTGAGATTGCCATGCAGGGCCACTCTACAGGTTGCAGCTGTTTCATCACAGCAACTGCCGCACCAACATCCTCATCGGGGCAAGTACATCGGGGAATTTCCCGGCTTGACTAACGCTCACCATCGTGTGCATTATGCTCCTTTTGAAACGTGTGTTTCATCAGTTGCAGAATTTGTTCCGGAGAGACGATGAAGATCGCAGCAGTTCACGCACGCGAAATCCACATGCAATTAATCGCGCCGTTTGAGACAAGTTTTGGCGTGACCCACCACCGGCGCATTCTGCTCCTGGAGGTTCGCTCGGAGGACGGCGCAAGTGGCTGGGGCGAGGTAACAGCGGCCGAGGGCCCCTTCTACAACTCGGAAACGACCGACACCGCCTGGATGGTGCTGCGGGATTTCCTTACGCCGTTGCTTCTTGGGAAGACGATAGAGACCCCGGAGGAGACGCTGCATTTCATGGCTCCGGTGCGCGGCCATGAAATGGCGAAGGCAGCGCTGGAAAACGCGGTCTGGGACCTCCTGGCGAAATGCCAGTCGACCAGCTTGAGCAAACTGCTGGGCGGAACTCGCGAAGAGATTTCCAGCGGGGTGTCCCTCGGAATCCATCAGGACCC
>JASIAO010000171.1 GCA_030041955.1 Acidobacteriaceae bacterium | reverse complement strand
TGGGGATGCCGTGGACCAGCTCCATGACGAAGTAGGGGCGCCCGCTGGGAGTGGTGCCGGCGTCGAGGACCTTGGCGATGTTCTGGTGGTCCATTAGGGCCAGAGCCTGGCGTTCGGCCTCGAACCGAGCAACGACTTGGCGTGTATCCATTCCAGGCTTGATGATCTTGAGGGCGACTTTGCGGCGGACGGGCTGCTGCTGCTCGGCCACAAAGACCAGTCCCATGCCGCCTTCGCCGATTTGTTCCATCAGCTTATAGGGGCCGATGACGGTGCCGGGCCGCTCGCGGATCGGATCATCGACCGTGGCGACGGCGGCCAGAGCGGGCGCTTCGAGGAAGCTCCCCTCTTTGCCCTGTATGCTCAACAACTCGTCTAAGTGCTGGCGCAGCTTCCGATCCTCGCCACAAACGCGATCGAGGTAAGCGGCGCGTTGGGCCGGATCGTCGATGGCCAAGGCGTTGTTAAAGATGTCTCGTTCGTTCATGGTCTTCTCCTCAGCGTCGAGGCGGCACGTGCGTCTGTCCTTCAGTGCGGATTTTGGCTGCAACTTCCGCCAAAAAAATCGGAAAAGATACGGATGGCTCAGGCGGCGCCCATCAGCTGTGCGCGTCGTTCAGTTCCTTAAACAGGAACGCTCGGGCGTAACGCCAGATGCGGTCTGCGGTTCGGGCGGAAACTCCCATTGCTTCGGCCGCTTGTTCGGAAGTGAAGCCGGCGAAAAAGCGCAACTTGACCAGCTCCGCTGCCTCCGCATCGGCGTCGGCCAGCCGCTCCAACGCTTCATGCACTGCCAAGATGTCGTCATCGGTTCGCGGAGCGATGAGATTGGCCTCCTCGAAAGGGCGCCGGCGGCGTCCTGCGCCCCGTTTCAGGCTGCGTTTGCCCCGTGCATAGTCCACGAGGATGCGGCGCATGGCCTCGGCGGCGGCGGCAAAGAAGTGGCCGCGGCTGTTCCAGTGCTGCGCCTGGTCCACACCTACCAGCCGTAGATAGGCTTCATGCACCAAGGCGGTGGCTTCGAGCGTCTGGCCCGGCTTTTCGTGAGCCAGCTTCTGCGCCGCCAGTTTGCGTAGCTCCTCATAGACCAGCGGTAGGAGCTGCTCGGCGGCACGAGGGTCGCCTTGTTCAACAGCGGACAGGATGCGGGTGACTTCATTCATGGGTGTCACTGGTGGTCTGGAAAACTCCCGGCAGAACGTCCCCGCCCAACTTCGTGAGCGGGTTCGGGAATCCTTGACCTTCGTGTGCGTCTAATCTGATGAAGTGTCAGGTCTTTTCCTTCCCACTAGGGCTGACTATGAGCATAGCAGCCCCTTGGCCACAATGCCTAGCCTTCTTCGGCACTCCGCTAGTGATCGAGCCGTCGTCAGGTCAGCTCTCAGGCAATGCCGTACTGATTCCCGTTCACCGATCCGACTCGCGCATCTGGCTCACATTGTGTATTGGCTGCAGCCCTCAAACAGGCCCGCGGGCCCGGCCGCACTGATCACTCCTTCCTGTCGATAGTGCGCAGTCGGGTCTGCAGTATCCTCCCTGGTTACGAGGACCACAACAACTACGACGCCCAGCGCTGCGGGCCGCCTTCACACTTGTCGCGGAGCGCTCGTCGGGGGATAACGACCTTGCCAGGGCTGATCGGGTCCCGTCCACCACCTCACCGATGAAACGAGAATGGGCTTGCCGCCGTGGACCTTGCGCGCGCTGGTCCGATACGCCGAGGTGAATTCGCGTCGAAGCGTTTTCTGCTTCGGTCCGCTCGACAGCTGGCGTAAGTCAATGTGTGCAACCTGCTGCGGTCGGAACCACCGCCGCGTCGAACGAAGTTCCGCCAATTGGCAGCGGACCTCTCGACCTCAGCGCGCAGGACTAGATCGCCAGCGCGCTGAGGACCGCAACACCGAAGCAGGTTCAGGGGTAATCGGTCACGTGTCGGTCTGGCCTGAAAGACGCATCTTACTAGGTTGTCTGACATGGACAGGATGCCGCTCCCACCGGAAACCTTCTTCGAGGGAACTCCTCCCCACGTTCGCGCCTACATCGAGCAGTTGCACACACGCATTGCCGAATTAGAATCCAAACAGACCAAAAACTCGACCAACTCCTCCGTGCCGCCCTCGGCCGAACACCCTCATGCCAAGCCTGTCCGCCACACGACGAAATCGCCACGCCGTTCCGGCGGCCAGCCTGGCCACGCCAAGCACCAACGGCCTCTGCTCCCCACCGAACAATGCCAACAGGTCATCCCTTGCGTGCCGCCGACCTGCCGCCGCTGCGCTGCACCCCTGAGCGGCACTGATCCCCAACCCTTGCGGCACCAGGTTTGGGAACTGCCTGAGATCAAGCCCAGCGTCACCGAATATCAACGCCATCGCCTGACCTGTCGCTGTGGCACCGTCACCTGTGGCGCCTTGCCCGCCGCTGTCCCAACCGGCCAGGCCGGACCACGCCTGATCGCTTTCAGCGGCCTGCTCATGTCCTGCTTCCGCCAGTCCAAGCGGCGCGCCGCCCTGTTCTTGAGTATGATTCTCCATCAACCGGCCTGTCCCGGCTGGATGGTCTCGTTGCAGAAACTGGCCGCCGAGGCGGTGCAACCGGCTTATGACGAGTTGGTCCGCCAACTGCGACAACAAGCCGTCCTGTACATCGATGAGTCGCCGACCAAGGAAGGCAAAACCAAAAGCTGGATCTGGACCTTTGTGGCGGCAACCTTCACGCTGTTCGCCACCCGGACCTCGCGCGCCGCCGAAATTCTTACGGATTGGCTGGGAGAGGCTTATACGGGGGTGATCCACTGCGACCGTGCCCGGATGTATTGGTCGTTCGGACGGCTGCAGTGGTGCTGGGCGCATCTGAAACGAGATTTTCAGGGGCTGATCGACAGTCGCTGCCACACGGCCCGTCGCCTGGGCCGTGACTTGATGCGTCCGACCAAGGAATTGTTCGTGCTGTGGCAGAAAGTGCGGGATGGCACGCTGAGTCGGCCTGAATTTGTCGAGCAGATGAAGCCGATCCGCGCCGAGGTAGAAAGCCTGTTGTTGCGTGGCTACTTCAACGCGCGCGTGCGGGGCTTCTGCAAAGGTTTGTGGGAGCATCGGCAGAACCTGTGGACCTTTGTGGAGGTGGAGGGAGTCGAGCCGACGAACAATGCTGCGGAGCGGGCTTTGCGTCAGGCAGTGATTTGGCGGAAGTTGTCGTTTGGTACGCAGTCGTCAGCGGGGAGCCGATTTGTCGAGCGGCTACTGACGGTTGTGGAAACCTGTCGGAGGCAAAAGAGGAACGTGCTTTCCTGGATGGTTGATGCGGTGGAGGCTCGCTTAGCTGGCAAAACTGCTCCTTCTCTCTGGTGCGGGGTGTGAACCTTTACCGCGGCTCCATACGGCGCGCCAGCTCGCTGTCCAGCGTGGTGATCGATAGAAACGCCGCCGCTGCCTGGTGTTGGGCCAACTCGGACAGCAGGTCGCTATCGCGGCAGATGAGGTGGCTCTTGGTGACAACGCCCACCGGATTGCGGAACTC
>JASIAO010000170.1 GCA_030041955.1 Acidobacteriaceae bacterium | reverse complement strand
CACTACACAATGGGGCCGAAGGGCGCAGCGCTGGCAGCGAAGTTTCTGGGCGTGAAGGCGGTGCTGCCGATTCACTTTGGAACGTTCCCGGCACTGACGGGGACGCCCGACGCACTGGCAAAGGAGCTGAGCGGGACGGGCGTCGAAGTAATCAGGGCGGAACCGGGCAGGAGTTTGTAACGGCCAGCGTTCAGCGGCTAGCGATCAGCGGCAATCGCCGGGCCTCAGCAGACAGTGGCGACTTCGGCAATGACCTCATCTTCCTGGCGCGCGCGGCTCTCAGGCACGATGAGCACGGGCGAGGCCACCGCGGAGACGACCTGGACGACGGTGCTCGACTCGATGTCGCCCGCCTCGTGCTCGGGGGAGGGCGCGCCGAGAACGATGAGGTCGGGACCAAGGTGCGCGGCAGCGTCGACGATCATTCGAGCGGGATCGCCGCCGGTAACGATATGGTCAACGGGGAGACCGTGAATCTCGTTGAAAGGCGCGAGGAAGCGGAGGCGCTCAAGACAGTTGGGACATTCCAGGTGCCGTCCGCAACGGGCGGAGTGCATCACGATCAGATGATGCCCGGCGACGCGCTGCGCGTAGTGGAGGGCGTTGAGCGAGGCAGCCGAAAAGTCCGTGGCGGCAAGGACATTGTTCCAGTGCCCGAACGTGCGAGGGTTGGCGGGATCGTCGGGCGCGACGGTTAGAATCGGACAGGGCGAATGCGCGAGCAACTGGCGGGTAACGATGCCAAGAGCGGCGCGGCCCGCACCGGTAATCGCTTTGGTCCCGAGGACGAGAAGCGCTGCGGCATGATCCTTGAGCGAGAGGAGGATGCGCTCGCAAACGATGCCGGTTTCCACGCGGGAGTGAACGGCAATGCCCTGGCTGCGAACTTCGGCTTCGATGCGGGCCATCTCTTCGCGCGCGGCCGAGTCGCGATCAAGGGACGCAGGCGCGCCCGACGGAAACGCATAGCCGACGGGATCGATGACGTGCACCAGCAGCAGCATGGCATGCTGATGGCGCGCGATAGCCTGAGCGCAGCGCAGGGCTGCGGAAGATTCCTCGGAAAAGTCGGTGGCCGCCACGATCGTACGGAACGGGAACGGCCTGGCTCGATGCAGGTAGCTGACTTCCCGATGTGTGCCCGTTGAATGGCCGGAAGCTGTCATGACCAAAGGCCCTCGCTTTCCGCTGATTGGGCTTTGTATGACGCTACGCCCGGTTGAGGTGGGGGGCCGTGACGATGGTCACGGGAAATTGTGATCACCGGCACACCCTATCCCACGATGCGCTCCATCTCCGCAGGCTGAAGGATGGTGATGGAGGCGCCATGGCGGGCGATCATGTCGTCACGCTCGAACTGGTTGAGGAGACGCGTGACCGTTTCGCGCGACGTGCCGGCCATGTTGGCGAGTTCCTCGTGCGTGAGGGCCATGGTGAAGCGAAGATCGGGCTTGCCGCAGGAGTTGGTGCGCGCCCAGTCCAATAGCAGCTGCGCCAAACGGCCGGCCGCCGAACCGGAAAGCGCGAGGCGGCGAGCGTCAAGGAAGACCTCGTGATATTCATGCGCGATGACCTGCGCGGCCTGACGGCTGACGTGCCCGAACTGAGCGAGGAACTCCAGGAAATCGCGGCGGCGCACGCTGCGCACCTGACATGGCTCCAGCGTTTCGGCAGTTACTTCGTAAGGAAGATCGTTCAGGGTCGCCGTCAAACCGAGAACGTCTCCGGGCACGGCGATTTTGAGGATCATGGTGCGGCCGTCGCGTGAGGTGGCCGAGAGCTTGATCTGGCCGCTGCACACGACAAAAATTCCGGATGCGCGCTGGCCTTCTTCGAAGACGATGGAACGGCTGGGATAGGAGATCTGCATGGCGATTTCATCGAAGCGCTCGATGGCCTCGTCGGGTAGGTTGCAGAAGATACGATCGGCGCGGTCCGTGCACTGTATGCATCGGTCCGGAACCTGGCGCGCGACGCTGTTTGCATTCTTCGGAGGAGTAGGCATTTAATTCCACCCTTTCGAAGACATTCGCGCGGCGCTCGGTCCCGCACCGGGAACTCCTGGGAGGCCGCGTTTCCCCAGGCGGCCTCCAGGTCTCGACAAGAAACAGCCCTGAACCGACGTCGCACAGCCAGATGACCCTCCGCAGAATGATCTGGCCTTCGCCGGCTTACCGGGACTGGTCGAGGAAACGAATCGCGTAGACTCCGACGCCACGTTGGCAGAGCGCTTCCGCACCCCAGGCCGGGTGTCGCACAAAGGGTTGACGTTCTCCGGAAGCAGACTGCTGCGCATAGAAACCTCGGGCTCAGCCAAATATCACAGGGCTGGCTTCTTCTTTGGCATTCAGTTTTTCCGTGGCGGGCTCGGGATTGACGCAGAGCGAGAGCACCGGACACGGGGCGGAAACAAGGATTTTGTATGCGGCCGGCTCGGTGCCCGGAAGCCAGCTGTGCGCGGGCGCGTGGACGCCGAGAACAATCAGACCAGCCTGCGTGCGATCCGCCGCGCAGATGATCTCCGAGACAATGGCGCCCTGTGCGACGCGCACATCGATTTCCGTGAAAGACCGCGCTTCGCTCGGCACAAGACGTCTGAGCTGCTCGGTGGCGATGGCGACGGAGCGGATGGGATCTCGGGCGTTGGCTGCGCCGGCCCCGATGAGGTGCAACAGGACCAGCTTCGCGCCGAACTGGCGCGCGAGATCGAAGGACAGCGCGGCGCTCGGCTCGTGCCAGCCAGCCAGCGAGACCGGATGGAGCAGAGTTGCCGGCGGGTTGGTTGTCGCCTTGTGCGCGCGGGGGCCGATCGTGCAAACGGGTACGTCGACGGTTTCGAGCAACTGGCGCGCGACCGAGCCAAGAACGAATTTCCTGATGCCGCGGCGGCCATGAGTTCCGAGAATGAGCCGGCCTGCGCCGACGTTGCGGACCACTTCCGCGACGACGTCGGGAACGAAGCCGTGACGCACCGCGATGGCGCATTCAATGCCCTGATCGCGCACTTCGCGCGCGAGGGTCTCCAGCATCAGACGCGCGTCGCGATCCATGCGGAGTGGATCGTAATACGGCACAGCGCCCGCCTCGATGGGGGCGGATTCATGGGGGAGGACGGCGTGGATGAGGACGAGCGAGGCGTGGCTGGCTTTCGCCTGCGCGATCGCGTAGGGCAAAAGGTATTCGGTGTCGGTGAGGTCGGTGGAAACTGCGATGCGACCCGGCGCGGCAAACTCCTTTGCAGTGCTTTCAAAATGGAGGGTCATATACGTACCTCTCCCGAGCGTTGCGAGCGCTGGGATGAGCTTAGTTTGGGGTCCGGGAGAAGCTACGGCTGTGCGCCAGCGCACAAGCCCGTGTGACACAGATCACACACAACGGGGACGGAACACGGGATGGGCTATCGAGCGGGCTCCGGGAGGAACGAAGCCGCAGAAAATCCCGCCAGAACGGCCATTCTGCAGGTTTGACCCGATTTCGCACGGTTGTTAGTATGAAGTTGCGGGGTGGAGCAGCCTGGTAGCTCGTTGGGCTCATAACCCAAAGGTCGGTGGTTCAAATCCACCCCCCGCAACCATTTACGGGATCCGTCAACCCCAGATAACCCCAAAGCACCCAAAGGTCAGTGGCTTAAATCCCACAACTACAGCCATTTACGGGATCTCAACTCGTAGACGACCGGCTGCGTGTGGTGCCCGAGTCACGTTTGGTTTTTTTGATTTGCCGTTTTTGGCGAGCAATGAAGTCAAATGTCCGGTTTGGCGACTTTACGTCCAGGTGCATGGCCGATCCATGTCCTAGACCCACTTCCCATCGATTCCCCCCGGTGAAGCAACGGGTCTGAATGAGTGACTCGGCCTGTTAGCGCCAGGTGAGATTTGCGATTGCCTCGAGTCGTGAACGCCAGCCGGCTTCACGCTCCCCTGGCTGATTGCCATGCAGGGCGGCTTGCGCTGCCGCGCACCTTAGCTCAGCGTAAACACCAGCCTGGGCTTACCGGAAGCCTCCCAATTCTCTGTCACCGTGGAAAGCGGGACGACTTCAGTGGGAAGGTAGAGCTTA
>JASIAO010000169.1 GCA_030041955.1 Acidobacteriaceae bacterium | reverse complement strand
CGTTCCACGCCACACTTTTTGCAGGGCAGAGTTCCGCTCGGATACTTCTGATCCTTCAGGAATTCGAGGCAAGCGGCGTCATCGGGAAACTGGGCGTTGAAATCAGCCATCGTGAACCGCAAGTGCTTCGGAATACTCTGCTTGACTTTCATGCTTACAATCTTCGCACATTATTCTACGTTCGTCAAGGGGATACTTACCAGTTCAGAATACCAAACCGAGGGGTAAACCCTGCCAAATATGTTTGGTGGATTGGACGTGGAAGTGCTGTGGAATCAGCGTTGGCTACCTTGGTGCGGCGGGCAGGGGGTTGACGATTTTGGACTGGCCGTCCAGGCGGGGGTCCTTGTGGTCAGCGACGGCGGGCTCCCGCGTCGTCCACGCATCAACGAGGATGGATTGCATGGCTGCGTGAGGCGAGGAGCAGAGCGAATTCCGGAGCGCCGTCCCTTCCGGGACTCGGGTTCATTTGCGGGCCGGGTCCTGGACGTTCACCTTCGCCCATACCTGTCGGTGAACTGCCATCAGGCTCCTCAGATGCCAGCGTGCGGTTGTCGCTCTGCCCTGTCAGGGATAGGGCCGCCTGGGACAGCTGCTGGACCGGGTGCGTAAACATCCCTGGCGGGGTGGGGTGAGTCCGCTACATCTGGGTGTAGGCGCGGTAGAGGAGGACGCATCCGACGACGGCGAGGAAGATGTACGAATAGCGGTTCGCGGTCCAGACTGCTTCGCGGGTGCTGCCTTTGAACGCCAGCAGATCGTACCCGTCCACGAGCCACTGCTTGGCTACGGCGGAGAGGAAGTATCCGGGGGCGAGCAGGATGAGGTAGACGAAGAGGACGAGTCCGATCTCCTGCTGGAGGCCGATCCAGCCGGGATAGATCTTCATGGCGACCCAGATGGGCATCTTCCACAGGTGGCCGAAGATGTCGTTGTCGCCGGAAGGGAAGCCGATGGTGGCGTTGAGCCCTTTATAGATGACCCAGGCGAGGGGATATCCGAGGGCGAAGGTGAAGAGGTTGGCGGTGGTGACGGCAATGGCGGTGCGGCGCAGCAGCGTGCCGAGCTGCATGCGGAGACAGGCCATCTCGATGATGATGACGGGCAGGAGGAAGAAGAGGATCTCGGGGTACTGCACCGGCAGCATGGGAATGCCGGCATCGGCATGAGCAGCGGGCGTGGAGCAGGCCAGGATTGCGGCGGTCAGCAGTACGGCTCGGAGCAAATGACGCAATCTACGCAACATACACCGGACTATAGCATTGGCGCAGCAGGCTACCGTTGCCACTTCCGTGCGCAGGGCCGCCCCATTGGAGTACGCAAGAGTAACCGCAGGCAGAGGTGAGGGCTATCCCTGAACGGAGACGCCGGAAAAAGAGAGCAGGGCGACGCCGCGGACGGGCTGGCCGTACCACTCGGCGGGCTTGAAGACGCTGGAGAGCAGGAGGGTCTCGATGTCGGCGCGAGTGGCGGCGTCGGTGGGCCCGGAGATGATGCGATAGTCGTACATTTCGCCTTCGGCGTTGACGAAGACTTCGACGGTGACGGGGCTGCCCTTTTGGGAGAGCGCACCGGGGCTGGCCTCGACGGTGGAGTAGAGGAAGTGGGGACCGGTGGCCATGCCGGCGGATTCGTCGCGGGCCGAGGCTGGCTCGGGAGCGGCGAAGGCTCCGATGAGGAAGGCCATGGTGCCGGCGAGGACGATGGTGCTGGCGAGGCCGGCGGATGCCTGGAGCAGGAAGGGCGCGACGGAGTTCTGCCAGCGGACTTTCCATGTGGCGAGGGCGTTCTGCGGGGTGCGCGCCTGCTCGCGGGAGATAGCGATGCGAATGCGCAGGCCGAGGTCGGCGGGCGGACGCACGGGGCCGAGCTTCGCGAGGGATTCCTGGGTGGAGCGCCACAGGCGGAACTCCTCGGCGCACGCGGCGCATGCTTGCAGATGGCCGGCGACGGACTGCATTGCCACTCCGGTGAGGCTGCCATCGAGCCAGGCGGAGAACTGCGCGCGAATGGACCTGCAGGTTGTCATAGGGCCTCCTCGATTGAGCAGGCGTGGGGAAGCGGAACTGGAACAGCGGGTGAAGGCCGGCGGCCGGCCGCAGCCATGTACGGCGCCAGACGGCTCTTGAGGTGGGCGCGGCCGCGCATGAGGCGCGACTTGACTGTGCCGAGATTGGCTTTGAGGATTTCGGCGATCTCCTCGTAGGCGAAGCCTTCGATGTCGCGCAGGACGACGACGGCGCGGAAGGGCTCGGGAACCCCGCGCAGGGCGGCTTCGACGCGAGCGGCGAGCTCGGCGTGGGCTGCGGCGTCAAAGGGGGACTCGCTGGTGTCTGTAAGGCTGTCGATGGGGGAGACGAAGTGCTGATCGTCGTCGCCGGGAGCTTCGATGGCGATTTCGCGGCGCTGATGGCGCGACCACCAGCGGCGCTGATTGAGGGCCTCGTGCAGGGCGATGCGGTAAATCCAGGTGCGAAGGCTGGCTTCGCCGTGAAAGCGGTGGATGCCGCGAAAGATCTTGACGAAGACTTCCTGGGTTATGTCGGCGGCATCGCCGGGATTGGGGAGGACGCGGTAGATGAGGCTGAAGAGCGGCTGCTGATAGCGGGAGATGAGCCACGCAAAGGCTTCCTCGGATCCCGCCTTGAGCTGCTCGATAACGGCAGCTTCATCGGGATGGATGCCCACGACGCTGGCCAGATTACTCACGGCTGTACCCGCCTGCACCGACTCCTCCTTTCAGCGTAGCAGGAATCCGGGGCTCCTGGCACGCGCGTTGCGGAAGCCGGCAGGCTGGTCGGCGCTGCCGGGCTCCGAATCCTCGCTCGCTCTGGTGAGTTAGACACAGGGCGAGGCTGCAGGGTTCCCGAAAAATCGGGGGCTCGGACGGAAAAGCTACTGCGGATTGGAGTTGGGCTGGGTGGTGGAGGCGGGGTGGGAGGTGGTGGACGCCGGTTTCTTCGTGGTGGTGGTGCGCCTTTTGGGTGTGGTGTGGTGGTGTTCCTCGGTTTCGTGGGTTGAGTAGTCGTCGACGACGGTGGTCTTGATGGGCGCGCGCTGAGCTGCCGCAGCGGCGTTGATGGCTCGGCGCAGCTCGAGGAGCTGGTTCTGCTGAGATTGCGCGCCGCTGAGGATGGTGTCGCCGAGAGAGGAGCGCGCATTTTCGAGGTTCTGAAGCGAGGACTCGAGGGCGGAGGTTTCGTCGTCGGGAGCAGCGAGCTCGGCGGTCTCGACGACGCGGAGGAGGGTGTCGTAGAGCGCGTCGACGTTGCGGTAGACGGCGAACTGCGCGGGGACGGAGCCAGGGGCGGCATCGGCCTGCTGGAGGAGGCCCGCGAGGGTGCCGTTGAGGTCGCGCTGGATCGACTCGACGTCGCCATCGACGGCGGAGCGCACAGAGGAAGGGGCTTTCCAGCGGCGAGTCTGCACGGCGCTGACGGCCTGACCGACCTGGGCGAGGGCAGCGCGCAGCGTGCCAGTGGGGGAGGGAGCTGCAGTCTGAGCGGAAGCGGCGGCGGGCGCTGCGACGGCTGCGAGCAGCAGGAGGGTCGATCCGAAGCGGAAGGGCATATAGGTGGCACGATGCCAGCGACCGGCGCGCAGTTGCCAGGGAT
>JASIAO010000168.1 GCA_030041955.1 Acidobacteriaceae bacterium | reverse complement strand
TGAAAGTGCTGCTTGAGGACCTCCAGCGAGAGCAATTACAACTTGCGGTGGTCTCGCAACGCGGTTTGTTCTAGACCGGGCGCTGGTGCATCGGCGCTGCCTCCACAGCGGCATTATCTGAGCAGGCTGATTTGCTGGTGGGCGGCTTGCAGGTCTGCCACTGCAAGGTGGCAGTATCGCTGCGTAGTCGAAAGGTCAGCGTGCCCCAATGTCCGCTGCAAGGCGAGTGCGTTCCCGCCCCGGCGAAGGTAGTTGGAAGCGTAGCTGTGCCGGGCCGCGTGAAGCGTGCGGGCTGGTGGCTCAAAGCCTACCTTGCGGCAGAGCTGCTTGACGCTACGAAGGACGTTTCTCCGGCCCAATTTGGTCCCGTTCCGCGTTGCGAAGACAAGCCGATTGCCCGGCGCATCCGCGATGTAGCGCACCAGGCGTTTGCGGAGTTCGGCACTGAAGGGGACGATGCGGGTCTTGCCGCCCTTTCCGTCCAGCCGCACCAGCAGATTGTCGAAGTCAACGGCGTCAGCGCATAGAGAGAGCACTTCGCTGATGCGTGCTCCCACATCGAACAGGAACAGCATGATGAGGTGTGTCCGCAGTTCGGCCTTGCTTGGCTTGTAGGCCACCAGCCGATGAATTTGCTGCTCCGAATACACGGCCAAATTGTTTTGCGGTTCCTTGAGCCGGGCGAGTTTCGGATGCTTGCAGCCCGGCCCGCACTTCGTCTCTGGTGATGCGAGCCAATGCGTGTAGGCATTCCAGCAGGTAATCGCGCTGTTGATCCCCGTTGGCTTCAGCCCGCGCTCACGCATCGCAATCACGGCGTTCTGGAGGTCGGCTTGTGACGGACTCTCCGGTATCCAGCGAAAGCAGTGCTCATACCAATCGAGTGTTGCGGGCGAGACGCAGACGAAGTATTTGCGGTGCTTGATGAAGTCAGAAAAACCAGCCATGAAAATTCCTCCCCAGGGGGTCAAATTCCGGGAGAAATTTTGCAAACATCTGATTCTAAAGGGGAGTGGCTCAGCCTGGTAGAGCACCTGGTTCGGGACCAGGGGGTCGGAGGTTCAAATCCTCTCTCCCCGACCATTTCAATCAACAACTTGCGACTTGCTGGACAACTGGTGGAACCCCACAGAACCCCACAGTCTGCCCGTGCAGCTTCGTGAGAATTTCCCGCTTGCTGTCCAACATCCCTGCCCCATAGATGTTCATGGTTGTGCTGATGTCCGCGTGACGCATCAGGGTCATCTGCTGCCCCGGAGCCGTCCCGATCACATCCAGCCAGCTTCGGAACGAATGCCGGAAGCAATGCCAACTCAGCCTTGGCACGCCGATCTTCTCCGCCAGAGGGTCGAGATGCCTTCTGCGCAGAATGCCCGCGTGGTACGGCTTGCTGGTCACAGGACTCGGAAACACCCAGCCCTCATCAGAGGCAGGCGCCTTGCTCTGCCAGCGAACGATGAACGAGCGCACCTCTGGGGTCAGAGGGATCACGGCGCGGGACGCTTCGGTCTTGACATCCGAAACGTTACCGTCCACCGCCGACCGTTGAATGTGTACAGTATTTTTCTCCAGATCCACGTCCGACCACTGGAGCGCGAGAACTTCACTGATGCGGAGGCCCAGATAAGCGCAGAGTTCCGCCATCAGGAGGTACGGATCAGGCAGGTTCGCCCTCACCTTGTTCACTTGCTCCGGCGTCAGCACAACTTTTTCGATTATCCTCTCATGGCCTTTGACCGTCACGAGCGAAAGCGGGTTACGCTGCACCTCGATCCACCCACGCTTCATCGCAAACTCAATGAGAGCGTGGAAGCGGCTCTTGATGTGGCGTTTTGTCTTCGGGCTATACGGCAGGGCGCGTAGCCACGTTTCGACCTCGTATGGACGAATGCTCGAAAGGGGATGATCTCCCCATCTGGGCCGCAGATGCTTGTTCATCAGCACGAGGTACGTCTCCTTGCTTTTCGGTCGCTCTGGCATCTCGTCTTCGATGTACCGATCCATCACGGCGCTGAGGGTCAATTCCTGAATTGCGCCATAGGGAGTCTGCGCATTGATCTTGAGTACCAGCGACTCCAGCTTGCGTCTTGCTGCCGCCTCAGTCGGAAATTCCGCGCCGCTGAGGGTTATCTGTTTCATGGTGGATGCGCCGCCCTCTCGCACCCGGTAGCGAAATTCCCACGCGAATTGACCACCTGCACGATCTACTCGGCGCAGCGAACCTCGCTGGAAGCTGTCTCTCGTGAATTTCAACTTGCATCTCCATTCACGGGAGCGGTTGGCTGCTCCATTGATACCCGGCCGCCCCATTGCTGCGCAAGAGCACCAAAGGGCGACGGCACGGCAAAGTCTGGCGTGTGGCCGTCTTCCGACTCAATGGCGGGCATTATGCGGCCATCCTCGGCCTTGCAGCCTGAGCAGCGACCCACTCGGCCAAAGCCGATTCCGTGAAACGAACCTTACCGAAGATTCGGAACGAAGGGATGACGCCTTCCCGCGATTTGCGCAGCAGGGTCTTCGGGTGAAGCCCCAACAGCGCGGCTGCCTGTTCTGCGTCCAGCAAGGGCTGGAAGGTTCTGTTTGCGTTACTTTCCGTTTGCATGTTTTGACCTCAAAAGCCGGGGAGACCCGGCAAAGTGCTGCAGCCCTTGCGGGCGAAGGAAGTTCATGCTGCCAGAGGTAGCTCCGACGGACTGAAAGCGAATGGTCTGGTAGTAACGAGTCTGGAAGCATTCCTAGAACACAACGCCACCGCCACCGCATCGGAGGCGGGCCAGATCACGCCCAAGCGATTCGCGGATTGCCGGGTGTGGTGATGTTCCAGGTTCATCTGCGCGTGTGAGTCCACACACCCGCAACTCGCCTTATGAGTCAACTGCGAAGCTTTAACAGGGACTTTGATCTCTGGGTTGCAGTCGCAGACCGCAATCCAGCGCAGAACTCTGTCCTTATTGGTCGCTGCCCGGTAGAGCACTGTTAGAAGTCCATATTTTTTTCCTGAACGATCCAGTATTTTTGCCATTTTGTCTTTCACCTCAAAGAAAAAGCCCCGCCGCAGCGGAGCTAACGATCTTGTGCACCGTGTGCAGAGCCTCGGCCACTATGCGGCCTGAAGGTAGACAGTCTTCATGTACTCCTCCCACATCTCGTGGAACTCTGGGCCGGATTGGAGGCCAATCTCTTCCGGCGCGAATCCGAGGTATGGGCTGACCCCCCGCACAATTTCATTCAGGGACGGAATCAACTGCAGGACGGCATCCAGCTTTCGAGATGTCCAACGGTGATTTCCCGTTAGATGGCGAAGGTATCGCGCCCATTCTGCAACTGACGCCAGTGTCCCGCCATCTGGCGTCCCGAGCGTCCAGTCGTATCGAAGAAGCCTGGTGTTCCGCTTATGGCGGGCTTGGGTCAGAGTGTCGGCCCACTCACAATTCTCTCTGCAGTAGTCTCCCCAAGGATTCTTCCGATCCAGGGTTTTCCCTTCTGGTCGCTCTCCCATATCCGCCAGGAAACAATCGAATGATTCCCAGCGCGGGTCAAATCGTATTCCCGCACCTCCGTGGCTGGGAATCTTCTTGTTCCGACATCTGGCCTTCATCGCTTTCCAACTCTGGTAAGTGGGCGTGAGCCTCCCGCCCGCCGTATGCCCGTGCTTCTTCTTCTGGCATGGGCATCTCACTTCCCCCTTCGCCAGCCTTGACCCGCGTGCCTCGAATGTTTTCCCGCAACAGAGGGACCGCACCATCCAGTAGCGTGGCTTTGTTCCATTGCCTATGACATCCAGATCCCCGAATCGCTCCCCATCCAGATGGAGCGTCTGCTTTCTCATGTGGCATTCCTCACTCGTGAATGGACCGGTATTACGCTTGGACAATAAGGCAGCGTAGAAGGGACACACGTCCCACAGCGGCACGCCGAAGTGCCCAGCAGCAATAGGCCCGAAATACGCATGTTTTCTGGCGATCCCCTCGGAGTCCTTTGGACCGAAGGCTGCAAACAGCCGTCCTATTGAGGTGGGGGCGTCGCAATGAAAAAGGCTGCCTTATGGCAGCCTTCGTAGAAAATTTTTTACTACTTCTATTGAACCACAAAACTGAGAATTTGTCAACTCTCTAGGTGTCCTGGTTATTGGCGACGTGATAATGGGAGACGAGGAAAAGATAGGGGAAGCGGTACTTTCTCATAGGGATCGGAGGGGGGATTGACCCTAGGATTCGTGGGAAATACATCTGACATGGAACCAGAATGGGTACCCCCCGGAGGCTCCCCGCCCCCCCTGCTCGCCAATCGGCGAAAGGGACCCAACGTAAACGGGGTGAGCCACTTACGAGAGGAAGCGAGCAAGTTTCTGCGTTAAGCTAGCCTGCTTGCCCTGCCCATCCGACAGCCATTCGTCGAACGCTGCCATTTCTCGCGCGGTTGCAGCCATTGGACTTACACATCCAACCTGACTGTTAGTCAGTTCCGGAACAGTGATAACACAAGGCTTAGACGACATTTTCTGCCGAAGATTTGCAAAACGGAAAAATCAAGAAAGTTTTCGAGCGCAAGGCCCGCCCCGCGATTGACGGCGCGATTCCAAGCGGACGGCTGCCCAATCGCCTGTATCAAAAAAGGGTCCATCTTGGCATCACTGGTGGCGTAGGCTTCAGGGCTGCAAATCGCCTGCACAACTAACGGTGGGTTGAGTAACAGACGGCGGGGCGGTCAGAACTTTCTTCAGCGGCTCAGATGCGTTGACGGAGATCCGAATTCAATCTGAACGGAGTGAGTCAGCGCCCCGCTCACCGCCTGGACCGAAACAACCTGCATGGATTGCGGCGCGGGAGGGGGGACAGTGGTGCATCCCGATAAGCACGCCACGATCGCGAGCGCGCTCAGCAGCCGCCCGGATCGAGAGCGCCTTGGGCTGGCGATCCAGAGCAGCGGCAGAGGAAGCAGCAGCACGAGGGCAGCCAGTGGCGCGCTGGACGTCCGCTGAATGGTGAGCAGGCTGGTGCCGGTTCCGGTGACTGAAGCCGGAGAGAACCTGCATGTGTAACCGGACGGTAGGCCCGAGACACAACTGAGCGCAACGGTCCCGTTCCAGCCATCGACACTCGCGATGCTCAGGGGAACCCGAACGCCCGAACCCGACGCTTCGGCAGCAAACTGCGTGCGCGTCGCCAGAAAGGTGAAATCCGGTCCGCCGCTGTAAGCCGTGGTTTCCAACTCCGGCGAGGCGCTCGGGGCCGCCGTGGCGCTGCCGCCATAGCTGGCGACGAGGGTGTGGATACCCGTGCCGGTCATGGAGAAGGGGAACAGCGTGGGGCCGCCGATCGCCAGCGGTGCAATGGCCACCTCTCTTCCATCCACCAGCAGGGAAACGGAACCTGTTCCCTCCGGCGCTCCCGTCACTTCCACCGCGGCTTCACTCCTGGAACCGGACGACGGCGTGAGGGAGACGATTTGCGCGTGGGTAATTGCCAACGACGGATTGGGTGCAGTGACCGTGATCGCGGCTGCGGGCGAAACGCTTCCTGCATAGATACCGTTGGCGGCATATTGGGCGGTGATGGCGTGCTCTCCCGCCGCCAGCGACGCCGTGCTGAATGCTGCGGAGCCGGTGGCATCGAGTGTGAGGGTTTCGAGCGGCGTGCTCCCATCGAGGAAGGTGACGCCTCCGACGGGCGATCCGCTGCTGCTGGTCAGTTTCGCAGTCAACGTCAGCACGGCGCCGGCGGTTACGCTTTGCGAGGAGGGAGTCAACGTGGCATTGGTGGCTGCCGCAGTGATCGTGAGCGGCACAGCTGCGGATGTGCTGGGCTGGAAGGTATTCGTTCCCAACTCCGAGGCGAGGGGTGTGAAGCCGAGAAACTCCGCTGT
>JASIAO010000167.1 GCA_030041955.1 Acidobacteriaceae bacterium | reverse complement strand
TGTCGGGCATTATCACCGTCGGCCGCGTCACCGATTATGTGTCCGCCCCGCACGGGACGATCATCCCGCAGCGCTTTTTCATCCTGAAAGACATGCAGGTGATGGGCGACAACCAGGTGGTGGATCAGGAGGACTCCACGTTCTGCGAGCCCATGAAGCTGGTGTGGGTACCGCGAAACGGCACCTGCCAGGGGCGGAACAGCTCCGGAGCCGACGATGATATCCATCCCCCGCCAAGTGTTATGGCCGCCCTGCACCCGAACACCGGGCCTCACCATTTCGGCAGCACGGGAGCCGACTATACGGGGGGCATCTGGTACTTCACGATCAACGGCGAAGTGTATCCGCAGATTCCGGCGCCTTCGGGATCGGGGGAACTATGGCGCCTGCTGAATGCGGGGGCCAGCCGCACGTACGACCTGGTGCTGCGCGACGATCAGACCAAAGCTCCCATCCCCTTTCAGGTGGTCTCGCTCGACGGCGGTTCGCTGGGTGTTCCCGCCGGAACTGTAGCGGTGGGCGCGCGAGTGGAAACAGCAGCTACGGTGGACACGGTGCCGTGTCCTGACGAGAACAAAGCGAGAACGTTCGCGACACCGCCGGTGTGCGCCACGCATCTGGTGATGTTCCCGAGCGCGCGCGCAGAGATCTGGGTCGCTCCGCAACCGCACCCTGCGACACTGCTGACGGAAATGGTCTCAACCGGACCAGCGGGCGACCGGTGGCCTGAGGTGAGTCTCGCGCATATCGCTGCCGCGCAGCCAGATGCCGTTGCCGAGGCTTCCCTGCTCGATGTTCGGCCGATCACGGAGGCGATCCTGGCTCCGCAAAACGGCGGCGAAGCGCCGGTGACTGCTGCGTCTGCGGGCGGCTCGGGCTCGCCTCCGTTGCGGGAGGCGGGAATGCTGGTGGGGCGATCCGACGGGATCACTTCCCCGCCGTGCACAGCGCTGCCGCCGGGCTATCGGAGACGCATCTTCTTCGGCGTCCCTGCTTCGAATCGGAACGCGTACGGCCTCGGTTATGAGGAGGTCGATGAAAATGACCATCCTGTGCCGGGAACTTTCCAGGACATAGAGGTCTTCGACCCGTCGAGGATCAGCGTTTGTCTGCCGCTGGGCAAGCACAATCGACCCGTGACTGAAGAGTGGGAACTGGTGAACGTGTCCGGTGAGGCGCACAACTTCCACATGCACCAGACGAAGTTCTACGTGCTGCCGCCGGGTGCGCCGCGGGGCGACGCGGGCCGACTGATGGACAACGTGGCGCTCCCCAACGGAGGAGCCGGCTGCGATGGAACGGTAGCGTCTTGGCGTGCGGGGCGCTGCAAGGTGACAACGGTGGTGGTGAGAATTCCCTTCTCTGAGGCCGGCGATTTCGTCTATCACTGCCACATTGGCGAGCACCAGGACACCGGCATGATGGCCCACATACGGGTGGTGGCCGATCCTTGATTGTTGGGCGGAGCGGCCTGGTTGGACCGCTCCGCAGACTTTCAGCACCGCACCACGTTATCCGCTGAGATGCCGGCGGTAGCGTTGCGGCTGTCGATAACGAGTTGCGACTCACGAACAATGCGCTCGATGTCATAGTCGGAGTGATCGGTGGCAATGAGCACACAGTCGTACGATCCGAGATCGGCGAGGGTCCCCGGTGCTCGTCGAGAGGCGTGGGGACGCAGATCATGATGGCGTCCATGCGGCGGATGAGGGTGTAGTCGGCGGTGGCAAAGAATCCGCGGTCGCAGAGCTGCTGGATTTCTTCAAGGAGAATGCGCTGGATGTAGGAACTGCCGCGGTTGAGCGTGTCGACCTTGGACTGATCGACGTCGAAGCCGGTGACGGGAAAGCCTGCGCGCGCATAGAGCATGGCGAGGGGAAGACCGACATAGCCAAGGCCGACGACGGCGAGGCTGGCGGTGCGGTTCTCAAGCGCATTGCTCAGGGGGTGAGCTGCGACGAGCGTGTCCATCCGGATCGTTTCCTCCTGGCAGGGGTGAGCCTGCGGTTGAATCGATAGGCGCGTAAGGGGCCGGATTAGAACCGGAGCCGAACTGTGAAGAACTGCCGCGCGCCCACGCGGCGTATTTGGCGTAGAGAGCGCTGATCTGCGCTTCGGCGCGGCGAAGATCGAAACGTTGCACGGCACGGAGCGCAGCCGCGCCGCGTTGCAGGCGCTCGCGAGGACTGGCGGTGCGCCAGAGAGCTTCGGCGAGCGCATGCGGATCGCCGGGAGGGATCAGGATGCCTGCGTCGGCAAGGGCCTCGCGATTGCCGCCGACATCGGTAGCGACGATGGGAAGGCCGGCGGCCATGCATTCAAGGATGGAGTTGGAGAAGCCTTCGGCGTCGGAACAGAGGACGGCGATATCCATGGCAGCGAGCCAGGGACGGACGTCGAGCTGAGCTCCGGCGAGAGTGACGGCGTCTGCGAGGCCGAGGGCGTGGATCTGTTGTTCGACCACGGGACGCTGATCGCCTTCACCGACGACGACGAAACGCAGCGAGGGACGGTTGCGAAGGATGATGGCGGCTGCTTCGAGGAATACATCGAGGCGCTTAACGGCGCGGAGACCGGAGAGATTGCCGATAAGAAGCTGATTTTCAGCGAGGTTGAGCTGATGGCGGATGGGTTCGCCCAGGGAGCGGGGGGCGCGCATCGCATCGAGGTCGATGCCGTTGTAAACGGTGACGAGTTTTCGGGCGGGGATGCGTTCGAAACGCTGGACGTGGGCGGCGACGGCCTGGGAATTGACCTGGACTTCGTTGAGCAGGCGGTTGCTGAGGCGAAGCAGGAGCTTTTCGGGAACGCTCAGGGGACGATTGAAGAGGTCGAGGTTGCGGCGCACGCCAACCACGACGGGGATGCCAGCGAGTTTGCCGAGAATGGGGCCAATGAGGCTCGCGTCGGCGAGGATGGGCAGGAGGAGATGGAAGCGCTGGGAGCGCATCCAGCGGACAAGGTCTGCAATTTGTTGCACGCCGCGCAGGGATTTGACGTGCTCGATGTCGTAATGGCGGACGGGGCAGCCGGCGAGTTCAGCGGTGAGCCAGCGAGTTTCGCGGAGGATGCAGATTTGGGGAGCGGCTCCGCAGCGGCGGGCGAGCGCGACCAGCTGCAGTAGCTGGCGTTCGGTGCCTCCGGCGGTGATGGCCTCCATGCCATCGACAAGAAAGAGGACGCGCAGACCAGCGGCCGGGGACGGTAGTTCGGGCTGGGGGATGGGTTGCTCCAGGACGGCCGGGTGGTCCACGCGTTCCTCTCAGGAAGTGAGGAAGCAATTTGGATGCCGTGATCGGGAGTTTGGCTGGGCTGCAAAATGTTGCAACCGCAGGGCGCAGCGGATTGGCGAGGCGCGTGCATTGCGCTTCAGGAGCATGCTGCTTTCCCTCAAATGCGCGGCGGCGACGTTGCTGGACCAGGCCGGAGTATTCGGCGCGAGAAGCAGGCGGCAAACGGCGAGCGGTGGGCTCATCCTGGCCTTCCATCGGGTATTGCCGGCGGCCGAGGTCCCCGAATGCTACGACCGGGAGCTGGCGATCACGGACACGGTGTTTCAGGAGCTCCTGCAACTGCTGCGCAACGATTTTCACGTTGTTTCCCTGGATGAGCTGGCGGAGAAGCCGGAATCCGGCGATCGGGGGCAGCGGGTGGCGCTGACCTTCGACGACGGATGGGAGGACACGTACCGGGTGGCGTTTCCGCTGCTGAAGGAATACGGCGCCGCGGCGACGGTATTCCTGTGCACAGACCTGATGGATGGGAAGGGCATGCTGCCGGAAGAGCGATTCGCGCGCGTCTGGCGCTGGTGCGCAGCGAGAAAGCGAAGGCGGGAGCTGGAAATCGAGCTGCGCGCGCGCGGCGTGGAGGAGCCGCGAGTTCGGGATGCGCGCGGATGGGGACGGGCACTGAAAAAGTGGCCCATTGCCCCGAAGCTGCGCCTGCTGGCGGAGCTGGAATCGGGCTTTCAGGTTCCGCATGGGGTAACGCGGAGGCTGATGACCTGGGAAGAAGCGCGAGCGATGCAGAAGGAGGGCATTCGCTTTGGGTCCCACACGGCGCGGCACGCGACGCTGGTGGCGGAGCCGGAGGATGCGCTGATGCAGGAGCTGCGGCGGTCGCGGGAAACGATGGAGGATGCGCTGCAGGCGCCCTGCGTGATGCTGGCGTATCCGAATGGCGGGTGGAACCGGCACGTGGCCGATGCGGCACGGGCGGCGGGGTACCAGGTGGCGTTGACGATCGATCGCGGCTTGTGGCGGAGCGGAGGCGATCCGCTGGCGATGCCGCGGGTGTGCCTGGCGGATTCGCTGCTGACGGACGCGCGAGGCCGACTGCACTCTGCGCGGGCGCGGTTGGCG
>JASIAO010000166.1 GCA_030041955.1 Acidobacteriaceae bacterium | reverse complement strand
AGCGAGGAATTCCGCAAGGAACGCGCCTACCGCGCCCTCGTTATAAGTGACGGACTCGATGTCCACGAGGCGACGCGTGAGCTGAACGGGGTCGAGAAGCGGTCTCATGGACAGATTTGCGCCTCCGGTAGAGTGCCTGAGCCCCGCTTTGGCGGCGGGTCTCATCCGTGCCATTGCCTGCGAACCGAGTTTATGAGACCGCTTCGAGAAGCATGGCGAAGGATCAGGATACCCGAGAAGCTGTTCGTAGAATGAAGAGGAGATGACTCAATCGCACATTGGCGCCGCTTCGCTGCGCACCATCGACGATCTTCGCTCGCCGGCGGGGCGGCTGCAGGCGCTGCTGAGCGGGGGCGCGCCCGCGGCTCCTTATGCGGCGCTGGTTTGCCATCCGCATCCGCTGGGCGGGGGCACGATGCACAACAAGGTGGTATACCACGCGATGAAGGCGTTCCAGAGCTTCGGGCTGCCGGTGCTGCGCTTCAATTTTCGCGGAACGGAACTGAGCGAAGGCGAGCACGACTTTGGACGCGGCGAACAGGACGATGTGCGCGCGGCGCTGGACTGGTTGGAGCGAGAGTACGCGCGGCCGATTTTGTTTGCGGGATTTTCGTTCGGAGCGTGGGTGGGGTTGCAGGCCTGCTGCGGCGATGGAAGGATTCACGGATTAGTAGCGCTGGGATTGCCGGTGCGCGCGGAGGGAGGCGCGTATCGATACGATTTTCTGTGCGAGTGCGCGCAGCCGAAGCTGTTCATCAGCGGCACGCGGGATCAGTACGGACCGGTGGCGGAAGTGGAAGCCGCGGTGGCGTTGGCGCGCGAACCGAAGGAACTGGTGTGGGTCGCCGGGGCGGATCATTTCTTTGCGGCCGGGGACGGGACAGCGGGTCATTCGGCGCAGCGGACAGGGAGTAAGCTGGATGAGATGAAACACGCAATCCGCGCCTGGGCGCAGCGGCATTTTCCGCTGCTCGGCAGCCAATGAGCAATCCGGAAGAGCTGCACACGATTGCCCGGGAGATCTTCGAAGAGGCTCTGCGGGCCTGCGATATTGCTCAGGCGTTCGACCGGCATTTGCATTTCGAAGGGCGGACGCTGGTGCGGCATCCGTCGCCTCGCCTGCCCGCGATCACGCAACCGCTGGAGGGCTACAAGGAATTTTTCGCAATTGCGTTTGGCAAGGCCGCGCTGTCCATGCTGGACGCCCTGCTGGAGCGGCTGCCGGACAAGAAGCATCTGGAGGGAGTGTGCTCGGCGCCGGTAATTCCGAAGAAGCGCAATCGGCACATCCGGTACTACGCCGGCGGGCATCCGCTGCCAAACGAGGATTCGCTGGCGGCAGCGCGCGCCGCGCTGGCGCTGCTGAAGCACGCGAAGAAGGATACGTTCATCTTCTTTCTCATCAGCGGAGGCGGCTCGGCGATGCTGGAGCTGCCGCGCGAGAAGAAGATTTCGCTGGACGACACGATCGCGTTCCATGAAACGCTGGTTGCCAGCGGGGCGACGATCACGGAAGTGAACACGGTGCGCAAATATTTTTCCGCGGTGAAGGGCGGGCGCCTTGCGCTGGCTGCACCGCAGGCCACGAAGCTGTCGCTGCTGCTGGCTGACGTACCGCTGAAGGATCTGGCGGCAGTTGCATCGTCGCCGACGCTGCCGGACTACTCAAGCCTGGCGGAATGTGCGGAAATCCTGGACCGGTTTCACCTGCTGGAGAAGTTCCCCACCGCGGTCCGCGGATACTTCGAGCAGCTCTACCGGGCGCAGGGCGAGGCTCCGGGATCGCAGACGGATCAGCAGAAGGCGGCGATGGCGTTCCAGCACGCGCAGTTCGACACGCTGCTGTCGAATCATGATTTCGTGAATGCGGCGCGGGATCACGCGCAGGCGCTGGGGTACAAGGTAGTCATCGACAACACCTGCGACGACTGGGATTACGCGGAGGCGGCGCGGTATCTGCTGGCACGCTTCCACGAGTTGCGGCGGGAGCATCCGAAGCTCTGCCTGCTTTCGAGCGGAGAAGTGACGGTGAAACTCGGAGATCATCCGGGATGCGGAGGACGCAACCAGCAGTTTGCGCTGAAGGCGGCGCTGGACCTGGCGCGGTATGAGGGCGAGCCGCTGGCGGTGCTGAGCGCGGGGTCGGATGGCATGGACGGGAATAGTCCCGCAGCAGGCGCGGTGGCGGACACCACCACGGCAGCGCGGGCGCGCAGCTACCAGTTCGATCCGGAGGTGACGCTGGCGCGCTTTGATGCGTGCACGCTGTTCACGTCGCTTGGTGATTCGATTGTGACCGGTCCGACGGGGAACAACCTGCGGGACCTGAGGATTCTGATATCCGGTTGAACGGCTAGAACTTCACCTGGGGCGTCTGCTGCGCAGAAGGCGAAGCCTGGAAATAATCGTTGTCGGGCTGGAATCCGCCGATGTGCGCCCAGATATTGTTTGGAATCTGCCGGATGAAGGTGTTGTAGTCCTGCACGTCATCGTTGTAGCGGTGACGTTCGACGGCGATGCGGTTCTCGGTGCCTTCGAGCTGATCCTGAAGCTCGAGGAAGTTCTCGTTGGCCTTGAGATTGGGATAATTCTCGGCGACCGCGAGCAGGCGGCCGAGGGCGCCATCCAGCTGACCGTTGGCCTGCATCTTGCTTTGCGGATCATGCGCGGAGAGCAGCGCCTCGCGCGCCTGATCGACGTCCGCAAAAACTTTCTCTTCGTGCTGAGCGTAGCCCTTGACGGTGGCCACAAGATTGGGGATGAGGTCGGCGCGGCGCTCCAGCACCACGCTTACATTCGACCACTGCGCGTGGATGGCTTCCTGTTTGGCGACCATCTGCTTCTGCGCGGTGATGTAGCTGCCGACAATCAGCAGCCCGGCGAGCACAATTACCGCGACGACAGCAACGGCAATCCAAAGACCACGACGCATCATGATGTTTTTCTCCTGTTAATTCGAGCTGATCTTACCAGCTACCACCGGCTCCGCCGCCGCCAGTGCTGCCGCCGCCGAAACCACCAAATCCGTCGCCGCTTCCTCCGCCACCACCACCGCCGCCGAAGTCGCCGCCTCCACCACCGAAACCTCCGCCGCCCCAGCCGCCTCCGCCGAAGAACATGCCGAGCAGAAAGCCGAGGAGACCGGAGCCGCCGGCCCAGAGCAGGAAGATCGCGATGAGGATGAGGAAGACGATGCCGCCGACGATCTGGCCGAGGCTGGCGTGCCGCGGTTGCTGAACATCCGCGCCCCATTGAGTGAGCGGCTGCAGGTTCACGCCGGCATCTTTGGCGATGATCTGCGAAATCTCGTCGGCGGCGAGAGTCAGCGCGCCGTCGAAGTCGTTGGCGCGCAGCATGGGAACCATCTGGCGGCCGATGTCGCCGACGCGGCCGTCAGGGAGAATGCCCTCGAGGCCGTAGCCGGTCGAAATGAAACGCTTGCGGTCCTGGACGGCGATAAGAATGATGACGCCGCGATCGGTGGCTTTGGGTCCGACCTTCCACGCGTCTTCGAGATCGACCGCATATTGTTCGACCGGCTCGCCGTTCAGGGTTTTCACGGTAACGATGGCGATCTGAGCGTGCGCTTCGTGATCGACTTCGCCGCAGAGGCGGTCGAGCTTCTGCGTAGTCGCCGGGGACATCACATGGGCATAATCGCTGACGTAATCGGTGGGTTTGGGCAGATCCTGAACGGCCTGCGCCAGCGCCGGAGCGGACGCGCAGACGAAGAGCGCGGCCCATCCAGCCAGTTTCATCCTGATGCGGAGCATTATTTGTATTGTAGCCGTCCGGTCTGAAGGGGCGAGAGCGGGCTCGGCGTGCGGGCAGCAGGTCAATTTGACAGAAACAGCCCTCAGGGGCTGAAGCCCGCATTCATTTTGCACTTCCTGCGGCACGGCTCAAGCCGTGCCCTTTCAAAACAAATTCAAACTGACCACTACCGGCGTGCCCGATCAAAGAGTTTTCTCCATGACCAGCGCGTCGATGCGGTTGAGGTAATAGCCGGGGATGCGGCCGCTGCGCTGAAATCCGTGACGCGCGTAGAACTGCAGCGCGGGGAGATTGTCGATGGCCACTTCGAGCAGCATGCTGGTTGCGCCCACGGCGCGAACGCGCTCCTCCAGAGCGAGCAGCAGCGTGTGGGCGACGCGCCGACGCCGCATTTCCGGGTGCACATCGATGGTGATGAGCCTGCCCTGGGGAGTTCCACCGCGCCGCCGCGTTCCGGCGACAGCGAAGCCGGCGATTTTGCCGGGCTCATCCTCGGCGACGAGGCTGATGTTTCCGGGGTAGCGGAGAAAGTAGCCGAGTTCCGCGCGCGACCAGGAGATGCCGGGCACGAAACAGGCCTGATCGAGCGCGTACAACTCCGGAAAATCCTCAGGCTTTGCGTCGCGGACCGTCATGGCCGCGACTCACCGCTGCGCGTTCTGCGCCATACCACCGCCTGCGCTGGCGGTTTCCACTGCCGGCTGGGCCACGATGCCGCTGTAGAGAGAAGCAGCCATGAGACGGCCACCCGACCAGGCGACCGAGTGGACGTTCCAGCCCGCGTTCCACCACTTCCAGGTGCGGTCGTTCGGATCGATAGCGAAGATCACCGTGCTCTCGCGGGAGGTGAGGATGACGCGGCGCATCGACGGATCCCAGGCGAGGCTGTTGACGGCCACAACGGGCAGGCGGTTTAGCTTCGTCCAGGTGCGGCCGCGATCCGTGGTGAAGAAGACGCCTTCCCGCCCGCCAGCCCAAAGGGTTCCGTCAGGAGACGCGGCCAGCGCTTCCACCGCGGTGAGGCCGGAGGGAAAGACGATGGGACTCCAGTGGACACCGCCGTCCGCCGACATCATGATGCCGTTGCGGCGCGCGGCATAGACCGTGTCTCCGAAGGTTGTAATGGCGACATAATCGCCGACGCCGGAGAAGTAGCCCGCGTTTGGATCGCCGAGCACCGGGCCTTGCCACGACTGGCCGTCATTCGTGCTGCGGAAGACGCCCTGCGGCGTGGCGGCGAACCAGATGTCGCCGGAAACAGCCAGAGCGGTTACGCGTCCCTCAAGAGAAGGGTCGTCGGTTTGGCGAGTGGAACGGCGCGTCGTGCGGCGATCTCTGGAATTCCGGCGCGCTCGCGGTGCAGAGACGGGGATGGAGGCCCCAACGGCGTTGGAAGGGGTCCAGGCGGAACCATCCCAGCGGAAGACACCGTTGCTGGTGCCAGCGAGCAGCGCGCCATCCGCGCCCTGAGCCAGCATGAAAACGTCGCGGCCATCGAGGCCGGCACTTTGCTGCCGCCAGGTCCTGCCAAAGTCGGTGGTGACAAAAACTCCGCCGTAGGTCTTGCCGTTGATGACGCCGGCGTAAAGGGTGCCGGGATTCTTCGCATCGACGAGCAGAGCGGCGACCTGGCGCTGGGAGAAGCCGGTATTGGACGCCTCGAAGGTGACGCCGCCATCCTCGCTGGCAAGGACGCCGCTGCGATCGGTGGCGAGGAGCACGTGCTGGGGATTGCGGGGATCGATGTAGACGTCGTTGACGATCACCTGCGGGCCGGTGGTGCGCGTCCAGTTTTTGCCGCCGTCGCGGGTCTTGTAGAGACCCTCGGTGGTTCCGGCGTAGACGATGCTGCGGTCGGAGGGATCCATGGTGATGACGCGGGTGCGGCGCGCGGCGGAGGGGATGCCCTGCACTTTGCGGAAGTCATCGCCGAAATCGTCGCTGCGGTAGATGCCGGAGCAGGCGCTGAGATACATCACGCTGGGCCGCGAGGGATCCACGATCATGGAAAAAACATCGGAATCGTCGATGAGCCCCTGCTTGATGCTGCGCCAGGTGGTTCCACCGTCCATGGTCTTCCAGGGCAGATGCCAGGTTCCGGCGTAGACTATCGCGCCATCGTAGGGGTCAATGGCAACCGATTCGACCTCGTGAATCTCGGCGCTGCTGGACGGGCTGATCTCGCGCCAGTGCAGGCCCTTGTCCAGGCTGCGGTAGACGCCACGGAGTGTACCGGCGACGAGCTCGTTTGGGTTGGAGCGCGCCTGGGCCAGCGCGAGCACCGACTGGCCCTCCATGCCCTGAGCCTCGGTCCACGAGCGTCCACCGTCGTGGCTGATGTAGATTCCCCCGTCCGGATGGTCCATGACCCAGACGCCGGCAAAGAGGATGCGGGGACTGGAGCGATCGACGACGAGGCTGTCCACCACCAGATTGTCCTGAGTACCGAGCCTTGCCAGCCTCGACCAGGACGAGCCGCCATCGGTGGACTGATAGATCCAGCTATCAGTGGTTCCCAGATAAATCCGCTGCGGATCGTGCGGATCGAAGGCAAAGCGCCGCGCGTCGCCGCCGTCGGGGCCGACTGCGGCCCATCCTGCCGGCGAGGCGGGGGAAGCCTGGCCATGCAAACCAGGAACGCTGGCGGCGAGAATCGCCAAAGAAAACAGAAACCGGGTCCTTCTCATATCTCCAGTGGGCGGCGGAACAAAACTCGGCAGGGACGCTCCGCGCGCAATCAGATCGTTAGCACTATGGTATCTGCTTTCGGCGCCGGCGCACGGTCCGTCAGGAGCTTCACGTGTGAAGGAATACGGCGGGTCAGCCCGAGCAGGAGGCGGTTCGGAGCGCTGGAATCGGGCCGCGGCGGGAACAAAAAGGGCTGGCCGGAAACCGGCCAGCCCTATCTCGTCCGTCAGGCCTGTTTACTGCGCTGCAGGCGCTTTAGCGGCCGCCTTGTGATGGTGGTGGTGGCGGCGGACCGGGTTACGCGGCTGAGCCTTGACGGCGTTCTCATCGACCGCAGTCGTGCCCGGCACATCGTTGTCGAAGTTGGCGCCCGCCGGAACCAGGTAATCTTCCACCTCGTTCTGGCCGCTGGTGCCCGTGCGCACCTGGATACGGCTGGCATCGATGCCCTTCTCCGTGACCAGGTAGGCTTTGGTGTTCACCGCGCGCTGCGCCGCCAGCTTGTCGGCGGTCGGCCAGTGCTCGCGCTCCCAGCGGGTCCGTGGGGTCCGCGTCGGAGCCGAGTTGCCGACGACGACCAGCGTGGCATCCGGCTTTTGCTGCGCGTTCAGCGCCACGTCGTCGAGGCAGGCCTTCGCCTCGTTGTCGACGCGCGTCGGACGGCGCTTGTCATGGTCGAACTGGATGGAGCACAGGGTCTGCGTCTTCGGGGCGGGCGGCGGCGGCGGAGCCTGCACATCGACCGTGGTGGTGGCCGAGGCGGTCTGACCCTTGTCATCCTGCACCGTTCCGGTCACCGTAATGGTTCCGGCGGGTGCACCCGTCGTGGAGAGCGTTGCTGTGGTCCCGGTACCGCTGATGGATCCCGCGGAAGCCGAGTAGCTGTAGGTCAGCGGGCGGTTCTGCGGGCTGACGCCGTTGCAGGTGATGGTCGAGCTTTCGCCAGGGTTGACCGTCGCCGGATTCGCGGTGCAGCTGATGGTCGGCGGCTCAAACTGCTTCACGGTGAACTGTGCGGTGCAGTCCGCCGACTGGCCGGGCTTGTTGCCTTCGGTGACATGTCCTGTCACGGTGTAGTTGCCAGGCTGCAGGCTGCCGGTGTCGATGGTGGTGGTGGGGTTGGCGCCGCCCACAGTCAGGCCCTGACCGCTCCAGCTATAGGTGGCGGTCTTTTTGGGGTTGAGGTAGGTGGCAGTGCCCGTGACCGTGACCTGCTCGCCAGGGAAAACGGAATTGGGATTGACGGAGCAGGCATAGGCCACCGGCGGCGGAGGAACGATGCTGCCGAAGTGGACCACGATGCCGGCGCTCAGACGAGCGGAGCTGACATTGGCGCGGCCGCCGGTGTTCACGGCCTCTGGACCGAAGTCCACGTGGTAGTACTGGTAATCGGCCTGGAAGAGGCGCAGCGCGAAGCGATGGTCCGCGAAGGGCAACTCGTAGTCGAGGCCACCGCCAACGGTCAGCGCGGGACCCCAGGTGTATCCATGCCAGGGACCGTTGGTCTGCGGGCTGTTGGGGCCGCCGAGGCGTACCCCGCCAGCCAGGGCGTGCACGAACGGAGTCATACCAGAGGTCGGATAGCGGAAGATCAAACCAACGCCGGCATCCTGAGCTCCATCGTTATTGCCGTCCGGATGGTTGGCGTACTCGAACTGGCCGCCGACATAGCGGTTGAAGTAATAAGCAAAGCTGCCGATGGCGCCTTCATTGATGGAACTGTAGCTATCGGTAAACTGTGTTCCGTCGAGACGAGTCGAGGTGACCGAGCCGTGCGGCGCCAGATATGAATAGCCAAGGAAAACGTCCATCCGCGACGGAGAATGGTCAGTCTGAGCAGCAGGAGCTGCCGGGGTAGACGAACTCTGCCCGAGGACTACCGATGCGCTCAAACCAACGGCGCAACCGACAAGCAAAATCCGGCCCAAATAGCTTCTCAAATGATTTAACGGACGAGAATGCATGCGTCTATCCTCCACAACCAAATCAGATATGCTGACGTGAATTTCGGGACCCAATAGAGCAGGAGGCCAACCGAAGGAGTCAGCCAGAAAAGTTCCGCGATATCGAAATTACCACAGGTACTCCGGTTAGACCTGAAACTTTTCAATATGTTGCAGAATTTCGGCGCGGTTATTTTGGCTGGATGTATCGAGAAGGTAAATAGCTGATTCGCACGCAGCAGCGACTTTTCATACGAAGGACGGATTCGCAGTGAAGGCTTCAGCGACGCGTGTTCGGCGATCCGAGCAAGGCTACTGGAGGTTGAGGACGCGCTTCAGGCTACCGCGCTCGTGCTGAATCTTCTCCTGCAGGAGTGTGATTGCATACAACAGCTGCTCGGGACGCGGCGGACAGCCCGGAACATAGACGTCGACGGGGATGACCTGGTTGACTCCCTGCACCAGCGCGTAGTTGTTGAAGACGCCGCCGGAGGTGGCGCAGGCGCCCATGGAGATGACCCACTTCGGTTCGGGCATCTGGTCATAGAGACGGCGGATGACGGGCGCCATTTTCCAGGAGACGCGTCCGGCAATCACCATCAGATCGGACTGGCGGGGCGAGGGGCGAAATACCTCGGCGCCGAAGCGGGCGACGTCGAAGCGCGAGGCCCCCATCGACATCATCTCGATAGCGCAGCAGGCGAGGCCGAAGGTCATGGGCCAGATGGAACTTTTGCGGATCCAGTTAATGGCCGCATCGACCGTGGTGAGAATGATCCCTTCCGGCTGTTCGTATCCGTAGCTGGCCTCCAGAACCTTTCCACGGTTTTTCGCGCTGCTCTCGAGGGTTCCAAAAAGGCGACGATCCCGCAATTCACTCATAATTTCATGATACTGCGGCGGCAAGCCGGGCGGCGGGGGCGAGGCCGCGGGATTTCCTGTTTGCGGTTGGCAGAAAATATGTAAAAGTAGCTTCAACAACTTTCCCATTCAGTCCCGGGCGCGACCTCCGTCGCTCTCGCCTGCGGATCGCAGTATGAATCCTGTCTCGCGGAGTGTTATGCGCCTACGTCGTTTGCTTCTGCCGCTGTCGATTTTGCTGGCCTGTGCGCCGGCCGTATTCGCCCAATCGCCCACCGCTCCCGCTATCTCAGAAGGAGATAACGCGTGGATGCTGACCAGCGCCGCGCTGGTCCTGATGATGACGGGGCCGGGCCTGGCTCTGTTCTATGGCGGGCTGGTACGCCGAAAAAATGTGCTGGCCACAATGATGCAGAGTTTCGCGATGATGTGCATCGTCACCGTGCTCTGGGCGATCGTCACCTATAGCCTTGCATTCGGACCGGGCAACAGTTTTATCGGCGGGTTTCACTACCTGTTCCTGCATCACGTCGGCCTTTCGCCGGACCCCGACTACGGCGCCACGGTTCCCGCGCAGACGTACATGATTTACCAGCTCATGTTTGCGATCATTACGCCGGCGCTGATCTGCGGAGCGTTTGCGGAGCGGATGAAGTTCAGCGCGATGTGCCTGTTCCTGGCACTGTGGACGTTTGTCGTGTACTCGCCGATGGCGCACATGGTGTGGGGCAAGGGCGGATTCCTGAACGCCGCGCTGGGGGGACGAGTTCCCTGCCTCGATTTTGCGGGCGGCACGGTGGTGCACATCACTTCCGGCGTATCGGCTCTGGTCTGCGCGCTGTATATGGGGAAGCGCGTCGGATATCCGAAGGAACCTTCACCGCCGCACTCGGTGGTGCTGAGCTTTATCGGAGCGTGCCTGCTGTGGGTTGGCTGGTTCGGATTTAACGCCGGATCGGCCGTGGCTGCGAACGGCCTGGCCACCAGCGCCTTCGTCAACACACACTTCGCCACGGCCGCGGCGGCGATCTCGTGGAGCATTGCCGAGTGGATTCGCAACGGCAAGCCGAGCGCACTGGGCGCGATCTCGGGAGCGGTGGCGGGACTGGTGGCTATCACTCCGGCTTCCGGGTTTGTGCAGCCTATGTCGGCGCTGGCGATCGGAGCGGTTGCGGGCGCGTTCTGCTATCTGATGGTGACGAAGGTGAAGAGCTGGTTCGGCTACGACGACTCGCTGGACGCCTTCGGCGTGCACGGAGCGGGTGGGACCATCGGCGCGATCCTCACGGGTTTCTTTGCCACCAGCGCCATCAATCCGATTTTCGGGGCGGGCAAGGCGACGGGAGCTATCGACGGCAACTGGCATCAGGTGCTGAACCAGCTGACTGGCGTCGCCATCGCGTGGGGGATCTCGATTGTGGGCACACTGATCCTGCTGAAGCTGGTGGACATGACGATCGGCCTGCGCGTAACTCGCGAGGAGGAGATCGAAGGTCTGGACGTAACGCAGCACGGCGAAGAAGGCTACGATTTCGCCTCGTAACGCTCGAACTGATACTCTGACTAGCCAGGAACCTGTGGAGTTATGCAAAAGATCGAAGCAGTCATTCAACCATCCAAGCTGGACGCGGTCAAGGACGCCCTGCTCGAAGTGGGCATAGAGGGCATGACCATACTCGAGGCGCGCGGGCACGGGCGCCAGAAGGGCCACACGGAGTTCTATCGCGGGCGCGAATACACGGTCGACCTGCTGCCGAAGATCAAGATCGAGCTGGTGGTGCGGGACGAGATGGCGGAAAAGGCCGTGCAGGCGATTCTCTCTTCAGCACGGACGGGCAAGATCGGCGACGGCAAGATCTTCATTTCGAAGATCGACGACGCCATCCGCATCCGGAACGACGAACGCGGGCCCTCCGCGCTTTAGCACGATTGCGACTCTGCGTCGCGGGCCGTCGGGACCACTCACCCTCCGTTTCGATTGGAGCGGAGACGATGTTCTTTTCGCTGACAGAGCATGAATGCCGAACCGTCCAGCCTGGCGCGCCTGCGCAGCCGCTACGAGGAAGACTCCACGCAGCTGCGGCAGACCTTCGAGCGCACCGGGGACGGGTCAGCGGCGATCCGGCGCCGCGCGCTGGTGGTGGGCAATCTGCTGCGACAACTCTGGGAAGGCCTGGCAGCCGATTCGCCCGGCGGGGAGATTGCGCTGGTGGCGACGGGCGGCTTCGGCCGGCGCGAACTGTTTCCCTGTTCCGACGTGGACGTGCTCTTCCTCTGCGCCAACGAGAAGCTCGAGCAGGAGTGCAGCGGGACGATCCGCGCCTGCATCCAGGCCATGTGGGACGTGGGCCTGCGCGCCAGCCCGGCGACGCGCACGCTGAAGGAATGCGAGCGCGTCCACCCGGACAACCTGGAGTTCACGGTATCGCTGCTGGACCGCCGCTATCTCACCGGTGACCGGGCGCTGTATGCAAAATTCGAAAAGGATCTGCTGCCGTCGGTCATCCTGCGGGAGTGGGATACGGTAGTACAGAATCTTGCGGAGATGGCGCGCGCGCGGCACGCCAAATACGGCAACACCATCTTCCACGTCGAGCCAAACGTGAAGGAATGCCCCGGAGGGTTGCGCGATTATCACCTGACGCAGTGGCTGACGCTGCTGAATGCCATCCATGCACAGAAGGCGTGGCCCCCGGCGGCCGCGGACGAGTTCTACGGGACGCACGATGAGCCGGAATCCGCGTACGATTTTTTGTCGGCAGTGCGATGTTTCCTGCATTACCGGTCGGGCCGCGATGATAACACGCTGGACTGGCACGCACAGGATGAAGCGGCAGCGCGATCGATCGGGCTGGAAACGCGGGGGACGTCCGATCCGGCGTACTGGATGCGCACGTGGTACCGGCAGGCGCGAACGGTTTATCGGCGCGCGACCCTGCTGATGGACGCGGTTCCACCGCCGCGGCGCTCGTTTTACAGGCAATTTCGCCGCAAGCGCACGCCGGTTCCCGGAACCGATTTCTTCCTGGAGGATGGACGGCTCGATCTGGCGGAAGGCGCCATGGTCAACGATGCCGACAGCATCCTGCAGATCTTTGGGCTGATGGCGAAACACGGCTATCGCCTCAGCTTCACGGCCGAGGATCGCATCGCTGACGCTCTGCCTGTGCTCGCGGTGCAGATGCCGGAAGGTCCGTTCCTGTGGAATTGCCTGCGCGAAGTGCTGCTGGGGCCGTGGGCGGCGGATGCGCTGCGCGCCATGCATGCTCTGGGCATCCTTGAGTTGCTGATTCCGGAGTTCCACGGCATCGAGTCGCTGGTGATTCGCGACACCTGGCACCGCTACACCGTGGATGAGCATACCTTCCACGTGATCGACAACGTCCACCGGCTGCGGCAGCCGCAGCACGAATGGGAAAAGCGCCTTGCGGGTCTGCTGCCGGAAATCGAGCGGCTGGATTTGTTCTTTCTTGCGCTGCTGATGCACGACACGGGCAAGAGCCGGCGCAACGGCAACCATGCCGTCTCCAGCGTGGAATTATCCGAGAGCCTGTTCGCCCGGCTGGAACTGGATCCCGAAGAACGAGAAACCGTCCGCCGGGTCATTCGCAATCATCTGGAGATGTCGGCGGCGATGCGGCGCGACATCTTCGACACGGAAACCGTGCACGGTTTCGCCGAAAAGGTGGCAACGCAACCGCAGCTCAAAATGCTGACGCTGATGACGTACGCGGACATCCGCGCGGTTTCGCCGGAAGCGCTGACGCCGTGGAAAGCCGAGAGCCTGTGGCAGCTGTACATGAGCGCATCGAACTTTCTGGATCGCAGCGTGGACGAGGTCCGGTACCACGCCGCCGACGATCCCGCGCTGCTGAGCCGCATTGTTGCGCTGATGCCGGCCATCGCTCCAAGCTCAGGAAACGGCGCGTCGGCGACAGGCGACGAACTGCGCTCATTCCTCGAGGGGCTGCCGCAGCGTTACCTCTCCACGCGCTCGCCGGAGCAGATTGCCGCGCACTTCCGGCTCGCGCAGGCTCTGCCGCAGGAACCGGTGCAACTGGCTTCCCGCATCATCCGCCAGCTCAATGAGATCACGCTCGTCACCGCGGACCGGCCCGGATTGTTCGCCGACATGGCCGGCGTGCTCTCGGCGTGGGGGATGAACATTGTCAAGGCCGATGCGTTTTCCAACGCAGGCGGGCTGATCGTGGACACCTTTCAGTTCACCGACACCTACCGCACGCTGGAGCTGAATCATTCGGAGATCGACCGTTTCCTTGCCAGCATCCGCGACGTGCTGCTGCACAAAGTGTCGGTGGAGGAATTGCTGCGCTCGCGGCATCAGAAGCCGGCGCGGCCGAAGGTTGCGGTGGATACGCGGCTCGATTTCGACAATCAGGCGTCGTCTCACAGCACGCTGCTGCAAATTGTAACGCAGGATACGCCGGGGCTGCTGCGCGCCATTGCGCTGAGCTTTGCGGCCTGCCGCTGCAACATCGAAGTGGCACTGATCGATACAGAGGGCGAGGCGGCGATCGATGTGTTCTATCTCACCGCCGCGGGACGCAAGCTCAGCGAAGCGCTCCAGGCCTCGCTGAGCGAGTCGCTGATGCACCGGCTGCAACAAGTGCGGCGCTGACAGCTGCGAGCCCGCGCGCTCAGTCGCCAATGGGCATGCCGGGCGGTGCAGCGATGGGCTTTGCCGGTACGAATTTTGAGGGATCGCGGAAGAACTGGTCGATGCGGGCGACTTCCATCGCGCGCAACGCACGATCCTCAACATCGGCGCCCGGATTTGACGAGAGCTGAGTCCGCAGCGCGGTGAGCTCATAGCGTGCAATGGCCGCCGTCTCCGCGGAGTCGCCGGGATTGGCGGCCAATCCGAGCAGCGCCTCCAGAATGCGATCGTTGACGGCGCGCTGGACCTCGAGGGTCAATCCGGTCGCCCCCGCGTGAACGCTGGTTGCCGCCAGCGTGGCTTCGATGACGGACTGGAGCGACGGCTCAGCGGGGTCGATGGCGTGATATTCCACCAGCCGGTTGGCGCGCTCCGGATTGAACACCAGCGCAAGCGTCAGGTCGGCGGCCGAATCCGCAGCATCGACCGGATCGAAGGTAACGCCGGTGAGCGAGGGGAAACTCTCCTCGGTGCGCGGCAGTGCGGGCGGACGCGGCGGGAGCAGCTTCAGCAGCGACTGCGGCATCGTGAGCATCTCGGGCGAGAGCGTCTTGAGCACGCTTGCGAGCGCATGACGCTGGTCGGCAGGGTCGACGATTTCGGGCAACATCTGACTGTCGCCGCGCACGTTGTAACGGTAGTCGAGGCCGCCGATTTCCTTCGCGGCCGCCTCGGTCTGATAGCGATGGAAGAGATACAGGGGCACCAGCGTGTCTTCCAGCTGCGCGAGCGGCTGGCCTTCCTGAATCGCGTCGAGGCCGAAGCGCTTCAGCGCCGCGGCGCGAACCTGGAGCACGCGATCCAGCTCCGCAGCGGGGTCGGTACCGTTGTCCCAAAGGTGCGCGTGCGGATGCGCCGAGCCGAGGAGCCGCGCATCCTCATCGGTGATGTAGATGAGGCCGGTCTTTTCAGAGTCGTCGAGGATCTTGTTGAGCGCCGCCTGGTCCTCAACGGGCTTGCCGTCCTCGTCGAACTCGCGATAGCCGTAGTCGATGGCCACCTTGTCCCAGATGCCGATGCCCGCAGGGTACGCATGGGTCAGGTCGGGCACGCCGTTCGGGCCGAGCGTCACCCAGGGCGCGGGGTAATCCATCACCGAGACGGTTTCGTCGGGCGGATGGGGAAAGGTGCTGGCGGCGAAGTTGTGCGCCAGGCCGAGGGTGTGTCCGGTCTCATGCGCGCCGAGTTGGCGGATACGCTCCAGCACCATCTGCAACGCCACGTCGTGCGCCTCGTCCGCCGGCGGCTTGCCGTTCGTGTAGGGAGCAAGCAGCGCCTCAGCGATGAGGTAATCCTGGCGCGCGCGCAAGCTGCCGAGGGTCACGTTGCCCTTGATGATTTCGCCGGTGCGCGGGTCGACAATCGACTCACCGTAGCTCCAACCGCGCGTGTAGCGGTGCACCCACTGGATGATGTTGTAGCGGACGTCCATGGGATCCGCGCCCTCCGGCAGCAGATCGACGCGGAAGGTGCCTGGCGCCCATCCAGCGGCCTGGAATGCCTGATCCCACCAGCGCGCCCCCTCCAGCAGCGCCTCACGCAGCGGCTCCGGCGCGCCGCGATCGACGTAGTACTGGATGGGCGTCACCGCCTCGCAGGCGTGCGTGCAATTCGGATCCTTTTTGATGAGCCGATGACGGGTGATGAACTGTTGCTCGATGGGCTGGCCCAGCGGCGCATCGTAATCGCGATACGTCATGTCGAAATAGCCCGCGCGGGGCGAGAAACGCCTCGGCGTATAACCCGGCGGCGGCAGCTCGACAAAGTTCTGGCGCTCGCGAATGGTCACCGCCCGCGGATTCGGCGTGACTGCCGTGATGACTTTCCCCGGCTGCGACAGATCCTGGGGGGCCGGCACAAAGGTCAGCTCGGCTTCGACGACCGTATTCTTCGGGAAGGCCTTCGTGTGCTCCAGTACGAAGGTCGAGCGCGCCGGATCCACGTGGTACGCGCCCTGTTTGCCCTCGGCCAGCGCTTCGGCGACGTGATGCACGTCGCTGAGGAAGAACTGCGTCGCATCCACGAGGACAGTGCCGTCCGGGCTTTCCGCGTCAATCGTGAAACCGGCCAGGATCGACTCGGGGAAAGACTCCTGTACGGAGGCTTCTTCTGCGGGGTCGTCAGATGAACTGCGGAAGCGCAGGTTCGGTTCCACGAGAAGAAGCTTCGGCCCGGTGCGCTCGAAGTGGACGATCTCGCCGGGGGCAATCTGGCCACGGTCGAGCCCATAGCCGCCGAGTTCGCTCGACCCGACGCTCCAGGGGGTTGAGTTGGTGTAGATCAGGTCCTGGGAGCGGGTTTGATCGGCGTTGCCGGTCATGGGAACTTCGAGGTAGAGCTTGCCCGTCTTCGCGTCCCAGTCGAGCGAGAGCAGACCGGGCATGTGATCCATACCGGCTATCTTCTCGGCGAGCGATCCGGGAGCAGATCCACCCTGCGCATCCAGTACGGCAGGTGTGGCAAGGGCAGGCAGAGCAAGGAGCGAGAGGGCTAACAGAAAGGCGGGCGTGCGAAGCATGTTCCCTTGTAGCACAAGGGTCTGCCTCTTTCGCAACGGGTTTTTGAGTACGAGATTTTCCCGGAGCGGCGGTGCTCAGCCTGGATTTACTTCAGATAGGCGCGGACGAGGTCGATGAGATCCTCGGCGAGTTCGGTGGAGTCGGTGCCTCGCTTCTCAGGGGTGAGCATGTGGAGACGGATGTGATCCTCCAGGACTTCCGCCATGAGACTGTTGATGCCGCCGCGGATATTAGCGAGCAGCATCAGGACGTCGGCGCAGTGTTCCTTTTGGGTGAGGGAGCGCTCAATGGCGTCCACCTGGCCGCGAATCCGGCGGACGCGGGCAATCAACTTCTGCTGCTCTCTTGAATCGGCTGCCATCTCGAAAACCTCCGGTTCAATTTTCCTGGCGTATATCCCACCGGGATATGGTATAAAAAGTTCCGGGAGGCTGTGTCTCCCGCCGTTCTTATGAACAACGATACGCATTCCGAGCCCCCGCATTGCCGGGACGCTCGCCTGCGCTGCGACGGCTAGCTTTACCCTGCTCCTCGTCACAGCGTGCGACCCGTTACGAGCGAGTGAGCAGGTTCTGCCCACCCCTCCTGAAATATTCTGTCCGGCCCAGGCGCGGAGTTGCGCGGACGAGTTTCCGCGCGGCCGCAGGAAAGAGCGCGCCAACCGGAAAGGAGGATTGCCATGTTGAAGACTCTTTTTGTTCAGCCGCGCGCGTCGATCGGTCGCGCCGCAAACACCGCACCGGTCCGCGCGCTCTCCTGCGTGTGGATCGAGACCGGCAACCCGCGCCAGCCGGTGGCATGCGTGTGGATCGATGCCGAGGTGCGCGCCTTCGCGGGTCAGGATCGCCGTCGGCAGCCGCAATCGAGCGAGTTGACGCCGGGCGACGATCCGGCTGTTCCACTGATATGGGGTGGGGCGGAGATGCTCTGCGCCTGATTTGTAACAGACATATTTCACAAATTGAAATAAACGGGCCCTAAGCTGATCGAATTGGGCTTTTGTTGAAGCGGAATACCGTGAAATCTTCCCGCATCACCCAACGAATCCGGATTGCCGGCTGCGCATGGCTGTTGTACCCGCTGATTTCGGGCGCGCAGACCGCGCCGCTGCCCAGTACTCCGGCTCCGGCGGCCTCCACTGTTGTCTCGGTGCCCATTCTCGTCACCTTCGATGGAGCCGAGCAGGGGCAAACCAACACGACGACTCAGCCCGCCGACGATGATGCGGCGAGGCCGGGAGCGTCCGCGACTCCCCCGACGCTGACGATGTTTCCGCACAGCGACAGGGCACGCTGGTGGATCTCGGGACAGGCAAACATCATTCTGCAGGGGCATGAGGCATTTCCGGCGAAATACAGCGGCCCCAACAGTCTGACGGCGTGGGCGCAGAGCGCGACGACCCATGTGCTGACGCTCTATACGGGCTACGAGCTTTCGCCCACCACCGAAGTTTTCGCTGACATGGAAGATGCGACGGGAAACGGAATCGGGAACGCCAATGGGCTGGCCGGCTATGTGAACCTGGATTCGGTGCGGCTGGTGCAGGGGGTTGCGCTCTCCAAGGCGCCGTATCTGGCACGCTTCATGCTGCGGCAGATCGTCCCGCTCAGCAGGGATACGGTCGAAGAGGACCGCGACGAGATGCATCTGGCGACGTCTGTTCCAGCGCGACGGCTGGAGATGCGCGTCGGCAAGTTCGACCTGGCCGATTTCTTCGATGTGAATACCTGGGGTTCCGACAGCCACCTGCAGTTCCTGAACTGGGCGGTGGACAACAATGGCGCCTACGACTATGCGGCGGACACGCGCGGCTACACGGATGGCGCAGTCGTGGAATACGACGATCACTGGTGGACGGCGCGTTTTGCGGAAGCGATGATGCCGAAAGTAGCGAATGGACAATTCCTGGACGCTGACCTGGCGCGCGCCGGGGCGCAGAACCTCGAGTTCGAGGCGCGCGGAAACCTGATCGCGCGTCGGGCAGGCGTGGTGCGGCTGCTGAGCTACCTGAATACGGCCGATATGGGGAACTACGAAGAGGCAAACGCGGATTATCTGAACCATACGACGCCGACACCGGAAATTGTGGCCGCGCGGCAACAGGGACGCCACAAGTATGGATTCGGACTGAACTTCGAGCAGGAGGTCACGCCGCATTTCGGCGTCTTTGGCCGGCTGGGATGGAGCGATGGCCGGAACGAGTCGTTCGCCTACACGGAGGACGACCGCACGCTGGAGCTGGGCGGCTTTGCGACGGGCCAATCCTGGCATCGGAGCAACGATCGAGCCGGAGTGGCTGTGGTGGGCAACGGAATTGTGGCCGCGCATCAGGAATATCTTGCGCTGGGCGGGCTCGGCTTTGTGCTCGGCGATGGCGGCCTCACGTATGGGCACGAGAAGATCGTGGAGAGCTTCTATACTGCGCACCTGTGGCGCGGCTTGTTTATGTCGTACGACTTTCAGCACATCAACAATCCGGGATATAACCAGGCCCGTGGTCCGGTCGCGGTTTCGGGAGCTCGGTTCCATATCGATTTTTGACCCGGGACATAAAGATGGCGACAGTTCGGGAGTCGGGATGCGTCAGCACTCGATGCCGAAGCGGGCCTGCAATTCGCGGCGGCCGAGGCGGGTGATCTCGAGGGCGCGGCTGTCGAGTTCGCGGGCCACCCATTTGCGGCGCAGGGCCAGATCCAGCAGAGCCGCGCCGAGCGCTCCGCCCAGGTGCGGGCGCCGTTCCGACCAGTCGAGACAGGCAAAGGCGAGGCGGCGGCGCTGTGCATGGACAGCGGCCACGTCCACGCCAAGTTCTGCGAGGGCGCGCTCTCCGTTGCGGGTGAGCGCGTAGCCATTGCCATGCGGCGATGCGCCGATCCAGCGCAATGCGGTGAAGCGGTCGTGCAGCGAGACGGCAAGCGCTCCGGCCATGTGGTCGTAGCAGCTGCGGGCGGCTCGCAGCGGAGCGGGCGTGGTGGGAACAAACTTGTGGCGCACTCCGCCGGCGAGGACGCTGAGGCCTTCGAGCGCGCGCGCCACGGCGGGGCCGGCGAGCGAATAGTAGCGATGGCGTCCCTGGACGAAGACGCGAACCAGGTTCTCGGCGCGCAGGCGGCTGAGATGCACGCTGGCCGTGGGGGGAGTGACGTTGGCGACGATAGCCAGCTCTGTGCTGGTGCGCGCCTGGCCTTCCAGCAGGCAAAAGAGCATGCGCGTGCGCGCGGGCTCGCCGATGGCCGCGGCGATGGCGGAGACGGCGGCATCCGCGCCGACTTCTGCATTCATAGTTTTACCGTAGACGAAGTATCCCGGCGGAGCAAGAGGCACACTGCGAGCAATGGCGAAGGAGATACGATCCATGATTGCCTGCATCATCCGGTATCAGATCGATCCGTTTCAGCGGGACGCATTTCGCGAGTACGCAGAGAACTGGGGGCAGATCATTCCCCGTTGCGGCGGGCGGCTGGTAGGTTACTTTATGCCGCATGAGGGCACGAACGACGTGGCGTGGGGGCTGATCGGCTTTGACAGCCTGGCGGCTTACGAGGCTTATCGGGCACGCCTGAGGAGCGACGGCCAGGCCCAGGAAAACTTTGCGCGGGCGCAGGAGCTGCGGTTGATTCTGCGCGAGGAACGGAACTTCGTGGAAACTGTGGAGGGAACGCTGGGGGTTTTCAGCCTCGGGAAAGGAAGTAACCGCGATGGCGACGCAGATGGAGAAGGGGCAATCATTCCGGAGCCTGCACGAGCGGGAGCGGGCGTTCATCATTCCCAATCCCTGGGACATCGGGACGGCGCGCATTCTGGCGCAGTCGGGATTTGAAGCGCTGGCCACAACCAGCGCGGGCTGCGCGTTCTCTCTGGGATTGCCGGACGGCAAGATCGGGCGGACGGCGGCCATGGCGCACGTTGGGGCGATCGCGTCAGCAACGGAGCTGCCGGTGAGCGGCGACCTGGAGAACGGCTTCGGCGACGATCCAGGGACGGTCGCCGAGACGATCCGCATAGCTGCTGCTGCCGGACTGGTGGGGGGTTCGATTGAAGACGCGACAGGAGGGAGCGACGAGCCGATTTATGAAATGGCTCTGGCGATCGATCGCGTACGCGCGGCGGCGGAAACAGCGCGCGCTCTCACATTTCCCTTCACGCTGACGGGCCGCTGCGAGAACTATCTGTACGGACGGGCCGATCTGCGCGATACGATCCGGCGGCTGCAGGCTTATCAGGAAGCAGGCGCGGACGTGCTGTACGCGCCGGGAATCCGGACGCGCGAGGAGATTGCCGAGCTGGTGCGTTCAGTGGACCGCCCGGTGAACGTGCTGGTGGGGTTCAAGGGCATCTCGATCAGCCTGGCCGAACTCTCGGAGGTGGGCGTGAAGCGCGTGAGCGTGGGCAGCGCGCTGGCAAGGAGTGCGCTGGGAGCGGTGCTTGCGGCCGCGGAGGAGATGCGCGACAGGGGCACGTTCAGCTTCGCGGAAAATGCACCCGCTCACAGAGACATCAACGCCATGTTCGGCAAGTAGAGCGGCGCCGGAATCCGTCATGAAGGATCAGCCGACTGGCCAGATCGGGTGATAATGTCCACGCGGCAGAATACTGCGTCTACAATCCTGAGAAGATGTTGCGCTTCTTGCCTCTGGTTCCCCTTGTTCCGGTTCTGTGCACACTGCTGGCGGCTCCCGACGCGGTGCACGCTCAGACTGTCGACACCGATCCGCTGAATCGGCAGCCGGGGGTGCGCGAGGCTTTCGATCGTGTCTACAGCATGAATTATGACGACGCGATCGCGCGGTTCGAGAAGATCCAGCGCGAACACCCGGGCGATCCGATGGCGACGGACTTCGTTCTGGATGCAGTGCTCTTCCGCGAACTGAACCGTCTCGATCTGCTGGACACGACGTTTTACGCCAACGATGGATTCCTGACCGGCAAGCACACGGTGGCGGAAGATCCTAAAGCGCGGGATCGAATCCGCGCGCTGGGCGATCAGGCGATCAATGAAGCCAGCGCGCAGCTGAAGGTAAATCCCAGCGACGTGAACGCGCTCTTTGCGCGAGGCTGGGCAAAGAGCCTTGAGGCGACTTACTCGGGCATGGCCGAGCGGGCTTTCGGGACGGGACTGAAGCAGGCGCTGGGAGCGCGCACGGACTGCGAGCGAGTGCTCCAGCTCGATCCAAACTACGTGGACGCCAAGCTGGTGGTGGGGGTGTACGAGTATGTGGTGGGCGCGCTGCCCTTCGCGTTCAAACTGCTGATCGGCTTCATGGGGATTCATGGATCGAAGACGCAGGGCATGGCATTGCTGCGGGACGCAGCGGCTCGCGGCGTGGTGACCAGCGTGGAAGCGCGGACCGCGATGATGCTGTTTCTGCGGCGCGAGGCGAAATATGGCGAAGCTGCGGCGATTGCGCGGCAATTGGCTGGTGAGTATCCGCACGGATATCTGTTTCAGCTGGAAGAAGCCAACCTGGAAAAGGACGGCGGCGAGGGTATGGTCGCGGTGAACAGCTACGAGCACGTGATCGATCTGGCGAAGCGCCCGGGCTACTTCGATTCCGCGCACCTGGAGCTGGCGTACTTCGGGCTGGGAGAAGCGCTGCGCGGGCAAACGCTGTATGCGAGAGCGGTGAGCGCTTACGAAACCGGCGCGTACCAGCCAACCACCAGCCAGGAACTGAGGCGGCGCTGCCTGCTGAAGGCGGGCGAGAGCTACGACCTGATGCACGACCACGCCAAAGCCGTGCAGGAATACCGGGCTGTGCTGAACAACGGCGCCGATACCGTGCAGGGAGATCTGGCGCAGCGGTATATCCGGTCGGCGTACGCCGGGCACTGAGCGGCGGGCATCGGGAAAGACAAAGGGCGGCGGCTCCGGTTAAGAGCACGCCGCCCATTGCGTTGCGCGGAGCCGTCAACCGTTCAGGTTGTCGACGTAGCGAGCGAGCAGGATCGTGTCGCCGGAGGTAGGATCCTCAAGCAGCAGTCCCACGACGCGGACGTTGGTGGACCCGCTGACGTCGCCGATGTTGTTGAAGCCCATCCGCCACGAGGTGCCAGTGGCCGTGTAGACGGTGACCGTTTGCGGAATCAGCAGGCCGGCAAATCCGTTCACAGTCATCTGGAAGCTGCCGTTGCCGGTATTCACGGAACCGGGAACGATGGTTCCGTTAAAGCCCCAGTTGCGGAGCACCACGCGCTTCACCGTGAGAGCATCGGCACTGGCCGCGCCGGACAGAGAGCCACCCACCGCGACGTGCTGGCCCGGCAGCAGAGTGGTGTCGTTGAAGAAGAACTGGGTGAACCTGTTGTGCATCCAGTAGATGAAGAATTTCTCGTTGCCGGTGAGGTTGACCTGAGCGATCTGGCCGAGCGTGACGCCATCGCCGCTGGCGGGGAGCGTGCCGCGCACATAGAGCTGGAAGTTGCTGGCGGCGCCTCCTGGGGTGGGTGTCGTCACATACGTGACCTGGCCGGCTGCGTAGAAGCCGTCCTGCGAGAGGATCGCGACTTCATCGGCATCGATGGTGGAGTCGGCTTTGTCGAGCACGCCAGAGATCTGCACAATGCTCGTCGAGGTGAGATCGGTGATGCTCTCGTTGTTATCCCACTCGGTCTGCCCGTTCACGTTCACAGTGAACTGGCGGCCGTGCGGCCCCTGGACGACGAAGGACTGACCGGAGGTGTTCACGCTGACCACACCCGTGTCGAACTCATCGATGTAGGCGCCAGGGGCGCTGGGGCCGACGGCAGTGATGTCGAGGGTGGGGTTGACCTGGCCGGTAATTTCGCCGCCGGAGACCTGGATGGACTTGTCGAGCCGGAAGTCCATGCGGACGCCGACCGGGCCGGACTGCTGGACCACCAGCGGATTGGCCAGGGTGACGGTGACGGTGGGCGTGGTAAACGCGGCGGTCATGGTCTGGATGGTGGGCGGGGATCCGGCGGAGGTCTGCAGATAGCCGATGGTGGCGCTTGAGAAGGTGACGGAAATTTTCGTGTAGGTGTCAGCAGGAACGCTGTTCACGTCGAGCAGGGTCTGGAGGCCGTTATAGCGGGCGAAGTCGATCGAGGGCGTACCGCTGATGAGCGAGACGTAATTGCCATTACCGTCGATGGCCTGCATGGAGCTGATGGTTGCAGTGAAGGAGACGACACTGGCCAAAGGAGCGTCAGTCCCGATGACAAAAGCGGAGCCGGTATTCTGTTCATTCTGCGAGGTGGGGTTGTTCATAGTGTTGCCGCAACCAGCCACCAGTAGAACGGCGAAGGCGAGCGGGGCTGCGCCCAGGCGAAGGGCCTGCATGCGCGATCTAATGCGTGCGTGGGACATACGAATCAGCTTTCCGCAACCCGGGGGTGAACGTGCGGAACCCGATACTGTTGCCTGAGGATAGCAGTCCCGCTTGCGAGGCACACCTTCAGCGTCCGCGCACTACGCTCGCGCTGGCCTGACAGCATGACTGTGATCCTCGGAAAAGCCGGCAGCAGTGCATCGGGAGCGCAGCGTGCTCCCATGAGCCGCATTCTGGATTGTCGACGGCGTCGAGCTTGTCTCGCCGTTCGTGAGGGTGAACACAGGGTGTGTGGCAAAGTTTCGAAAATTTTGAAACTTTTCTCGCTGCTGGTCATTACCGGGGCGATTTGCATCCACGGCGGTGACGAAAGGGCTACCTGGGAGATGAAATTGTGGGGAATGTAACGCTCTGTTGACCGGATCCTGCGGCACGTCTGTCAATCTGGCGGCGGGTGGGGGACGGGGGCGGATGAAAGCTGGCGAAGTACAGGGCAAGCTGGCGGCGTGGGTCTTTCCGTTCACACACTGGAACTGGAAAGTCGCCATGCTGACCGCGGTGCTGCGCGGCCTGGCCTGCGTCGCGGCGCTGCGCCACATGGAAATGCACGCGCGCCGGCATTTCGGTCTGGTGGAAGCAGCGTTCGTGCTGCTGACGTGCGGATTTTTCTCGGCATTACAGCAACAGTCGTTAATGCTGGGGCCGGAAGCGCTCGCGTGGCTGAGCTGTGTGGTGGTAGTGCCGCTGACCTCGCTGGGCTGTGATGCCGGGCTGCACCTGTGGCTGGATGGACGGCAGACGCGCCAACTGGGACCAGCGGCTCTGATCTTTACCGTCGTCTCCGCAACGCTGCACTGGCACATGATCCGCAATGGAGCGCTGCTGGTGGGCGACGAGGCGCACACGCTGAAGACGGATCTGAAGCGGATCCCGAAACTGGTGGGAACGTATTTTGCCGCGCCGGTGATTTGGATGTGGGGAGCAGCCACCGCGGTTATGCGGCGAGGGGAAGTGTTCGCAGCAGCAGAGTAGTTAAGCTCACGACTGGTAAATCGTGCCATCGATGCGTACTTTCGCGCACCAGAAGCAGTAGCTCACATTTCTTCCTGGCGCAAGATTCTCCAGGTCCAGGGTCCGCCAGCAATGCGCGCCGCAGCGGCAGAGCAGGCCCTTCACCGCATTCGATTCGTGCTCACGGTGCGGCCACAACTTTGCCAGAGAAACAGCCAGCGCTGCGTCGGAGGCACAACCGGTTCGCGGCATGGCGTCAAGCGTCGAGCTTCTTCGTGACCAGCTCGTTCAGCCGCGCGGGATTGGCCTGGCCCTTCGACGCCTTCATCACCTGGCCGACAAAGAAGGCCGCGACCGTCTTCTTGCCCTTGCGGTACTGCTCCACCTGGGCGGGGTTGGCGGCAATGACGTCGTCGATCATCTTCTCGAGGGTTGCGGCGTCGCTGATTTGCTGCGGCTTCTCGCGCTCGTAGACGGGACCGAAGTCCTCGTTGCGCTCGAAGCAGAGATCGAAGAGCTGCTTCAGTTGCTTTGAGGAGAGCTTGCCATCTTCAGTGAGGTCGGCGGCCTGCGCAACTCCTTTCATCGAGATGGGTGACTGCTCCAGCTCAAGGTTCGCGGCCTTCAGACGCATGGTCAGCTCGCTTTGGACGAGATTGGCGACGCGGCGCGGATTCTTCGCAGCGCGGGCGGCGGACTCGAACTGGTCGGCGAAGGAGCGGGTTGCGGTGAGAGTGCGCGCATCCTGCTCAGTGATGCCGTACTCGGCGATCATGCGCGCGCGGCGAGCCTCGGGCAGCTCCGGCATGCGGGTGGCAATCTCCGCTTTCCACGCTTCGCTGACGATCAGAGGAGGCAGATCCGGCTCGGGAAAATAGCGGTAGTCGTGCGCCTGCTCCTTGGAGCGCATGGAATACGTGCGGCCTTCGTTGGCGTTGTAAAGACGCGTCTCCTGCACCACGCGGCCGCCGCTCTCGACGATTTCGATTTGGCGTTCGATCTCGTATTCGAGCGCCGCGCGGATGAAGCGGAAGCTGTTGACGTTCTTCACTTCGGCTTTGGTGCCGAATTTCTCCGCTCCGCGCAGACGCACGCTCACGTTGGCATCGCAGCGCAGCGAGCCCTCTTCCATGTTGCAGTCGCTCACGCCGGTGTAGAGCATGATTTCCCTGAGGCGCGTGAGGTATTCGAAGGCTTCGTCGGGCGTGCGCATGTCCGGCTCACTGACGATCTCGACGAGCGGGGTCCCGCAGCGATTCAGGTCCACATAGGTTCGCGAGGCGGAGTCGGCGAAGCCGTCGTGCATGCTCTTGCCCGCGTCTTCTTCCATGTGCAGGCGGGTGATGCCGATGCGCTTCGAGCCCTGCGGGGTGGGGACCTCGATCCAGCCGTGTTCGGCCAGGGGCAGATCGTACTGCGAGATCTGGTAGCCCTTGGGCAGATCGGGATAGAAGTAATTTTTGCGGGCGAAGATGGAGCGCTCTCGTACTGTGCAGTTGAGCGCGAGCGAAGCCAGGGTGGCGAACTCGACGGCGCGCTTGTTGAGCACGGGCAGAGCGCCGGGCAATCCCAGGCATACCGGGCAGACATTCGTGTTCGGCGGTGAGCCAAAGCGGTTTGCGCAGCCGCAGAAAGCCTTGGTCTCGGTGAGGAGCTGGACGTGGACCTCGAGGCCGATGACGGGTTCGTACTTTGCGCGCACTTCCGGCGAGATAGTCGCGACGGTAGCCATTCAGAAACCAGTTTAGCAAGCGAGGCAGGCAGATTCTGCCGGGCGGGCGGCGCTATCCAGCCGTGTCCGGAGGTCGATGCAGAGACCTACAATGGCGGCATGGCAAGCGATTCGGTGTTCACGCAGGTGGCGGCCGATCTCGCGCCGGTGCTGGAGGAGCTGAAGCGGCGCGAGCCGATCTTTCACACAGCGGAATTTGGCCGGACGCGCGCGGAGTTCGAGCGCGGGATGGCGCCAGATTACTGGGAGGTGGGCGCGTCCGGACGGCGCTACAGCAGGGAGTTCATTTTGCGGACTCTGGACGATGCGCCGCCGGAAGACGCCGCGGAGGCCGGCTGGGAGTGCTCGGAATTTGGGATTCGCCGTCTGGGAGCGGAGACGTTCCTGCTCACGTACACGCTACGGCAATGGGAGCGCATAACGCGGCGGACGACGGTGTGGCAGCGGACCAGCGAGGGGTGGCGGGTTTTGTTCCACCAGGGAACGATTGCGGCACACTCAGAGGACGATGTGAGCCCGCCGGCGGAGGAGATGCCTCATCCGCCGGCAGAGTGGCCGCGGGCGCGCGTCAGACCAGCTCACGAACGCGTTCGTGCATGGTCGTGAGCACGATCTTGCCACGGTTAGGCTCGCCGCGGAGGAGAGCCTCGCCGAGCCTGGCCGCCTGGCCGGGCTTAACCTTCGCCGGCATGGGCGGCGTGAACTGATCGACCACCGCTTCGATCAGCATCGGTCCCTGGGTGCTGACGGCGTTCTTTATTTGCTGTGCGCACTCCTGCGGCTCCTTGATCTGCATCCCGGTGATGCCGCAGCCGCGGGCGATGGCGACAAAATCCGCGGGATAGAGATCGCAGGCAAACTCGGGATTGCCGAGGAAGACCATCTGCTCCCATTTAATCTGGCCAAGCGTGTTGTTCTTGATCACGACAATCTTGATGTTGAGGTTGTAGGCGGCGATCGTGATGAGCTCGCCCATCAGCATGCTGAGACCGCCGTCGCCAATGATGCAGTAAACGGGACGGTCGGGATACGCGACTGCTGCGCCGATGGCGTAGGGCAGGCCGCATGCCATGGTAGCCAGGTTGCCGGAGCAACTGTGCATCTGGCCGCGGCGCGCTGGCACATAGCGAGCCCACCAGGTGGTGATGGTGCCAGAGTCGGAGGTGACGATGGCGTTGGCGGGGATGTTCTTGCCCAGCTCCCATCCGACCACCTGCGGCTTGAGCGGCTTTTCCATGAAAGTGCCGCGCGTTTCCATCAGATCTTCCCAGTCTTTCTTGCGGCGCTGCGCTTTTTTCAGGAAGCCGTGGTCGTGCTTTTTCAGCAGGGGCATCAGCGCGCGCAGGCAGGCACGTGAACTGCCGATGAGGCCGACGTCGGCGGGATATCGCAGGCTGATGCGTTGGGGATCGATGTCGATCTGGACGCATTTGGCCTGATCCGGCGGAGGCAGGAATTCGATATAGGGAAAAGACGAGCCGACGATCAACAGCGTGTCGCACTCTTCGAGAGCATCCTGTGAAGGCTCGGTGCCCAACAGGCCGATACCACCGGTGGTCCAGGGGCTGTCGTCGGGAACGGCGGCTTTGCCGAGCAGGGCTTTGACGATGGGCGCGCCGAGGATCTCGGCAATCTTTTCCAGCTCGTCGGTGGCGTGCAGCGCGCCCTGGCCGGCAAGGATGGCGATTTTCTTGCCGCGATTGAGGATGTCGGCCGCGTGCTCCAGATCCACCTGCGACGGCAGATGATCGGAGTAGGCGGGCGTGGCCGAGGTGTGATGCGGAGGATTACGGGATGAGCGTCCCTTCTTCTGCTCCTGCACCTGAATGTCGACGGGGATGGTGATGTGCGCGACGGCGCGCTGCTCGAGCGCGGTGCGGATGGCGAGATCGGCGACGCTCTCCATGTGCGCGCCGCTCATAACGCGCTCGTTGTAGACGGCAACGTCCTGGTAGAGCTTGTCGAGCGCGACATCCTGCTGGGTGAAGGTGCCGATGAGGTCGGAGTGCTGGAGGCCGGTGATGGCAAGCACCGGATGACGGTCCATCTTCGCATCGTAGAGGCCATTGAGCAGGTGGATGCCACCGGGACCGGAGGTTGCGATGCAAACGCCCAGCCGTCCGGTGAATTTGGCGTAGGCGCAGGCGGCAAAAGCCGCGGATTCTTCGTGGCGAACGTGGATGAAGCGGATGCGGTCTTTGTTTTTGCGCAGCGCTTCGAAGACGCCGTTGATGCCATCGCCGGGCAGGCCGAAGACCGTGTCCACTCCCCAAGCAATCAGGCGTTCAACCAATACATCGGATGCATTCATGTCAGAAGTCCCTCGCTGAATTGGAAGCCATGCGGGAGCAGGCGGTTGTCGGCGGCAAAAGGCGCAGGTTTGCGCAAACAGCCCGCGGGGCGTGGAGCATCCCATGGTGGAGGACCCACGTTATGCCGAGACACGCAGCACATCCGCATCCGAAGAAAGCCGGACCGCAACCGCCGTACTCCGCCGAAAAGCAGGCGCCGCCGGGCAAAGACAAGCAGATGACGCCGAAAGCCGACCATGGCGAAGACAGCTATACCGGCAGCGCGGGGCTGGAAGATAAAGTCGCGATCATTAGCGGAGCGGACAGCGGCATCGGGCGTGCTGTGGCGATCGCGTACGCGCGCGAGGGCGCCGACCTGGTGCTGAGTTTTCTTCCCGAAGAGGAAGACGACGCGCGCGAGACAGCGAAATGGGTGGAGCAGGCAGGGCGGAAAGCCATCCTCGTGCCGGGCGATGTGGGGAAGAAAAAATATGGCCAGAAGCTGGTGGAGACGGCGGTCCGGCGCTTCGGGAAGCTCGACATCGTGGTGAACAACGCCGGGTTTCAACGCACGTACGACGAGATCGGCGATATTCCCGAAGACGAGTTCGAGCAGACCTTCAGGACGAATGTCTTTGGGACATTTTTCCTCTCGCAGGCTGCGGCGGAAGTGCTGCCGAAGGGCGGCTCGATCATCAACACGTGTTCGATTCAGGCCTTTGAGCCGAGCCCGAACCTGCTGGCTTATGCGCCGACCAAGGCTGCGCTGGTGAACTTTACGAAAGCGCTGGCGAAGGCGCTGGCGAAAAAAGAAATTCGCGTGAACGGCGTAGCACCGGGACCGGTATGGACGCCGCTGATCCCGTCGACGATGCCGAAGGAAAAAGTGAAAGAGTTCGGAAAGAACACGCTCTTCGAGCGAGCCGCGCAACCGGCGGAGCTGGCACCGCTGTACGTCTTTCTGGCGTCGCAGGACGCGACATATGTGACGGCAGAGATCTACGGAGCGACCGGCGGACGCACGCCGTTCTAGAGCCGGTATCTTCGATCCAATTCGCCTGAAGGCGCGCGATGTGAGCATTCCTGCTGCCGAAACCTGGGGTTCTTGCATCCGCCCCGGGCCGGGGGTAGGCTTTTCGCGAGGTTCCCGCGATATGCTCAGCACCGCACTGCGGTTTTTCCTCTTTTTGCTGGCGGCTGCCGTGGCGGTTCCCGCTTCGTACGCCCAGTCGGCGCAGCCGGCTTCCACTCGCCTGGGTAGTCCCGATGCGGTTCTGGAAGCCGCCTCGCAGGCCAACGGTCTCCACGGCGAAAACGTTCAACCTTGGCACATCCACGGTAGCTGGCAGATCCTCAGGCAGTCCAAAACCACCGACGAGGGTTCGTTCGAGGAATGGTGGGGCTCTCCGCAGCGCGCGAAAATCGATGTGTTGGCCGATGGATTCCACCAGACCCGTTACCTGACGTCCGCCGGCCCCGTCT
>JASIAO010000165.1 GCA_030041955.1 Acidobacteriaceae bacterium | reverse complement strand
ACTCGAGCCCGAGCGTGTATGTGCGCTACGACCTGACCAGCGATCCGGGCGCGATCGATCCCGCGCTGGCGGGGAAAAAGGTGGCGACGCTCATCTGGACGACCACACCGTGGACGCTGCCGGCATCGCTGGCGGTGGCGTTTCATCCGGAGTTTGAGTACGTCGCGCTGGAGCAGGGCGGCCAGGTGTATATCGTGGCGGAGGCGCTGGCCGCAGCGGTGCGCGAGAACTGCAAGCTGGAAGCCGCGGTTCCGGTGGCGAAATTCAAGGGCGCGCGGATGGAACGGGCGACGTTCCGGCATCCGTTCCTGGAGCGCTCGATCCTGGGCGTGGTTGCGGATTACGTCACTGCCGACACCGGCACGGGCGCGGTGCACACGGCTCCGGCGCACGGCGCGGACGATTTTTATACCGGCGCGCGCTATGGGCTGGACCAAACCTGCAACGTGGACAACGCAGGGCGGCTGCGCAACGGGCTGCCGGAGTACGAGGGGAAGACGGTTTTCCAGGCGAATGAGCCAATCATCGAACTGCTGAAACGGCGCGGTGTGCTGCTGGGGCGGTCGGATATTTATCACAGCTATCCGCACTGCTGGCGCTGTCATAAGCCGGTGATCTTCCGGGCGACGGAGCAGTGGTTCATCGCGATCGACACGCCGATGACGAACTCAGATGGAACGGCAACGACGTTCCGGCAGCGGGCGCTGGATGAGATCCGGAACAGCGTGAAGTGGGACCCGGCGTGGGGCGAGGAGCGAATCGCGAACATGATCGCCACGCGGCCGGACTGGTGCATCTCGCGGCAGCGGGTGTGGGGGGTGCCGATTGCGGTGTTCCTGTGCACGAAATGCCACCAGCCGCTGAATGACTGCGTGCTGAATGAGCGTGTGGTAGAGCTGTTTGCGCGCGAGGGCGCGGAGGCGTGGCACACGGAAGCCGCGGATTCGCTGCTGCCGAAGGGCGCGCACTGCGCCAGGTGCGGAGGGTCGGAGTTCAGGCGCGAGACGGACATTCTGGACGTGTGGTTCGACTCGGGCGCGAGCTGGTCCGCGGTGCTGGAGGCGGAGCCGGGACTGGAGCCGCCTGCGGATTTGTATTTCGAGGGCGGAGATCAGTATCGGGGATGGTTCCACACCTCGCTGCTGACCAGCGTGGGCGTGGGTGCGCAGCATGCGTCGCCGTTCCGCATGGTCGGCACGGCGGGATGGACGCTGGATGAGCAGGGACGCGCGATGTCGAAGTCGCTCGGCAACGGCGTGGATCCGGTGGACATTGCCGACCGGCTGGGCGCGGAGATCGTGCGGCTGTGGGTGGCGAGCGTGGATTTCCGCGAGGATGTGGTCTCGAGCGAGAACATCATGCAGCGGCTGGCGGAGGGTTATCGCAAGCTGCGCAACACGTTCCGGTTTTTGCTGGGGAATCTGGCGGGCTTCGAGCCGGCGCGGGATGCGGTGAGCGACCCGGAGCTGCTGCCGCTGGACCGGTACATGCTGGCGCGGACGCGCGAGCTGGTCGAGAAGGTTTGCGGCGCGGATGGGCACGGCGGATGGTACGGGGAGTTCCAGTTCCATCGCGTTTACCAGGCGGTGAACGAGTTCTGCATTGTGGATCTGAGCTCGTTTTATCTGGACGTGCTGAAGGACCGGCTGTACACGTTTGCGCCGCGGAGCGTGGAGCGGCGGTCGGCGCAGACAGTGTTGTGGCGGATCGCGGAGGCGCTGGTGCGGCTGGTGGCGCCGATCCTGACGTTCACGGCGGAAGAGGTGTGGCAGTATCTGCCGAAGGTGGAGGGACGGGCGGAGAGCGTGCATCTGGCGGAGTTCCCGAAGGCGGAAGCGTTGGGGAAGGCCGATGCGGGCTTGATGGAGGAGTGGAAGAAGCTGCTGGCGACTCGCGATGAGGTGCTGAAGGCGCTGGAGACGGAGCGCAAGGCGGGGAAGATCGGGAAGGCGCTGGAGGCGAAGGTCACGCTGCGGCTGGACGCGGAGGAACTGGCTCTGCGCGAGCTGCTGGACAAATATCAGCCCAGCCTGAAGGAACTGCTGAATATCTCGCAGGCAGAACTGAGGACGGGAGCAGCGGCGGAGGTGGAGTGCGAGATTGGCCCCGCCGAGGGAACGAAATGTAACCGCTGCTGGAACTACTACGCCGACGATGGTCCGCAGCGTGTGCGGCCATTTGGTCCTTGGGACACAGTGTGCGGACGGTGCGCGGATGCGCTCCGCGCGATGGGATATAGCGAGGCCGTCCAATGACAGCTCGTGACCGGCGGCCTTGGCTCTTTGTCATCGCGGCGTGTCTGGTGGCGCTGGACCGGCTGACGAAGGCGTGGATTGTCGCGCACATCCGGGAGGGGGATGCGATCACCATCATCCCGCGGGTCTTCCGGCTGACGCATGTGCGGAATCCGGGAGCGGCGTTCAGCCTGTTTGCCGATTCGATGCGGCCGGAGATGACGCACTGGCTGCTGGTGGGGTTCGCGGTGGCGGCGGCGCTGGTGGTGACGGGGGTGATGCTGCGGTACGGGCGGCGATTCACTCCGACGACGGTGGCGCTGGCGCTGATTCTGGGCGGGACCATCGGCAACCTGTGGGACCGGGTCCAGTACGGGATGGTGACCGACTTCCTGGAGGTGCACATCGTGCACTACCATTGGCCGGATTTTAACGTGGCGGATTCGTGTGTGGTGATCGGGGGCATCCTGCTGGTGCTGGAGGCGCTGTTCACAAGCCACCATGACCGGTGAGCAGGGCGGGAACGCAGCTTTTTTGGCGGAGCCGGGTTCAACTCTATGCACGTGGGCTTTGAGTTCACGAAAATTTGGCTTTCAGGTCTTGATTCCTTAAATCGCGGCTGCTTATACTAAGCAGCGTTTCTCTGTTTTTCCCTGTCCCTGGTCGATGCGCAGAACGAAAGGTAAGGTGGCGCGTGGGCGTGCCGGCGATCGTTTATTTCGGCTCCGATCAGTGTCTGCGGGTCGAGGTCCTGCAACAGGCGGGACTGGAAGTGATTCGCTGCGCAAGCGTGTCGGAGCTGATGGGGGCTATCGAGGGAACGCCGCGGCCTGACGCAATCGTGTTCGCCGAAGAGCCGGGGAAACTGCTGGATGACGCGGTGCGCGCGGTGAAAGAGCGCACAGGCGTTGTTCGGATTCTCTTCCAACATTCTCTGACGGCGAGCAACGAGCGTGAGTTCGATATGGTCGTGCATCCGGGGACTTCTCCGGAACGCTGGCTCGAGGAAATGGCGCGGACAGTGATGCAGACGCGCGGAGGCGCGGCGCAGAGACCCGCGGCGGCCGGCAAGGGATGGGGAGAGATTGCGCGCGAATTGCAGTCCATGCGCAGGCAGGTCTCCGCTCCAGGTGGCGAGTCCGGATCGACCATGCGCGACTTCGGGCGCATGAGGCGCATCCAACCTGGACGGAGGAAATTGCTATGACGACATCCGCTCGCAAGGTTGAGCATGAAGGATCACGCCGGGGATTCGACCTGATTACGCCGAATTGGCGGCAGAGCGCAAAGGAAATTCAAAAGTTCGGCACCGTGATTCGGGATTTGCCGATTGGGTTGAGCGAAGATACGCGGCACGAGTTATGCGAGCGGCTGAATGTGCTGCTGGCAGACACGGCGTCGATGCGGGATCTCTATAAGAAGTCGCATTGGCAGGTGGGCGGGCCGACCTTTTACCAACTGCATTTGCTGTTCGACAAGCATTTCGGCGAGCAGGTGGAACTGGTGGACCTGCTGGCGGAGCGGATCCAGATTCTGGGCGGCGTGAGTGTGGCCATGGCGCACGATGTGGCGGAGTTGACACGGCTGGAGCGTCCGCCGAAGGGACGCGAAGAGGTTCCCGTGCAGATTTCGCGGCTGCTGGAGGCGCATGCGCTGATCATTGAGAACACGCGGGCGCTGGCAAAGAAGGCGAGCGAGATGGGCGACGACGGAACCAACGATCTGTTGGTGAGCGACGTGCTGCGCACCAACGAGATGCAGGTGTGGTTCCTGAGCGAGCACCTGGTGGAGATGCCGTTAGTACATGCTGAAGGCTGACGTGCAGGGTTTGGGGTGTAAAAAGCAGGGCTGCGAGCACATCGCAGCCCTTATTCGTTGCGCAGGACGTGCATGGGGTCGGTTTGGGCGGCGCGGCGAGCGGGTAGCAGAGCAGCCAGCAGCGCGGCGGTGAGCAGCAGGGCGATGCTGGACGCGATGGCGACGGGATCGGCAGGGCTGGTCTGATAGAGCAGGCTCTCCACCCAGCGCGTCGCGACAAACGCCAGAAAGAGTCCGCCGAGGATCCCGCCGGCCACGGGCAGCGCCGCCTGGCGGGCGACGAGGCGCATCAGCGCGGGCTTATCGCAGCCCAGCGCGATACGGATGCCGAACTCCTGCTGACGCAGTGAGACGGAGTAGGCAAGGACGCCGTAGATCCCTAACAACGCAAGCAGCAGAGCGGCGGCGCCGAAGCTGGAGAGCAGCAGCGTCTGGAAGCGTTGGGTGGCGACCGAGTCCGAGACCTGCTGGTCCAGGGATTTGATGATGGGGATGGCGATCTCCGGATCGATATTCCAGATGGTGCGGCGGATGTCGGGAGCCAGGCTGGACGCGGAGCGAGCGCTGCGGATGAGGAAGTTCATGCGCCACCAAGGGTTCTGCCAGTAGGGCAGGTAAACCATGTTGGCGGTGGAGTTGAGGTCGTTGATGCGCGCGTCGGCGAGGACGCCGACGACGGTGTAAGAGGTCTTCTCGCCCATGGTGAAGGTGTGGCCGATGGGGTTTTCGTCAGGCCAGATGCTGCGCGCGGCTTTCTCGGAGATGAGGGCGTTGTTGACGTGATCTTTGTCGGAGGGCTGGAGGTCGCGGCCGGCGAGGAGTGGGATGCGCAGCGTTGTGGCGTAGCTGGGGCTGATCCAGCGGACGTTGGCGTCGGGTGTTTGCGCGTCAGGGAGTGGATGATCGGGTCGCTGGACAAGATTGATCCACGTCTCGCCCTCCATGGGGGTTTCGCTGGTGCTGGCGACGGATTCGACGCCGGGAATGGCGGCAAGATCAGCGAGTGCGCGATCGTCAAAGGCGGTGCGAACTGCCTGGGCTTTTGCGTCCTGGCTGTCGTTGCCATACTGCGGGGCGTAGAGGAAGACCTGAGCCAGGGTGACGTGGCTGGAGTCAAAGTCGCGGTTCTGATCGAGCAGATTGGAGAAACTGCGGACGAGCAGGCCGGTGACGATGAGGAGGGCCAGGGTGCAGGCGACCTCGGCAGCGACGAGGATATGGCGGGTGCGCTGGGTTTCGCGAGAGCTGGAGACGCGGGTGGTGCTGGTCTGCATAGCGGACTGCGGATCGACGCGCATGGAGCGCAACGCGGGAACGAGGCCGAAGACGAGTGCGGTGAGGATGGAGAGCGCGGCGGCGGCGATGAGCAGGGGCCAACTGACGGCGATGCTGCTGAGACGTGGCAGATTCGCGGGAGCGGCGGCGAGGAAGAGGCGCACGCCGAGGAAGGAGAGCGCGATGCCCAGCGCGCCGCCGAGGAGGGCGAGGACGAGCGAGTCAGACAGGGCCGACCAGACGAGGCGATCGCGCGATGCGCCGAGCGCGGCGCGGACGGCGAGTTCGCGCTCGCGGGCTACGGCGCGGGCGAGCTGGAGATTGGCGAGATTGACGCAACCGATCAGAAGGACGGCTCCCACGGCGGCGAGCAGCAGCCAGAGCGCGGTACTGACGCTGCCGGTGACCTCGACGATGAGGGGATCAACGACGACCGTGGGATTAGTGGAGAGGTGTTTGGCGTGGTTGAAAGCTTCCTGAATCGTGTTCAGCTCCGTTTGCGCCTGCTGGACGGAGACGCCGGGACGCAGGCGCGCGACAACAGAGTAGTTGTAATCGTATTGGTCGCTCTCGTTCGCGATGTCGAGCACGAGGGGGCTAAAGACTTCGTAGCCCTGATCGGTATGCGCCGGTGCGCCCGCTACCATGGCGTTGATACGTGGGAAGTTGAAGCCGCGAGGCAGGACTCCGACGAGGGTTTTCGGCTGGCCGCCGATGCGGAGGGAGCGTCCAATGGCGGACGGATCGCCGCGGAAATAGCGTTCAAAGGCGTTCCAGGTGAGGATCACTTCGTCGTCGTGGCCTTTGGTGGCCTCGGAGGGAAGAAAGCTGCGGCCGAGAACCGGCTGTGCGCCAAGGACGGAGAAGAAATTGGGGGCGATCTGGAGGCCGCTGAGGAGCTCGGGGTGATCGGTGCCGGAGGAGACGCTGAAGGAGCCGCTTTGAAAGATGGCCGCGCCGGAGAGGGTCTTTGAGGTGGCCTGCCAGTTGGAGAAGTGGCGCGGATTGTCGGGGACCGAGTCCTGGGCGACGGGCCGGTCCATCTCGCGCAGCATGACGAGCTGGCCAGGATTGGGCAGGGCCAGAGGCTTGAGCAGGACCGAGTCGACGACGGAGAAGATGGCGGTGACTGCGCCAATGCCGAGGGCCAGAGTGAGGATGGCGGTAAGGGCGAATCCGGGGGATTGGCGGAGGGTGCGGGCGCTGAAGCGCAGATCCTGAAAGAAGGCAGGCATGGCGGCCTCTCTGAGGTGGTTGTCGGGCACATTGGAGCATACGAGGGACCATGCCGTCACGGTTCCCAGGAACTTTGGTTGCAACAGGATGACGGGGTTGGCGGGTGCAGCGGGTCGATGCGGTTGTCCGGCAGTGGACGGGGGTGTTCGCGGGCGGACAGGGGAGGGTGGAGGGTGCGGGCTGCGTGGCCGCGATGCCGAAGAGAGGGATTATGCCGTCACGCGTGGGGCGAAGAGCAGCTCGATGAAGCGGCGCAGGTGGTCGAGGCAGGCTGAGGCGACGGCAGAACCGTCTTTGGCTTTAGCAAGGATGAAGGCGCCCTGAATGACGGCTTCGATGTGCAAGGCGAGGCTGGCCGGAGTCCATGAGACCTGCAGGCCGCGGAGGCGGATGGCGGCGCCGATGTCGGCTTCGAGGAACTCGGCTTGGTCGGAGATGCTGTCGTTACAGGCGTCGCGGAGCACCGGATGGGTGATGTAGATCTCCTGGAGGAGGGTGCCGGTGAGAGAGGTGTAGTCGGGGAGATCGCCGCGGAGGAGGGTT
>JASIAO010000164.1 GCA_030041955.1 Acidobacteriaceae bacterium | reverse complement strand
CAGGGGAAATTTGCTGCGGATGTATCGTTTGGCGGGGACGCGCCGTGGATGGCGACGATCCAGATTGGGGCGTTTCGCGGGGATCAGGCGGAAGGCGGCAGCGGGGTAATCGAAACCGTGGCCGCGGCGGTGTCCGATGCGCCGGCGCGGGTGACGCCGCATGAGGTTTTCCAGGAAGCGAAGGAAGCGGTGGATCTGACACAGTCGGAAGTGATCGTGGCGGTCGGGCGCGGGATCCGGGAGCAGAAAAATATGCCGCTGGCGGAGAATCTGGCGGCGGCGCTGGGCGGCGAGGTGGCGGCGTCGCGGCCGATTTGCGACAACGGCTGGCTGCCGATCGACCGGCAGATTGGCTCGTCGGGACAGACGGTGGCGCCGAAGCTTTACATCGCAATGGGCGTGAGCGGGGCGATCCAGCACATTGTGGGGATGAAGGGATCGCGGACAATTGTGGCCATCAACAAGGATCCGGAGGCGCCGATCTTCGAGATTGCGGATGTGGCGGTGGTGGGAGATCTGTTCCAGGTGGTGCCGGCGCTGACGGAAGAGATTAAGAAAAACAGGGAATAGGGATTAGGGTTTAGGGTGTAGCGGCCGGCACAGCCTGGTGATCGCGGTTGGCTGCGCGTTGGCTGGTGAGTTGCGCGACGGAGTGCATCTCAGCTAGAACGGTGAGTCCGGCGTGCGCCGAAGGCGCGTCCGCCTGGACGGCGAGTCCTCATGATCCATTTTCGAAAACCAATTGAAGGCGTGGAGCGTCCGCAGATGGAGGCGGACGTGGTGATTGTGGGCGGCGGGCCGGCGGGGATGGCGTGTGCGCTGCGGCTGGCGCAGCTGATCGATGCGTATAACGCGTCGGGGGTGGACGAGCCGCTGTCAAAAGAAAACATCTACGTGCTGGAGAAGGCGCGCGAGGTGGGGCAGCACTGTTTGTCCGGGGCGCTGCTCGATCCGCGGTCGATGCGCGAGCTGCTGCCGGGATTCGAGAAGGAAGCGCCGATCGATGCGGAAGTGACGAAGGAATCGGTGTGGTTCCTGACAAAGAACGGCCAGCGAAAATTTCCGATTGTGCCGCCGCCGCTCGAGGATCACGGGAATTATGTGATCTCGCTGAACAAATTTGTGAAGTGGATGGGGCAGAAGGTGGAAGAAGCCGGGATCACGGTGTTCACCGGCTTTGCGGGGTCGGAAGTGTTGTGGGCGGACGACAGCGACGATCCGGACGTGGCGCGGGTGGACGGGGTGCGGACCGACGACAAGGGCGTGGACAAAGATGGACAGCCGAAGGCGAACTTCGAGCCGGGATACGAGCTGCGGGCGAAGGTGACGATTCTGGCGGAGGGGACGCGGGGAAACTGCGCGAAGGAAGTGATCGGGCGGCTGGGCCTGGAGGATCCGGAGCACGCGCAGACGTACGGACTGGGCGTGAAGGAACTGTGGGAGATTCCGGCGGGGCGCGTTGCAAAGGGCGAGGTGATCTACACGCTGGGGTATCCGCTGACGACGCGGGAGTATGGCGGTGCGTGGGTGTATGGGATCAGCGACACGCTGGTTTCGGTGGGATATGTGACGGGGCTGGACTATGAGGATCCGCGCACCGATCCGCATCACGTGTTTCAGAGCTTCAAGGAGCATCCGTTTGCGCGGCGGATTCTCGATGGCGGGAAGATGGTGCGGTACGGAGCAAAGAGCCTGCCGTATGGCGGATGGCTGACGATGCCGCGGATTTACGGCAACGGGTGGATGCTGCTGGGGGATTCGGCGAGCTTTCTGAATTCCCAGAGACTGAAGGGGATTCACCTGGCGATCAAGAGCGGGATGCTGGCGGCGGAGACGGCGTTCGAGGCGCTGCTGAGCGGGGACAGCTCGGCGGAGCGGCTGCAGGGATACAAGGCCCGCGTGGATACGAGCTGGATCCACGAGGAGCTGTGGCGGGTGCGGAATTTCCATCAGGGATTCGAACACGGGCTGCTGGAAGGGGTGGTGAGCGCAGCGATCCAGCAGGTGATGCGCGGCAGCATTCTGGGACCGGACCGGAAGAACCACGCCGGATATACGCGGATGATCCACCTGGATGAGATTGGGCCACCGGATCTGAATCGCGGACCGATGATCGGACACGCGCGCGGCGACGGGAAGCTGACGTTCGACCGGCTGACGGATGTGTTTCATTCCGGGACACGGCATGATGAGGACCAGCCGTCGCACCTGGTGGTGGAGGATCTGAATATTTGCAGCGGGCGGTGCGTGCGGGAGTACGGGAATCCGTGCCAGTATTTTTGCCCGGCAGCTGTGTACGAGATGGTGGAAATTGCGTCGGACGGGGCGGCTGCGGGGCCGGCAAAGGAGCTGCGGATCAACTTCACGAACTGCGTGCACTGCAAGACCTGCGACATCATGGATCCGTACCAGATCATCCAGTGGGTTCCGCCGGAGGGCGGCGGCGGCCCGAATTATGACGGGATGTAGGGCGAGCGTCCGATGCGAGAAGCTGGCGCAAGCCTGGGGCATCCAATAAAGTAGAAGCTCATGGCGTCGCTTAGCGCTACCGGAACGAATCTGGCCTGGGAACCGGCCGTCCACGAGCGGCTGACGGACCGGCACGGGCGCAGAATCACCGATCTCCGGATTTCCATCACGGACCGGTGCAACTACCGGTGCGTCTACTGCCGTGCGGGCAGCGACGGGGCTGTGTACGCCGACCTGCCGATTGAAGATTACCTGCGCATGGCGCGGGTGTTTGTGGCGCTGGGGATCGAGAAGATCCGGCTGACCGGGGGCGAGCCGCTGCTGCGGCGGGGGCTGCCGGAGCTGCTGCGGGAGCTGAGCCGGCTTCGCACGCTGGATGGCGCGCCGCTGGATCTGGCGCTGACGACCAACGGCCATCTGCTGGAAGGCATGGCCGAGGAACTGCGCAATGCGGGTCTAAGCCGGATCACGGTGAGCATGGATGCTGTGGATCCCGAGAAATTTGCGCGGATCACGCGGGTGCCTGGGAGCTACGGGCGCGTGCTGGCCGGGATTCGGGCAGCGAAGCGGGCGGGGCTGGCACCGGTGAAGGTGAACTGCGTGCTGCTGCGCGGATTCAATGAGGACCAGATCGTGCGGTTCGCGGAGTTTTCGCGCGACGAGGGCGTGATCGTGCGCTTCATCGAGTTCATGCCGCTCGAAGAGGATCGGCTATGGAGCCCGGAGGCCGTGGTTTCGCTGCGCGAGATCACGGAGGCGCTGGGGACGTATCGGCCCGTGAAGGCGCTGCCGCCGAATGCGGCCAGCGAGACGGCAGTGCGGTACACGTTCGACGACGGCGTGGGCGAAATCGGCATCATCGCGCCGGTGACGCAGGCGTTTTGCGGGCATTGCAGCCGAGTGAGGCTGACGTCGGACGGAAAGATTAGAACCTGCCTCTTCTCGCAGACCGACCACGACCTCTACGGCGTGATGCAGCGGGGCGGGAGCGATGCGGAGATGGCGGAGTTCATCCGGCGGACGGTGGACCACAAAGAAGCGCGACACCACATCGGGGAGCCGGGATTCCTGAAGCCCTCGCGCAGCATGGTCCACATCGGCGGCTGAGGACTGGCCGTCCGGGCGGGTGCGGCTTCGCCGCCAAAGAAAAGATTGGTCGGCCTCCGCTTGGAGCTGGCCGTCCAGGCAGGCGCGGCTTCGCCGCCAAAGAAAAGATTGGTCGGCCTCCGCTTGGAGCTGGCCGTCCAGGGACTGGCCGTTCCGAGGGTACCCTCTTCCGATTGGATCGTATGCGAGGCAGACGGCACTCGCGGGTCCCTATAATGGACGGCGAAAATGCCCTCCAGGGAAAATCGTCTCCTCCTCATCAGCTTTCTCGTCCCTTCCATCATTCTGATCGGCGGTTTGAGCGCGCTGCAGGCGCGGCCGGCGGAGGATAGCGCGAAAACGGCGGAAGCGGCGCGGCTGAACAGCGTCGGCGTGGCGCTGATGAATCAGCAGTTGCAGGAGAAAGCCGCGGCGAAGCTGGAGGAAGCGCATGAGGCGGATCCTGCGTCGCCGGTTCCGGTGCTGAACCGCGGCATCGCGCTGCTGTATCTGCAGAGATTGCCGGAAGCGGAGCAAATGCTGCGGCAGGCGACGGCAATGGCGCCGAATGATCCGCGGGGGTGGTACAACCTGGGGCTGGCAGAGATGGACGAGGCCGAGCAGAAGCAGGCGCTCGCCGACATGCAGAAGGCTCTGGCGCTCGATCCGGAGGATGCGGATGCACATTATTTTGCGGGTCAGCTGGAGGCCGGGCTGGGCGATGTGAATGCGGCGATCGCGGAGTTCGAGGCGGCGCTGAAGATCAATCCGCACCATGCGTCGGCGGAGTTTGGGCTGGCGCGGGCGCTCGAACGCGCGGGGCGGCAACAGGAAGCGCACGAGCACGTACAGGCGTTCCAGCACATGGTGCAGGCAAAGGTTGCGTCACCCCTGGCGCTGGGTTACGGCGAGCGCGGGGATCTCTCGACGATGGAGGAGATGGCGCTGCCGGCGCAGGGCGCGGGACCGATGATTCCGGTGAAATTCGAGGCGGAGACGCTGCCGATCTTCGACAAGATGCATGCTCTGGGCGTGGTGAGGGTGACTGGGCCGACGGCGCGCGGCGCGGGCGCGTGCGTGATCGATCTGGAAGGGCCGGGGTCGCAGGACCTGGTGGTCATGGGCTATGGATTCTATGCTGTCCACGCCTTTCGCAACCTGCACAATGGGAAATTTGAGCCGCTGCCACCGAGCGAAACAGGGCTGGATGCGAGCGGCGAGGGCGTGGCCTGCGCGGTGGGGGACTTTGACAATGATGGCAAACCGGACCTGGCGGTAGCGTTGGCACCGAAGACGAAGGGTGAGCCGGGGAGGGTGATTCTGTATCACAACCTGGGCGGGGGGAAGTTCGAGGATGTGACGGCGAAGGTGGGGATCCGGCAACTGAATCAGCCGGCTGGACTGACGTTTGTTGATTTCGATCACGACGGGGATCTGGATCTGTTTGTGACGGGGAAGGCGGTGGCGGGCAGCCGGTCCGGGCCGAACGTGATGTGGAGGAACAACGGGAATTCGACGTTCACGGAGTGGACGGGGCCGACGGCACTGGGCGGACAGGGAAGCACGGAGCAGGCGGAGCTGTCGGACATCAACAACGACCGCGCGGTGGATCTGGTGGTGACGGGGTCGGAGGGAACGCCAACGGTGTATCTGAACCAGCGCGAAGGCGCGTTTAAGGCGATGCCGTTGTTCACGCCGCAGGGTCTGCCGCCGACGCGTGGGGTCGCCGTGTTCGATTTCAACAAAGACGGATGGATGGATGTGGCGGTGACGCACTCGGGCGCTCCGGGGCTGACGCTGTGGCGGAATGTGGACGGGGAAAAGTTTGAGCGGGCGCCGTTGCCGATGCCAAAGGGCGTGACGGACGGGTGGGGCGTGACGCCGATCGACTTCGACAACGATGGGTGGATCGATTTGGCGGCAGTGCTGCAGGTGGGGAACCGCACAGAGCTGCACGTTTTTCGGAATCTGGGGCCGGATGGGTTCAGAGATGTGACGGACGAACTGGGGCTGGACAAGCTGGACTTGCAAGACGCTCGGTCTGTGATCGCGGCGGATGTGGAGGGGGATGGGGCGCCGGATCTGATTGTGACCCAAGCGAACGGACCGGCGGTGGTGCTGAGGAATGTTGGGGGGAACGCGCACCACGCGCTGCATCTGGCGCTGACGGGGCTGGCGGACAACAAGAGCGCGATCGGGACGAAGGTGGAAGTGCTGGCGGACGGGCAGTGGCAGAAATTCGAGATAGCGGGCGGGAGCGGGTATCTGAGCCAGGGATCGCTGGAGATCGAGGCAGGGCTGGGTGCGGCGGATCGTGTGGATGTGATCAGGCTGTTGTGGCCGACGGGCGTGCCGCAGGATGAGATCGACGTGGATGCGAGCCAGCCGGTGACGCTGAAGGAGCTGGACCGGCGAGGCAGCTCGTGTCCGGTGCTGTTTGCGTGGGACGGGAAGCAGTACCGGTTCATCTCCGATGTGATTGGGGCGGCGGTGATCGGACACTGGGTGGCGCCGGGGGCGACGAATCGGAACGATCCCGGGGAGTGGATCAAGGTGGATGGGGATGCGCTACAGCCGCGGAATGGGCTGTTGAGTTTGCGATTCGGCGAGCCGATGGAGGAGGTGAACTACATCGATCAGTTGCGGCTGGTCGCAGTGGATCATCCGGCGGGGATTTCGGTGTATCCCGACGAGAAGTTTTTGAGCGAGCCGCCATTTGCTACGGGGAAGACGGTGGCGGTGTCGGCTCCGCATGCGGTTGCGGGAGCGTGGGATAACGAAGGCCGGGATGTGCGGGCGCTGCTGGCGCATCAGGATCACGAATACGTGCGGGATTTTACGAATCTGAGCTATGCGGGGTTTGCGAATCTGCACTCGCTGACGCTGGATCTGGGAGGGTGGACACCGGAGCATCCGCTGCGGCTGCTTTTGCACGGATATATCGAATACTTCAGCGCGAGCTCGCTGTATTCGGCATGGCAGGCGGGGCTGAAGCCGATTCCGCCGCAGGTGGATGCGCTGATTGACGGGCACTGGAAGCGGATCATTGGCGATATGGGATTTCCGGCGGGATTGCCGCGGACGATGGCGGTGGATTTGACGGGGAAATTGCCGCCCAGAGTGCGGAAGATCCGGATCGCGACGAATCTGCAGATCTACTGGGACCAGGCGCTGGTGGACAACGGGCCGGATGAGCGAGGTGACGTGCGGGAGACGGAGGTTCCGTTGGCTACGGCGCGGCTCGAGTTTCGCGGGTATCCGGAACAGATTGAGGGGAAAACGCCGGGGGATCTGACTTACGATTACGACCGCATCAGCCAGACGGGGCCGTTCCTGTGGGCGCGGGGAATGTATACGCGGTATGGGGATGTGACGCCGCTGCTGAGGAAGATCGACGACCAGTACGTGATCTTTGGGACGGGCGAGGAGATCGATGCGAAGTTCCGCGCGACGGGACTGCCGCCGCTGCCGGCGGGGTGGACCAGGGATTATTTCTTCTATGCGAACGGGTTTGTGAAGGACATGGATTTTTGGGAGGCGGAGCCGTTTACCGTTGGCGA
>JASIAO010000163.1 GCA_030041955.1 Acidobacteriaceae bacterium | reverse complement strand
ATCATCCACCGGCGGCGGGGCGGCGGGAGCAGAAACAGCAGCGGGAGCGCTCACGGCTTTCGGCTCGACAATAATGTTGATCGACCTCTGCTGTGTACCACCCTCCCCAGTCGCCGTCAGCACATAGGTCGTCGTACTTTCGGGGCGAACCGTTGTTTGCCCGGAGTTATCCACTCGCGAGATGCCGTTGTTGATGGACACCTCGGTTGCGTTTGCGGTCTGCCATTGCAGCGTGGTCGGCTGGCCCTGCTCGATCTGCGACGCGCTCGCGGCAAACGACACGATCTGCACCGGCTGCGGTGTAGGCGCGACGGGTTTGGGAGCTGCCGGGACGGGAGTCAGCACAACGGACATGTTTTTCCTCTCGCCGGCATTGATGTTGAGGTTCTGGTTGTACGGTTCATAGCCGTTCACGGCTATCTGGAGCGAACGCGCCCCGGGCATCACCGGCACAATCAGGCTCCCGCGCGCGTCTGTGGTTCCCGCCGGAATATGATCGATGCTCACCTGGGCGCCGGGCTCGGAGTGCAGGCTCAGGAAGCCCTGCGTGGCCGGCGCAGGCGCAGCGGAAGCAGAACGGGTCAGCGTGTAGTGCAGCGTGGTTTGGTTGTTGGCGACGATCTTCACCGTCGACGGAGTGAAGTCGGAATAGCCGGCTTTCGTAAGCCTGATGCTGTGCGTCCCCGGATCGAGGGGGAGGTTCAGGCTTCCGTCGCTCTGGGTGAACCCCTTCAGCAATCCATCGACAAAGATCTCGACACCGTCCACATTGCCGTTCACCGCCAAAGTTCCGGAAGGAGGCGCAGCCGCCGGGGATGCCGCGGGCGCATTCTGCTGAACCGGCGCCTGCGCCTGGATCGGTGCAATCGGCTTTCGCGCAGTGAAGTGCATCACCAGAACGACCGCCGCAATAACAGCGATGGCTCCGCCGGCAACCATCGGGATCAGGAGCTTCGATTTCCGCGGCGGAGCGGCAGCCTCGGCAACATCGAACCCGACCTGCGGCACGTCGCCGGTGGTTTTGCGGGCCGCGGGCCTGGAGGCCTCGGCTCCCAGGCGGCGCCAGTCCGACTGCTGAGCGGCTCCGGCAAATTCCACCCATTCCGCCACTCCCCGCAGTTGTTCGATGGCGGCGCTGGCATTGTTGGCCAGCAGCGAGGCGCGTGCGCCTTCCACGGCCTTCGCGACCGTCTCGCTCGCACGCTGGCTCCGTTTTGACTCAATCTCGCCGATCGCCTTTGCGACCTCGGGCGATTCTCCCCACGCGCGCTGCACGGCCTGCAGCGATTCAATCGCCGACTGGAAGCTGTCGCGATCCGTGGCCCGCGAGGCTGCTGTGAGCGCGCTTTCCGTGGCCTGCTTCCTGGCCTGCTCGGCGCGGATTTCGTTCAGCAGGGTGTTGAGCGGAGTGCCGGAAACAGCAGCGGCAGGCAAAGCCTGGAGAGCGTCGATGGCTTCGGCGAGCTGCCCTCGCTCGCGCAGCCTGGTGATGCGCGCCAGTTGCGCCTCCGCCTTGCGCTCCGCTTCCTGGCGCTGCGCACGAGCCTCAGTCAGCAGCCGCTCCAGCGCCGGATCCCCAATCTCCGCCGCGGCGGGTTCGAGCAGACCGATGGCCTGATCGAAGCGTTCCTGCTCCATGAGCGCGCGGGCTTTGCTGACGCATGCGGCTATGCGTTCGCGCCGCTTCTGCCCGGCGAGTTCCTTCCTGGCGAAATCGAGGAGCTCACCAACTCCCGACGCATCGGCAAACTCCAGCTGATACGACTCGAGCACCTCCACAGCCTTCTCGAACTCGTTGCGGTCGATGGCCTGCTGCGCCTCGCGCAGATACTGCGCGCGAACCTCTTCCTTCTCCGCTGCTTTCAGCCGCTCCCGCAGCGAGTGCTCCAGAGCCAGCAGCCGCTCCTGCCCCGGCAGCTCCTGAAGCGCTTTTTGCACGATCAGCAGCGCTTCTCCGGGAGAAGTCACAAAAACTTCCTGGGCGCGGGTAACCGTAGACTCGATCAGTTGCCGGCTGCGGAATTCGCGGGCCTGCAGAGCCACGCGCGACTTGAGCTGGAGCAGAGACGACTCGGTGGGCAGTTTCTCCACCGCTCGCTCCACCAGCTCGCCGGCGCGATCGAAATCCTCCGACCTGAGGCAGTTTTCAATTTCCGCGTGGATCTGCTCGATGAGCTTGCGGCGGCGTTCCTGCTCCTGACCGCTGACCGCTTCTCCCATCAGGACGTCCAGCTCCGGCGCCGACGGGTCGATCTTCGCGACCTCGCGCAGGATCTCGATGGCCTGGGTGAAGCGGCGGCCGGTGTATTCCTGGCGCGCTTTCTGCAGCAGCTCGCGAACCTGATGCTGCTGGGCAGCGAGTTTCGCCTGTTTCGTCAGCTCGGCGTGGATCGACAGGATCGCCGCATTGTTCTCTTCGAGCTTCAGAGCTTTCTCTACGACCCGGATGGCTCCGGTCCAGTCGCCCCGTTCGCGCAGCCCGTCGGCCTGAGTCATCAGCCCGGCAATCTCTTCGGCGCGTTGCTTCTTCGCACGCGCCTCTTCCAGGCGAACCTTCAGTTCCTCGTTGTCGGGATCGAGCTGAATCGCCTGATCCAGCGAGCCCATCGCTTCCGTATAGCGCGAGGAGGCCAAAGCCTGCTCCGCCTCCGCCACCAGATGTCGCACCTGCTCGGCGCGCTGCAGGCGGGCAAGATTCTGTTGCACCACAACCAGCAGCTGCCGGGCCGCGGTATGCTGGGGTTCGATCCGGACCAGCTGCAGCAGCACTTCGCGGGCACGGCCGAACTGCTCCTCGGCGGCCAGACGTTCGGCATCATCGAACATCTCCGCCACCTGGCCCTTTTTCAGCTGCTCGCCAAGCGCGTGCAGATCCGCGGCAAATTCTTCCGCCGTCGCGTAGCGCTGGGCGGGATCCTTGGCCAGAGCGCGATCCAGGATGCCGTCCAGCGCAGGAGGATACGAACTGAGATAGGTGCGCAAAGGCGGCGCGGGCTCATTCACGAGCTTTTGCAGCACCGACATCTCTTCCCCGGTGAACGGCAATTGCCCGGCGAGCAGCAAGTACAGCATCACGCCGGTTGAGAAGATGTCCGAGCGCCCGTCGAAGGGCTGCCCCTTCAAACGCTCGGGAGCGATGTAGTGGATGGTTCCGATCACGTTGCCGGTGCGCGTCAGCCCGCTCTCTTTTGCGCTCTGCACGCGCGCAATGCCGAAATCGACGATCTTAGCGTGGCCGTCGGGCTGCACGATCACGTTCGCCGGCTTAATGTCGCGATGGATGACGCCCCGCTGGTGCGCGTATCCCAGCGCCGTGCAGACCTGCTCGATGATGCTCAGCTTGTCAACCAGGTGGAGTTGCTTGCCAGAGGCGATCAGCTTGTCCAGCGGCTCGCCTTCCACGTACTCCATGACGATGAACGGCACCCCGTCCTCATCGCCGAGGTCGTAAACAATCACGATGTTGGGGTGCTGAAGAATGCCGGCCTGCGCTTCGCGATAGAAGCGTTCCAGCATCTCGGGCTCGCCCGAGAAACCCTCGGTCAGCGTCTTGATGGCGACCTGCCGCCCGATGCGCCGGTCTTCGGCGCGATACACCACTCCCATCCCGCCGCGGCCCAGGATGCCCGTTATCTCATACTTGCCAATTTTCTTTTTTACGGTCTCATCTACAATCATGTGCCAAAGGCCGGATCAGACAAAAATCGCTCGAATAAGGGGGAGCGTAAAACGCCGTGAACCGGGCCCAGTCGTAAAGCCAGATACCAGTCTGACTGATTGCTGACCCGCACCAGAACGGTAGCATGTTTGCGGCGTGCCCGCCAGCAGTTTCCGGCCTCGGATCGCGCCGCGTATCGCTCGTCGCACCGCTCCCGATCCGCTGCCACGAGCCCCGCGCAAGCGCGTAAAATCGGGAGCAATCCCAACTTTGTACCGGATGGCGTGATGGCCCAGGAAACCGTAAGAGAAACGGATTCGCCGGGAGTAACGGCCGAATTTGCGTTGCCCGTTGGCACAGCCACGCTGCGGGCCACCGTCGCCCTGCCAGCCGGCCGCACGACCCTGACTCAGCTTCTTCCCATCATCCAGGATATTGAGAACACGATCGTCGATCAGGTCACACTGGAAGCTGAGGCCGCCGAAAGGCCCATCTCCTGCCGCGCGGGATGCGGCGCCTGCTGCCGCCAGCTCGTTCCGCTGAGCCTCTTCGAAGCCGAGGCCCTGACCGAATGGCTGCAAACCCTCCCTGAAGATCGCATCGCCCATCTGCGCCAGCGTTTTCACCTCGCTCTGTTGGCTCTCCGCGACGCGGGCATCATGGACAGGATTCTCGATGGCGCCTGGATGAACGACGAAGAGATCAATACGAAGCTCAACATCGATTATTTCCACGCCGGCGTCGCCTGTCCGTTCCTTGAGAACGAAAGCTGCAGCATCCATGCCATCCGCCCCCTCAGCTGCCGCGAGTATCTGGTCACCTCCTCGCCGGAGCTGTGCAAGGACCCCGCAGCTCACGCTATCGCCGGCCTGCAGATTCCCGTGCGCCTCTCCCGCGCCTTGTTCGCTTTCGGCCGCCAGATCGAGCAGGACAAACGCGGGTGGATCCCGCTCGTATTCCTGCTGGCGTGGGGGAAAAGCGGGGCCAAACCCGGCGACCGCGTGGCCGGCACCGGTCCTGAAGTTCTGAAGTTATTCCTCCAGGAGGCGGAAGCTCACTCCGGGAATGCGGACGAAGAAGCATGATTGCCGGGGAACCGTACATACCCCTTTGACTTCGTAACCTTTACAATCTTGCAGGAGTTCCGGCATCCGGGTTCGCGGGCGAAAGAAGGTATCGGCCATGGACAAAGAAACCGCGCTGAAGCTTCAGGTCGCCGCGCTGACCGATATCGGCTGCAAGCGCACAAATAACGAGGACAGCTTTGGCTACGATCTGGAAAGCGAGCTGTTCGTGGTGTGCGACGGCATGGGCGGCAACGCGGCCGGCGAGACCGCCAGCGCTGCCGCGGTGCGGGAGTTGGTGGAGCACTTCAGTCGCGACGAAGTGCTGGCCCTTCCGCGCGAGGAGCGCCTCTATCGCTCCATTGTGAGCGCCAACCGCCAGGTTTACCGCATGGCCCAGGAGTCGGAGGAACTCCGCGGCATGGGAACAACCCTTGTTTCCGCCTGCGTGGACGCGCGCCGCATGATCGTCGGAAACGTCGGCGACAGCCGCGCCTATTTCCTGCGCCGAGGCGTCTGCGTGCAGATTACGAACGATCACTCCTTCGTTGCCGAACAGGTGCGCAGCGGCTCCATGAATCCCGAAGAAGCCGGGGCGTCGCCATTGCAGTCGCTCATCACCCGCGCGATTGGCGCGGCTGAAACGGTGGAGCCGGATATCTTCACGGGCAATCTGGAGCCCGGCGACATTCTGCTGCTCACCAGCGACGGCCTCACCCGCTACGCGGATGCGCACGCGATCGCGGCTTTGATCCTCGCCAGCGGAAGTCTCGACGAAGCGTGCCGGGCCCTGATCGACGAAGCCAAACGGCACGGGGCGGTGGACAATGTGACCTGCCTGCTGGTGCAGTTTCTCGAGGCCGAAGTGTCTGCCGCCGCGCCTGACTGAGGCGGCGTCGCCGGTGCTGGTTCTCACGCCGGGGGCATCGCAAAGGGGCCGAAGATTTGCACCTTCTGATTGCCAGGGGGGAACAGGCCGGCGCTCAGGTTGATGACGGGAAGCTCGCCGACAGAGGCCTCGTCGTGCACTCCTCCGGGGGCATTCACTGCGACGCTGATTTGGGCGCCTCCACCTCCGTCGACATTGAAAAGGATGCCGTTGCTCACGCACGCCACGCCATTGGTCTTATTGATATAAGCGCCGGCAGAGGGAATGAGCTGAATCTGAATGCGCCCGCGGTCGGCGTCCGCAGCGAGGCGGCCCGCCAGGTGGTCGAGACAGACTTCGATCCCAAAGGTGATGCCGTCCATGTGGAAGACGCTCCCGCCCATGCGCTCGCTGGCGCTGCCCGGATCCGACCGGGGCTCTATATATTCCTCCTCGCGACCGAAGATTCTGACCTTCGGGGCCTGGTTGTCGATCTCGTCGAAATCCAGGTTCGACACGTAGGCCTTTTGCGTGATGTAGTCGTGAACGCCGTCTCCCTGAGAGTGGCCGCCTTTCTGTATCAGGGCGTAATTATCGATTGTGACTCCGATGCAGTGCTCACAAAACGGGTACACAGTCTTGCACACCTCGCAGTGAAGACGCCGGGCGCCCACTACGTCACCCGGATACACGGTGAGAAATCCCCGGGACTTCGAATTCGCCTGACAGCTCGCCTTCGGACAACGCGCGTACTTTTTGCACGTGGGACATGTAAGCAGCTTCTTCCCCAGCGCCGGCACCATCTCGGGGGCCATCCACTGCATACAGGTCTGGCAGGAAAGCCGGGTCCGTTCGGTTCCGGCGATAAAGGTGCCGAAGACGAACAACCAGCTGGCGTATTGAGCTTGTTTCGTCTCGGCCCGGAGCGTGTCCAGAATGCTGTACTCGCCCTTGTCGCCAAGCAGGTAATTCATAGTGAACGCCCCGCTGACGCCCCGAAAAAAGAACTCCGGAGCCATGAATATCTTCAGCGTCCTGCTGTCATCCGCGACCTTTTTAGTCGCCACCATTTTGTGCTGGTTCAGCGCGTAGGCGCTCTTCACGGCTACGATCATTTGATCGCAGCGCTTTTTCAGATCGACCTTGGGGTCCTTGTCGCCCATATAGCCCGCAGCGGTCGATTTCCAGGCCGCGCCTTTGGGATCCCAGTAATTGCGTACCGTCCCGGTCTGTATGGAGTAGCCGAGACAGACCACCTGATGGTAGAGAGAGGTGTTGGGAACGGCGAGTTTCAGCCGGCGCGCCACCACCTCGCGCAGGGCAACCATGGCGTCGTACAAGTTTCCCCCGGTGACCGGCGCAAACGGGCTGACCGCGGGTTTGGGATGCTTGCTCAGCCAGGTGCTGATGAGCGGTGTCATGTCGTTCAGCGCGTTGACGCGCGCCATGGGCATAGCCTGGTTGTAACGCTGGATCAGCTCATCGAGCTTCAGGATCTCGGGATCGATTGACTTTGGCGGGCCCTTCGGAATCGGCACCGCGGCGCCTCGGCCGGTGAAGGTTTTCCAGTCAGCCAAAGTGGGGACATTGGCGAAGTACATGGGTCGCTCCTTCCTGCGATGAGCCCGGTTGTGCCGTTGCTCATGGCAGGAGAGCAATGCATCCGGGGAGTTTGATTCTGGAGACAACGGGAGAGGCACCAGAAAAGTGCCGAAACCCAGGGCATTCCTGCGGTTGGAATCTTACCTTATTTCACGCCGGCTCCGGCTCGATCCGCAGCGCTTTCATGAACTGGTCGAAGTCCGGGCGCACCTGCAGCAGCTCTGACTCCAGCGTGGTGAGGGTAACGATCCCGATCCATTTTCCGCTGCGCACATAGTGCTGCACCTGAAACACCGTTACCTGGTGCATCGGCCGGTGCTTCAGCATGAGCATGGCCGCCTCCGCCGCCTCGGGAAACTCCGCCGGAACCGGCCCCGCAATCATCGGCTCCATAAACGTTCGCTTCATGATGGTGATCTGCGCCCGAATATAAAGCTCCAGCCGGTCGCCGGCCAGCAACTGATCCTCGCGCAGATAAACATTGCTGGGCACCACGCCTTCGCTGCGCTTCTGAATTCCAAACTCCGGAACCCACGTCCATCCATACGGAATTCCAGGGATAATCCATCGGCCGATGCGCGCGGCTGAGGCATGTGCGGCGGATTGTCCCGGGCTGGTGCTCATAGGTCAAAGCGGATGGAACTGGTCTCGCAAACCCGCGGCCCGTGGTGAGGGCACCTGTGAGACCCGCCATCGATGCGGGGCTCATGCTCTCGACCGGCGTCGAAAACCCATACATGAGACCAGTTCTGAAGCGAATCCTTTCCTGATAATCCGGCTCGCGGCGCCGGGCAAGCAAGATTTGTCGTGTTGCAAGTCTCCATCACCCTCGACTCAGGGAATTCCGGCGGCGGCGCAGAGCTGGCACGCGCTTCTGACCACGGCGGTTCTTAATTCAGCCAGACGCTCCGCGTGGTCCGCTCCGGCAAACGTGAGCGGAAACCCGTCCATATCCTTCGCCAATCCCCGCTTGTCTTCCGCCTCCACCAGAATCGGCTGCACATCGCCTGCCTGAAATTTCGCCATCGCGCTCTCCACGGCTGCATTGTCGTGCTCCAGCACCGGCAGCGCCTTGTCCCGCCACGCTGCGAACTGCGGAGTGCGCGCCAATTCCGGATCGCGGGCCGCATCCGCCACGGCATCTCTGGCTTCTTTCACAAGAGCCGAAAAAGTCTTCGCGAAGCGCTCCACCTGCGCCGGCGTGACAGAAGAGGCGGCGCCGGCCATTAAAGTTTCCCTTTCGCAGCCCACGGCGTCGGCATGGCCGGCCCAGGCTTAACCGTTCCCGGCGGCACGTAGAACTGGATAGCCCCTCCGCGATGCGGGCCCTGACTGGACGCCGGCCCCATCCACGCCTTCAGCCCCTCAGCCGGCACCGTATAACTCACGAATTTCCCATCGTTGTTCCACTTGGGTTTCACCGCGCACTCATCGCGCCAGGTCGCCTCGTCTCCATGCACCCCGAGCGACCAGTAGCTGCCGTCCGGCGCGTTGCTGTCGCCGATCACCCGATAGAGCTGCGTGTTGGGCGGCAGATTGACGGGCTGCGCCGACTGGAAATTCGGCGCCTGGTCCGCCGGCAGATCAGGCCATCCCGGCTGGCTCAGGGTATTCGCAGGGAGCCGCGTTCCGGCGGGAGCGGAAGTCCTGACCGTGCCATCCGATTGCAGTTGGGCCGTCGGCTGCGACGAGGTGGTCGATGCCGGATCCTGCACCGGCACCTGCGCGCCCATGGCCTGAATTCCCACCACCGCGCTGGACGCACCTCCGCCGCCTGCCGATCCCACCAGCACCGTCTCGCAGCCCATCACGGCCACATCGGGAGGGCCCACACACGTCAGCTGGTCGGTCACTCTCGACTGCGGCATCTCGCCCACGATCACCGTCGGCGACCCCAGAATGAACGGCCCGCCCACATGCGGAACCGGCCCCGTCGCCATGGGGCAAACATGCAGGTCTCCGATGCGGGACGCCGGCAGAAACCCGATGAGCACCGTGGGAAAGCCCACCGTGACCATGCCTCCGTGGGCCGTTTGACTGGTAATGGTGCAGGCTGGCATTCCCATCGTTCGTTGTTCTCCTTATGGCCTCTTCTGCATGCTTGCATTCCCTGCGATTCACAGAAAACTGCGTTAACCGATCTGCGGCAGCGTCCGGTTCCCTCAGAGCCCCATCCGCTTCATGACTTCGGCCTGGAGGGCGGATCGTCGCCAGGGAAAGTGGGCGCAGTGGGCGCCGTCGGGGTGCCCGGCGACGACGGGCTTTGCGGCTGCGCAGGATCGGCGGGCGTAGGACCGCCGCCGCTGTTGATCATCACCATCGTTCCCATGATCGCGATGCCGGCGTCGGTAATCGAAATAAATCCGCCCGGACCGACAATGCTCACTCCCGTCGATCCCCCCGTAATGTTGACGCTCATTCCGCCCATCAGATTGATGGTTTGCCCCGCCGTCACATTGCAGTTCTCCCCGGTCTGGATCTGCTGGTTCTGGCCGGCCTGCAGCGAATGATTCTGTCCGACCTGCTGCACCAGGTCCTGGCCGACGGTCATGCCGTAGGTCTGGCCGACGGATTCCTTGATGTTGCCGGTGACCTGGTGGCTCCGGTCCCCGCCGACCTGCACGATCTGATTGCCCTTGACGTTGAGATCGGCTTCGCCGTCCACCTCCTGGAGCTGCTTTCCTTTCACCAGCCGGTGAGCGTCGCCGTCGACTTCCTCAAACTGATTGGACTTGATGGTGGAGTGTTGTTCGTTGCCCACCAGCGTGTGCCAGTCATGCTCCACGTGCAGGTCGTAGTCGCGCTCGGCGTTCATATAGACCTGTTCGCTGCCCTTCAGGTCTTCGAAGCGCAGTTCGTTGGCGTTTGCCGTGCCGCCGCTCTTCGAGCTGCGGGTCAAAACTCCCGCCAGCGTGTACTGTCCCGCCGGGTCGTACTTGGGCATATTCACGCCGTTGTAGACCGAGCCCACTACGATCGGCTGATCCGGATCGCCTTCCATAAAGTCGATCAGCACCTCGTCGCCGATGCGCGGCCAGAAGTATGTGCCCCACCCCTTGCCGGCCCACGACTGCGCCACCCGCAGCAGCGTATTGTCCGGCGTGTTCTCTTTGCGCAGCCGGTCCCACCAGAACTGCACGCAGACCCGGCCGTACTTGTCCATGTAGGATTCTTCGCCGCTGGGCGTAACCACCTTCCCCGTGTGCATTCCGTGCACCACCGGCTTCTCCGTCCGTATAGGTGGCCGGTAAGGAATGGAAAACGGAATTGCCGTGAAGGTGTTGGTGTAAGGCTGAGCCACGCCCGCCCCCTGCGTGCGGTAGGGAGGCAGTTGCTCCGCACGATGCTCCACGCGCGTCAGCACATACTTGACGTTCAGGCCGCTCTGCGGATGCTCGCTGAGCGTGAAGGTGTATCCCGTCTGCATGGAGATCGCATTCGAATCGCCTTCCACCAGCAGCGTGCCGGCGTCGCCGCTGTCGCGCCGTACATCCACCAGAAACGTGGCCAGATCGTTGATCTTCGAATCGGAATCCGGCTTCTTGAAATACGCGGCGGCGCTGTCGGCGTAGTCGTATTGCTCGTGGCTGTTGTCGCTCAGCGGGCCTTTGGTCGTGGTCTTCGCTCCGCCGTCAGGGACAGCTTTGTACCGGATGAAGCTGTAATCCCAGGCCGTGTACTTCCCCGTCACCAGAGTGGATCGCGAGACAAGCTCGTTGATGACAAAGTCGTAGAAACCCTCGGTCTCCGCTCCCTCCGGCGCATAACGGAATGTGCTCTGCACGGCGCACGCGCTCAGCTTGCTGGAAGCGTCCTGCAGGGTAAGGGTGTGGTCGTTGGCGGTGTGTTTGAAGTAGTAGAGAATTCCCTGCTGCTCCATCAGCCTCGAGACGAAGGCAAAATCCGTTTCCCGATACTGCGTGCAGTACTCCATCGACTCATAGGTGGCCGAGGTATCCACGGTGGGGCTGATGCCGTATGGATTCAGCACCGCCTTGATGACGTCGATGACGGTTTGGTTCTGGAAGACGCGCGTGTTCCTGTTGAGCGTCAGCAGCCACAGGCTGGGGACGACGATCGCGCGATAGTTGTTGAACTCCTCGTCCCCTCCGTTCATCTCGAAGCTGGCGACGATGCCGTTGAAGTAGCGCTGCGTCCCGCTGTTGTCGGCCTGCAGGCCGACGCACACCTTCTTGCCGACAATCTTTTTGGGATCGATCGTGGTTGTGGGCTGCGCCACCAGGTTGACCTCGTAGCGGAACAGCTCGGAGATGCCCTCCACGCCCGATAAGCGCTCAGGCAAGAGCACATTGTCGCCCAGCGGGCTGGTGAATGTGAGCAGCCGGTTTGTCTGTGCGAAAGCACACATATTTGTCGAGCCAGCACTTTCCTGTCGGGAGTTCTCCCGCTCAGCGTTCTGTCAGCAGCGCATCCTGCGCCACGTCCACGGCTGGCGCGCGAGTCTCCCAGTCATATTTAAAGCGTCCGTCTTCTCCCACTCCCACGCGCACCTGGTCGGTGAGCGTCTCCTCGGCCATGCGGCTCAGAATTTGCCGGGAGATCTCCGGCAGCATGGTGTTGGTCAGGATATTGTCGACGTTACGGGCGCCGCTCTCCACTTCCGTGCACCGCTTCGCCACTTCGTCGATCACCGCGTCGTCGCAGACCATGGCGATCCTGTGGCTTTCCTGCAGGCGGCGCTGCACCTTGCTGATTTTGAGCAGAATGATCCGCTTCAGCGCCTCGTCGCGCACCGGGAAGTAGGGAATGACAATCATCCGGCCCAGAAATGCCGGCTTGAAGATCTTGTTCAACTCCGGCTTCAGGGCCAGCGCCAGCCCATCGCTGTCGGGCATGGTTTCGGGATCCGCTGTCAGCTTCATCAGCGTGTCGGTTCCCGCGTTGCTGGTCAGGATGATGATGCAGTTCTTGAAGTCGATCGAGCGTCCTTCGCCGTCTTCCAGATTGCCCTTATCGAAGACCTGGTAGAAAAGCTCCAGCACGTCGGGGTGCGCCTTTTCCACCTCATCCAGCAGCACCACGGAATAAGGTCTGCGGCGAACGGCTTCCGTCAGCACTCCGCCTTCACCATACCCAACGTATCCCGGAGGCGAGCCCTTCAGCGTGGAAACCGTATGCGCTTCCTGAAACTCCGACATGTTGATCGTGATCAGATTGCGTTCGCCCCCGTACAGCAGGTCGGCGATGGCCAGCGCGGTTTCCGTTTTGCCCACTCCGCTCGGCCCCACCAGCATAAACACGCCCACCGGCTTTCCCGGATCGTCCAGCCGCGCGCGCGAGGTGATCACGCGCTGCGCAATCGCCGCCAGCGCGTGGTCCTGCCCAATCACCCGCTTCCTCAACTGCCCGTCCAGGTTGAGCACCGCGGCAATCTCGTCCTTGACCATCTTTCCCAGCGGGATTCCCGTCCACGCCGAAACCACCTCGCCCACGATGCGTTCATCCACGCACACGTGAATGAGCGGATTCTCGCCCTGCACCGCGGCCAGCCGATTCTCCAGCGCCTGCAGCGCTTCGAGCGACGGCTTTACCGCCGGCTTTCCGTTCCCTTCCGCGTTTACGGTCTCGGCGCCGGTTTCCAGGGCCTGGCGCATGGCGCGAATCTCCCGCACCAGCTCCACTTCCTGCTCCCATTGCGCTTTGAGTTTCGCCAGCGACGCTTCTTCGGCCGCAAGCCCCTCCTCAATGGCAGCAAGCCGCTCCGCGTGGTCCTCGCCGACCGTTGTCTCGCGTTCCAGAATCTGCTTCTGCACCTTCAGGTCGTCGATGCGCCGCGTCGAATCTTCCACCGCCGGCGGAATCGTATGCTGCCCCAGCGAAAGCCGTGCGCATGCTGTGTCCAGCACGCTCACCGCCTTGTCGGGCAACTGCCGCCCCGCCAGATAGCGGTGCGACAGCTTCACCGTCGCCGTTACCGCCTCGTCCATAATGCGCAGGTCGTGGTGCTTCTCGAGGGAAGGCACAATGCCCCGAATCATCACGCCGCACTGCGTTTCGCTGGGCTCTTCCACCTTCACCACCTGAAAGCGCCGCGCCAGGGCTGCGTCCTTCTCAAAGAATTTTTTGTATTCCGACCAGGTGGTGGCCGCGATGGTGCGCAATTCGCCGCGGGCCAGAGCCGGCTTGAGCAGATTGGCCGCGTCGTTCTGTCCCGCCTGGCCGCCCGCCCCGATCATGGTGTGCGCCTCGTCGATAAACAGAATGATCGGATGCGGCGACGACTTCACTTCCTCGATCAGCCCCTTGAGCCGGTTCTCAAACTCGCCCTTCACCCCCGCGCCAGCCTGCAGCAGCGCCAGATCCAGGCTGTGCAACTGCACGTTGCGCAAGGGCGGCGGCACATCGCCGCTGGCCAGGCGAAGCGCGAAGCCCTCGACAACAGCCGTTTTGCCCACGCCGGCCTCGCCCGTCAGGATGGGATTGTTCTGCCGCCGCCGCATCAGAATATCCACCACCTGGCGAATCTCCTGATCGCGCCCGAGCACCGGATCCACCTTCCCGGCTTTGGCGTTCGCCGTCAGATTCACCGTGTACTGGTCGAGATGCTGCGTCTTTCCTCCGCCTGGCCGCGGCGCTGCTCCGCCACCTGCTTCATGCGGCGCGCCCGCAAACGACGACACCGACGCCTCGCGCGACTTCGCCGTGATGTTGAAGAAGTCCTTGCGCAGCGCCTCGGCGGGAATCAACTGCATCTCTTTGCTCACATCGCGAATCAGCCGCGTCAGCTCATCGTCTGAAAACAGCGCCAGCAGCGTAAAGCCGGTGCGAATCTGCCCCGAGTCGTATTCGATGGTGGCGATGGTCCAGGCCTCGGTCAGCATCTTCACCAGTTGCGGACTGAAGGCCGGGCTGCGCGCATTGCCGCTCTTCAGCCGGTCCAGGCTGCGCTGCAGCTCGCTGGTGAGCCGCGAGCGGTCCACGCCATACTGCCTCAGGATGAAAGCAACGTCGTTGTCCGAGCTGTCGATCGCCTTCAGCAGGTAGTGCTCGATCTCGATGTCGTAGTGGGTGCGTGAAACGCACAGTCCGGCGGCTGCTTCCAGCGCGCTGCGGGTCGCTTCATCCACCTTGCCGATCAGGGACTTCAGGTTCAGGCTCATGGCTTCACTCCAGAAATAGTTGCGCTCAGTTCACCCGGTACGTCGCTTCATCCGGGTCGCGGTTCAGGTCCCGGTTTCGAATCCAGCTCACCAGTCCCAGGCGAGGGGCTGCCAGCCCATCCCCGCCCAGCTTCATTTGCGGCACTTCATCGCGTTTCAGCATCAGCCGGATGACGAAGTCGAATTCGCGGTTAGCATACAGCCGCAGCCACTCGCGCAGCTCCAGGCTGGCCCTGGCGCCAGGCAGAAACTCCCGATAGCGATCGAAAGTCAGCGGCCCGAGGCGTATCGTCACCGTGCCGTGCTGATCGAATACTTCGTCACCGACGATCGTTCCCAGACCAAGCTGCTCGGAGAAGGTGCCGGTATTCGAAAGCACCGTGCGGTTCTCCGGCGGCAGACGCCTCCACGTCCCGGTAAACTGCTCCACGTCGACCGGGACATCGAAGTAATCCTCCAGCAGCTGTTTCAGCCCCTGCGCGGTGGGACGCCGCTGCGACAACAGCCCGTCGTAGTAGAGGCACGCCTCGTCTGCAATCCCCATGCGGTGCGTCAGCGATGCCGTGCCCAGTCCGATCAGGTCGAGCAGCCGCGCGCTGACCACGTCGTCGCTCTGGCCGGTGCGTTCGAAGGCGATGTAGAAGCGATACTTCTGCCACGCGCGATAGAAGAGCGAGATCATGCGGTGGTTGAAAATGTCGAAGAAGTCCGCCGGGGAGCGGTCTTTGGCGCGCGCCCTCTCCAGCAGGAACTCCGTATAGGTGTGGGGCAGGACGCCGACCGCCGCAGACAGCCCCATGAAGTTGACGAACATCCGCGCCTGGCCATCCGCGCCGGTCTCGAGATCCTGAATCTCGCTCGCCGGAAACGACAGCGTCGGCACCGATGAAAACTGAACCGCCTCGGTCGACGGCGACACGAACAGGCCCACCGGATTGCGTTCCGGGTACAGCCGCTCCATGAGGCGCACCGCCTGGAAGAACCGCACGCAGTACGGCTCCTTCTCCAGCATCTCCCGCACCGGAGCGAATTTCAGATCAGCGGTTTGTAACCCGCTTTCGGCGGCCATTCGCCCAGCGCCTCCTTTCTCTGGCTGCTGCGCGCCGCCAGTTGGCAGAAGCTGTTGATGGAGGTGTAGCTGCCCAGAAAACGGTCCAGCACATTCGCAAA
>JASIAO010000162.1 GCA_030041955.1 Acidobacteriaceae bacterium | reverse complement strand
TCCGACGGCAGATCGAGATCGATGTCGGGCCACTCGCCGCGGTTCTCGTTGAGGAAGCGCTCGAACAGCAGTTCCATGCCCACCGGATCGATAGCCGTGATTTCCAGCGCATAGCAAACAGCGGAATTGGCCGCGCTGCCGCGTCCCTGAATCAGAATGCCGTTGCGCTTGCAGTACTGCACAATGTCCCACACGATGAGGAAATATCCGGCAAAGCCGAGCCTGGCGATCAGCGCCAACTCGCGCTCGACCTGTTTTTGCGCGCGCGCCAGCAGGTCGCGGTCGCTCTTCGCGCCATAGCGCAGCCGCACGCCCTCGTCCACACGCTTGCGCAGAAAGCTGTCCATGGTCTCGCCGTCCGGCACGGGGTAGCGCGGAAATTTATACCCAAGATCGGCAAGCTGAAACTGCAGGCGTTGCGAGATTTCCGTTGTGCTGGCAATGGCGTCAGGAATATCGCGGAAAAGCGCGTTCATCTCTGCGGCGCTGCGCAGGGCGCGCTGGGAATTGAGAGCGAGCAGGCGGCCAGCATGGTCCAGATCGACGTGATGCCGAATGGCGGTAAACAGGTCGAGGATCTCCCGGTCGGCAGCCCTGGCGTAGCGCACGCCGTTGGTGGCGACGACGGGCAAACGCAGCGAGCGCGAGATGCGCAGCGCGGCCTGGTTGCGAGCTTCTTCTTCGCGCTCCTGGTGTCGCTGCAGCTCGACGTAGACATTTTCGCGTCCGAAGAGGCGCATGAGATCCTCCACCACCGCATGGCCGCCAGCTTCGCCGCCGCTGGCCAGCGCAGAGGCGAGCGGGCCTTCGTCGCCGCCAGTCAGGCAGATCAAATCCCCGGCGTATTGCGCCAGATCCTCGCGCGTGGCCGCACCCTCCGCCTTGCTTTTCTCGCGCATCTTGAACTGCGTAATGAGCTGACAGAGATTCTGATACCCCGCGCGCGAAGTGCAGAGCAGCGGCAAGCGGGCAGGCTCCGCCGCATGCTGGTGCGGCAGCCACTCTGAAGGGGAGAGGCGCGCGCCAAAGGCCGACGTGGCGACTTCCGCTCCGACATGAGCGCGCAGGCCATTCCGCTCGGCGCTCGAGTGCATGCGCGCGGAGCCGTAAACGCCGTTGCGGTCGAGCAGCGCCATCGACGGCATCTCCAGCTCCACGGCGCGCTCGATCAGGTCCTCAGGCAACGAAGCGCCTTCGAGAAAGCTGAATGCGCTGGCGGCATGCAGCTCGACGTAGGGCCCGCTAGTCATACAGCGCCTCGATACGCCAGTCGTCACGCATGGGATGACGCGCGAGACAGCAGCAGAGCGCGTCGCGCTCGGAACGCGCGATGAGATCCCACTTCTCGATGGACCACAGCTCCGCGCCCCACCAGTTGCCTGAGGAGAACCATGGGCCGAAGGCCTGCTCCACCGTGTAGCGCTTTGCGCGGAAGACAAAAGAGGCGGGCCGGCGCTGGCGCAGCGTGACGGAGGCCGGTTCCGGCGGCCGCAGGCGGCGGACCGCTGTGCGCGAACGGCCCCGCGGAGCGCGAACGGCGGATGGCTGCGGCACGGAAAATGGCGCAACGCTGAACGATTCGGGACGATGCGTGTCCTCGAGAACAGCTCGCCCGGTGCGGGTTTCGCCTACGACAGAGCGGATGCGCGCCATGGTCACGTCCAGCCGCGAAGGCTCCGGCAACTGCGGAGTGAAGAGCCCCATCTGCACCCGGCTGGTGCTGCCTGGCTCCGCGCTCAGCTTGACCGCAACGATTGCGGCCGGAGGCGGATGCGCCTGCAGATCGAGATGCAGCAACTTCAGCCACAGCCGGCGGTCGTTGCCGGGCAGCGCGGGGCGCACGGTGCGGGTGTGCGTGCGGCCGCCTTCCAGCGCAAGCTCCACCGTGACCGAGGCCAGCGCCAGAATGTGCGCGGTGGCGCGCGCGATGAGATGGTCCAGCAGGACGCCAAGCACAAACAGCAGCGAGTCCAGCAGCTCTACTGGCGCATCCAGCTCCATCCGCTCTTCCAGAGCAAAGGCCGGCTGGGCAGGAACCAACAGGCGCTGCGCCTCTCCGCGCGCCAGTTGGCGCAACCGTTGGCCTTCCTGGCCCAGCCGCGCAATCAGCTCTTTTTCCGGCAGCTCAGCCAGAGCGCCCAGCGTGGCGATGCCCCATCGCGCGAAAGTTTCCGCATGTTCCGGCGCGAGGTTCAGCACATCCAGCGGCAACCGCGCCAGCGCCGCGGCTTCCTGTCCGGTGGGAATCACCGCGATGCGGACCGGCAAACTCCGCGCCATGCAAATGGCCGCATCAACATTACCGCTGATCACCATCGCCGCCTGGATGCCGAGAGCGCGGACCGCGTGCAGCAGCTTCTGCCCCAGTTTCTCCGGCGTCCCCAGGAGCTTTTCGGTTCCAGTGATATCGAGAATGCAGCAGGAGCAGAGGTCGTCGCTCGAATCCTCCACGCGCGGCGAAAATTGCCCGGCTGCCTGCAGCAGTGCGGAGCGGGCGCTGCTCTCTTCTGCCCGAGAGCGCGGGAGCAATGCCACATCGGGAAAAACGTCCAGTTCCGCGCGCGTCATGCCGGCGCTGACGCCCTGGGCGCGTGCCCGCGCGTTGGCCGAGCACACCAGTTGCCGCGGCGGTTCGCCTGCAAGGATGGCGACAGGACCCTGACGCAGCGCTGGACGCAGGCGCAGCATGGCTTGCGCGGGAAATTCTCGCGCATACAGGCAGGCGTAAAGCGGGATTTGAGGGTTCATAGTTAACCTGCCCAGGAACTGTGGCTCTGCCAGCGAATGCTGCGTTCGCTTTGCGGCGGCTTGCGGGAGAATTCCGTGACCGGGGCGAAGCGTTCGCGGGCGATCTCCACGCGATATTCGGCGCCGGTGAAAACAGCGTTTCCCTGGGAGAAGATCGCACCGGCCTCGCAGTGCAGCACCACCCCGGCACTGCTTTTGGTGCAGGCCTGCTGGGTGAGCAAAAGCACACTGGCCTGGGTGCGCTCCGCGGCGGCACGATAGCGGAACCAGGTCGCCAGAGGCACACGCAGGGCGAATTCAGGCGCGACGGAGCCCATGTCCAGCACGATCGCGCTGAACCCGCCTGCCTGAAGCAGCAGATCGGCGACGCGCAGCGCCTGGTCCAGGCACGAGTACTCGCGTACGGCCAGGGGCCGCTTCGCGGCGGGAATGTTCCGAACGGCTGGTTCTTCGCGGGGGGAAGTGAGCCGGACCGGCTGAAAGACTCGTTCCCTGCTCTTCCGGCGAACCGCTGGCTGCGGCTCGGCGCAGCGCGGAGCAAAGTTGCCGCTGGCTGACGTCCGCTGCGCAGCGGCAGCAGGAGGCTGGCGCGCAGGTTCCACCGCAGGTTCGAGAATGCCGGGCAGAGCCAGTTGCTGCGGCTGTGCACCGCAGCGGATCCAGAGCAGCCGCTCGAGGTCCACGCCGATGGCCGCAGCCGATTCAGGATCGAGCGCGTCGGAGACGTCCACCCAGGCGCAGACGCGGCCCGCTCCGGTGAGCCCCGCAACGAATGACAGCGCCAGCGAGGTGCGGCCCGAGCACTCCGGACCGGTCAGCTCGCTGATGCCGCCCATGGGCAAGCCGCCGCCGAGCCGTTCATCGAGAGCAGCAATCCCTGTGGGTGCCGTGGGACGGATGACCCGAGGGGCTGGAGTGAGCGCAGAAGGAATGCGGGAGGAAAGGGCAGCTTCGATTTGCAGGCGGAGCAACTCGGCCGAAGACATAAACATCCTGAAGCTATCTTCGCCTTATTTTCGCCTATCGTGAGCGCCCCTGCAAGGTGAAGAAATCCACAGGGAGGGTGGAACCAAGGTTCCCTTTGCCGCGAAGCTCTCTTCGCCAGCCTCGCCGGGAAATGCTATAGCATCGCTCCAGTGCTCACGCTTGAAACTCCCGTCCAGTTCGTGAAAGGGATCGGCCCGGCTATCGCCAGGATGTTGGCGGAAAAGGGCATAGTCACGGTCGAGGACTTGCTGCTGCACCTGCCGTTCCGGTACGAGGACCGGCTGAATCCGCGAGCGCTGAACGAACTGAAGCTGGGCGAGACGGCGAGCGTGATCGCCGAAGTGCGC
>JASIAO010000161.1 GCA_030041955.1 Acidobacteriaceae bacterium | reverse complement strand
TTCCCGTATCTCTCGAACCCGCCCTGCGCTGCCAGCGTCTGCTGTCTCACTCGCCCTTGCTCCTCCTCACCCAGGTTAACCGCCCGGGCTGTGGAGCGCAGAGTACTTCAGAGATTCCTTAGGGTGATTTGTTTTCAATCAGTTGGTGGGCGGGTGATTTTGGACCAGGACAAGTGATTCATTCCGAGTCAGTTGCGTTGCGGGCGCGATTGAATCATTCATGCTCGCGGTTGAGGCAAAGACAGACATGAGAGGGCGTACCGCCGCATCCCGGCGTAAGTGATCATCGATCGGTAGTTATCGCCGGATGCCAGTAGTCAGGAGGCCGCAGGCGAATGGACATAGAAAAAGCCGCTCGGGGAGCGGCCTCTTCCGTTTTTACTCTATAACTTCAGTATATCAGGCGGGAAGAATTGCCCTGCCAAATATCTTCACGTCAGCCGGCTTGTAAGTGGGGCGAAGTCAGTGGTTGTTACTTCGGTGCGGGAGCCTGGTGCTTGACGGTTTTGAGGGAGTGGCGGTGCGCCGGGCGCAGAAATGCCTGGATCCGCCATCAGGATTTCGATTCCAGGCGGATGATCAGGCTCGGGTGCGTTCCGCGATGGGCATGCGGACTTCGGCGACGCAGCCGGTGCCGTCGGCGCGATTGCGGAGGGTGATGGCGCCACCGTGGGCTTCGACGATTTGGCGAGCCAGGGCGAGGCCGACGCCGGAGCCGGATTTCTTGGTGGTATAGAGCGGGACGAAGAGGTTTTCGGGATTGGCGAGGCCGGGACCGTTGTCCTCGATCTGAATGGCGGCCACATCGCCATCTTCGAGGGCGCGGATGGTGACCTCCGGCACGCGCTGAGTCGTCTGTGAGACCGGAGACCTATCAGCTGCGGCCCGGCCTTTCTCATTCCCGGATCTCCCAACTTCGGGCAGAGCCATTCGACTCGCCTGCGGCTCGCTCAGGCCAGGTACCGGGGCACCCGGCGAAACGGTGGCCGGCGAAAGGTCGCCTTCAGGAGAGAGCTGAAAAACAGACGAGGAAGTTGCAGCGGGCGGCGCGGGTTCGGTTCGGGCGGTGGGCTCCGCAAGAGCGAGGTCCTTCGCGATTGCAGAACCGCTCCCGATTCCCGAAAACGGAGCGTCCGTTGCTGGCGTGGGTTCGCCGTGCGCGCTCGCAGGAACGGGTGGCTCAGCCAGATCCAGGGGGAAGGTCGCGGCTTCGACCGCGTTGCGGACGAGATTGATGAGCAACTGCTCGATCTGGTCGGGATCGGCGAGGAGATCGACGTCGGGCGCGGACAGAATGCGGACGTCGAGACGGATCTCAAGGGAGACAACGCGTTCGAGCAGCGGAACCAGCGGCACATGTTTGAGAACCGGCGCGGGGAGCTGGGCGAGCTGGCGGTACGCCTGTACGAATCGATTGAGAGAGTCGGCGCGGTTCTCGATGACGCCGAGGCCCCGGTTGAGATCTCTGTTCAGGCTGGGGGAAGGATGAGCTGTTCGAAAAGACTGATCAGAAACCGCAGGTCCTTCGACGCCGCTCGCCGCTTCTCGCCGAGCTTCGCTCAGGATGACACCATTTTGCGGTTGCAGACGCGAGCGGAGGCTGCCGGCGATGGATTTGATGGGCGTGAGGGAGTTGGAGATTTCGTGGCCAATGACGCGGATGAGTCTGCGCCAGGCGAGGCGCTCCTCTTCGCGGAGGGCGACGCTGACGTCGGAGAGCAAGACGAGGGTGTGGGGAACGCCGCGCTGGCGGAAGCTGCCGCGGCGGATCATCCAGCGCGCGGACTCAGACCTGTCCGCGGGGGCCCCGGATTGGGGGCGGCGCGTGGCTTGCACGCGGGGCTCGAGCTGCAGGATCGACTGGCTGGGTTGATCGAGGAGGCTGGCGAGGTGGAGGTCGGCGGCGGTTTTGCCGAGGTCGCGGACGGGCAGGAGCGAGAATACGCGCTCGGCAGCGGGATTGAGGAGGCGCAGGCGCGCGTCCTGATCGAAGGCGAGAACGGGGGCATCCATTTCGGCGATGACGCGGCGCAGGAGGGCGACGGCTTCGAGGGCGCTGAGGCGCTGGGCCTGGAGGGTGTCGGCGAGGGCATTGATTTCGAGCGAGAGCTGGCCGAGGGCGTCCTCGCGGGATGCGCCGCGGGCGCGGAAGGAGTAGTCCTCTTCGCGCAAGGCGGCTACGACGTTGGCGAGCGTCTGGATGGGGCGGACGGCGTCGTCGATGAAAGCGGCGAAGACGAGGAGCAGGACAAGCAGCAGGATGGCGAGCGTGGCTCCCATGGGTCCGGCGGAGACGTGGAACAGGGCGAGGAGGGCGGCGACAAGGCCGAGGACCACGACGGCGATAATGGTGCAGTAGACGCGCAGACGCCCCTCAAAGGAGGTGGTGGCGCGAGGCTTGCGAGAGTGAGGGCGGGTGGGCATTGCAGCGTACGTCAGCGTTCAGCGTACAGGGTTCAGCGGCCGGTTCCCACATCTGCCAGCGGCGGCAGATGGGGGGCACCCGGGGTCCGAGTCTGCGCCGGATCGCCGCTAGATGCCATATTTTTCCATGCGCCGGTAGAGAGCGCCGCGGCTGAGGCCGAGGGCTTCCGCCGCCTGACTCACGTTGCCGCTGCAACGCGAGAGAGCTTTGCGGATGAGGATACTCTCCACCGATTCGAGAGACATCTCTTCGAGCGCCTGGGTGGAGACGCGCGCGGGCGAGAGGCCGAGGTCGGAGACTTCGATGATGTCCTCGCGGGACATGAGGACGGCGCGCTCGATGGTGTGATCGAGTTCGCGGACGTTGCCGGGCCAGGCGTAGTGGAGCATGAGCTGGATGGCGGCAGGGTCGATGCCCTGAACGGCCTTGCGATAGCGCTGGGCGTAGCGGGCGAGGAAGTGCGCGGCGAGTGGAGGGATGTCTTCGCGGCGCTCGCGCAGCGGCGGCAGATGGATTTCAACCGTGTTGAGGCGGAAGAGCAGGTCGGCACGGAAGCGGCCCTCTTCGACTTCCTTGTGCAGGTCGGCGTTGGTGGCGGAGATGACGCGGACGTTGACGCGGCGGGTTTTCGAAGAGCCAACGCGCTCCATCTCGCCGGTTTCGAGCACGCGCAGGAGCTTGGCCTGCTGGCGCGCGGGAACGTTGGCGATTTCGTCGAGGAAGAGCGTGCCGCCTTCGGCGAGCTCGAAGCGGCCGATACGCTCGGAGCGGGCGTCGGTGAATGCGCCTTTGACGTGGCCGAAGAGCTCGGATTCGAAGGTGCCTTCCGGGAGGGCTCCGGTGTTGACGGCGACCATGGAGCGCGAAGCGCGCTGCGAGAGCGCGTGAAGGGTCTGCGCGACGACTTCCTTGCCGGTGCCGTGCTCGCCGGTGATGAGCACCGAGGCGTCGGAAGGCCCGATGCGCGCGATGGTGGCGAGGACGGGCTGCATGGCGGGTGCGGTCGCGATCATCTCAGGGAGATTGGCGGCGCGGAGCAGGCGGTTCTCGGCTTCAAGGCGCTGGGCGCGGCGCACGGCGTTGTAGAGGTCGATCTGGGTACGCAGGATGGTGAGCAGGCGGGCGTTGTCCCACGGTTTCTGAATGAAGTCGTTGGCGCCGCGGCGCATGGCTTCGACGGCGAGCTCGACGTTGGCCCACGCGGTCATGACGATGACGGGGAGCTGCGACTCGTGGGCGCGGATCTGCGAGAGAAGGTCGAGCCCTTCGCGGCCGGAGGTGGTGTCGCGGGTGTAATTCAGGTCGAGGAGGAGCGCGTCGAAGGTGGTGGACTTGAGCGCGTCGAGGACCATGAAGGGCGAGGTGGCTTTTTCCACGCGGTAGCCTTCGGGCTCGAGCAGGAGCTCGAGGGCGTCGAGGATGTGCGGCTGATCGTCGGCGATGAGGACGCAGGGAGGGCCGGCGGCGCGTTGCGAGTCAGCGCTGATGGCGGGTTGGGCGGTGGTGGACACGGGCGTTGGCACCCATTCTATGGGGTTGTGGTTGCGGGGAGGGCCGCCGGTGCGTGGGTGACGACGCCGGACTGCGCGTCGTCGATGGAGACGCCGGTGCGGTCCAGGGTTTCGCCGGTGGCGCGATCGATGTCGACTTTGGCTTTTTCGAAGGCGGTTTGGGCAGCGTCGAGGGTGGCTTCGGCCTGGGCCAGGGCATTTTCGGCGACGAGGACATCGTAGCCGGATTTGGCGCCAAGCTGCTGCTCCTGTTTGGTGATGTCGAAGGTGCGCTGGGCGAGGTCGCGGGCCTGTTGCGCGGCCTGGACGCGGGCCCGCGCCTGCTCCAGGGCGAACTGCGTGTTGCGGACGTCGAAGAGGATGGTCTTTTTCTGCTCTTCGTAGGTAATCTGGCTCTGGCGGAAGGCGAGGACGGCGCGATACTGGTCGGCCTTGGCGATGCGGTTGCGCAGGGTGATGTTGAGCGTGAAGCCGACCTGGTATTCGGGCGAGGAGTAGTTGAAAGCGTCTTCGAGGACGCCAGGGGTGGTCGTGGGCAGCGTGCTGGTGCAGTAGACACCCAGATCGCAGTGCGGATTGAGCGGGCCGCCGGTGCCGTATCCGGAAAAGAAGCCGTAGGCGTTGAGCTGGGGCAAGAGATCGTTATTGATGGCCTTGAGATTGAGCTGCGCTACCTGCATGCCGATCTGATCCTGGGCGACGTCGGGGCGGTTCTTTTCGGCCTCGGCAATGAGCTGATCGATGGGCTTGGATGCGTTGGGATCGGGTGCGCCGATGCGGTCGAGAGGAATGACAGGGATGTCCTCGATGGTGGGATCGACGGTTTTGGTGAGGGCGTTCTTAATGGTGAGTTCAGCGGCGCGAAGGTTGGCGCGGGCGATGGTGAGATTGCCTTCGGCGGTGGCGACAGCACTCTCGTCCTGCATGACCTGGAGCGCGGGTATGGCCTTCAAATCGAGCTGCTTCTGGTCGTCGGAGAGGGTTTGATTGGCGAAGGCGAGAGTGCGCTCGTTTACCTCCGCATCTTCATAGGCGTTGACGAGATCCCAGTAGATATCTTCCACGCCCGAGATAGTAGCGATGACCTGGGCTTTGAAGGCGTAGTTAGTGATCTGGAGGTTTTTCCTGGCGATGTGGATCCAGCGACGGTTGGTGCCAAAGCCGAAGCCAGCCAGCAGGGGCTGACTGATATACATCTCGTAGTTGAGGGAGATGTCCGGGTTGACGATGTCTTCGGGGCTGTTGGCGGCGAGCCGCTGACCCTGGAGGGACCACTGGATACCGGTCCCCAGAGGGAAATACTCGGTGTACTGGGTACCGAAGCCGACGGTGTTCTGCTCGTAAAGGGGGACACCGTAGAGGACAGTGTTCACTTCCTGGGTCTTGGTGTGATCGACCAGGCCCTTGAAGGTGACGACGGGGTCGAAGGGATTGACGTAGGTACCTTCGCCCAGGGTCGAAGTGACGAGGCCGCCCGAGCCGGCGGCGCTGGCGCCGGATGTCGTGGTACCCGAGACTCCGGCGGGTGTGCCGGCGCCGAAGCCTGACTGGGTGGAAGACGAGACCACCGCGGTGTTGACGCCATTGGCCACACCACCGGCGTTGGTGCGGGCGAGATCGGCAAGCGCGGTGGGCACCATGTAGCGCGCGTAAGCGATGTCAAGGTTGTTCTCGATCGCGAGATCGATGGCGTCCTGCAGAGAGAGGTAGAGTTTGCCGTCGCGCATGAGGCTATAAAGACGCGGAGAGTTGTTCAGGTTGACGGACGGCACCGTCGAAGACATGTAAGGCGCGAAGGGATTGCGGGAGTGCGGCATGGAGACGTGGAAAGGCTGCGCGGGCGCAAGCTGCTGCTGCGCCTGGGCCTGCTGGGCGATGGTCGGCGGCGGGGGTGGGCCAACGGGCGGCGGTGCGTTGGGAGTCGATTGCTGGGCCAGCGTCGCGGGCGCGGCGAGCAGGGTGCAAAGGAAGAGCGCGAAGAGACGCTGGAGCGGAGATGAGCCGGTCACGATGCGCTGACCTCCACGCCGAGGTTCGGATTGGCGGTGTCGGCGACAAGCCAGCCGTCACGCAGCTCGATCACGCGAGTGCCGTAGGCGGCGTTGACTTCAGAGTGAGTCACCTGGACGATGGTGGCGCCCTGCTGGTTCAGCTCACGGAACAACTCCATGATTTCCTTTGCCTGGCTGGAGTGAAGATTGCCGGTGGGCTCGTCGGCGAGCAGCAGAGCTGGCGAGTGAATGACGGCGCGGGCCACGCCGACGAGTTGCTGCTGGCCGCCGGATAGCTGGGAAGGGAAGAGGTCCTTCTTGCCGACGATGTTGAAGCGGTCGAGAGTGTCAGCTACGAGGCCCTGGCGCTGGGAGCGCGGCATGTCCTTGTACGAGAGCGGGAGATCGATGTTCTCCTGGACGGTGAGGTCGTCGAGGAGGTGATAGCTCTGGAAGACCATGCCGATGTGGCGGCGGGCCAGCTCGGCGCGCTGGCGGCGGTTCATAGTGTGGACGGGCTGATCGCGGAACCAGTATTCGCCGAGCCACTGATCGTCGAGGAGCGCGAGGACATTCAGGAGCGAAGATTTTCCCGCGCCGGAGGGTCCCATGATGGTGACGAACTCGCCCTCTTTGATGTCGAGGTTGACGCGGCGGAGGACCCAGGTTTGGCCGGCGCCGGTTTTGTAACTGCGTTCGAGATTTTTCAACTGGATCATGATCTTTAGTCCTGGCCCGTATCCAATAGAGTGCAGCCGGTAGCGTGTAGCGTCGTCCATTACACACACGAATGCGTCTGACCGGCCACAGGCTACAGGCTGCCGGCTGCTACTTGACTTCGAGAACCTGTTCCAGAGCCTCGCCTTCGGCGACCACCTTGCCGTCGAAGAGGTGAATCTGGCGATCGGCGTGGCGGGCGAAGCGCGGGTCGTGCGTCACCATGCAAATGGTCGCGCCCTCGCGATGAAGGTTCTGGAGCAGCTCCATCACCGCTTCGGCGTTGCGCGAGTCCAGGTTTCCGGTAGGCTCGTCGGCCAGCAGAATGGAGGGCGATCCGGCCAGGGCACGGGCCACTGCGACGCGCTGCTGCTGACCGCCGGAGAGCTGCGATGGATAGTGGCGAATGCGGTGCGCCATGCTGACGCGCTCGAGCGACTCCTGCACGCGCCGCTTGCGTTCAGACGACGTCATACCGGAGCGGTAGGTGAGCGGCAACTCGACGTTCTCGTAGACGGTGAGGTCGCCAATGAGGTTGAAGCTCTGGAAGATGAAGCCAATTTCCTGATTGCGGATCCGGGAACGCTGGGAGAAGTTGAGATTCTCCACGGCGTGCCCGTTCAGCGTGTAGCTGCCGCCGGTGGGCGTATCGAGCAGCCCGATGATGGAGAGCAACGTAGACTTTCCGCATCCGGAGGGGCCGGATATCGCGACGTATTCGCCCTTGTCGATCTTCATATGCACGCCGGACAGGGCGTGGGTCTCGATTTCATCGGTGTAGAAGACCTTGGTGAGGCCTTCGATTTCGATCAGCGCCTGATTATTTTCCATGCTGCCTCTCCTGCTCCTGAATTCCTGGTTATTCGAGACGAACCTTGTCCGTTGCGTCGTAACGCGACATGTCGGACAGGATCACACGATCGCCTTCCCTGAGTCCACTGAGGACCTGAATCTGCGTTACTGAGGCCTTGCCTACTTTCACTTGGACCCGGGTGGCGGTTTTGCCGTCGGGGTCGATGCGGAAGAGGCTGATGGTACTATCCGGGTTCCCGAACGCGGGGCGGTCGACATAGAGCACGTCATGCAGGTGCTCGAGATCGATGGTGCCGTCCACGCTGAGTTCCGGCACGGCGCCCGCCGGCAGGGGCCCATCGAGTGTTACGTCAACCGTGCGCGTTCCGTTCAATACGGAGGGGTCGATGCGGGTGACGTGGCCGGGAACGATCCCGTTGTGGGTGTCGATTTCAGCGGGCTGGCCCAGAAGAATGTCGTGCGCCTGAGTTTCAGCGATCTGCAGGGCGGCCTTAAGCTGCGACGGATCGATGACTTCGGCGACTGAGGTGCCGGCGGTGACGTGCTCGCCGACCGACACGGGGGTTGCCAGAGAAGCGAGGACGCCGGAGATGCCGGCCTTCACCTGCAGCGCCGCTTCCTGCGATTGGTAAAGGGCGAGCTGGGCTTTTGCCTGGTCGATCTTGGTCTGCTGCGATGCGAGCTGGACTTTGATCGCCTGCTCGTTTACGTCAAGCTGCTGGAGGCTGATTTGATGCTGAGTGGTGAGCTGATCGGCGGTGCTCTTCGACTGGTCCCACTGCAGTCCGCTGATGACGCCGAGCGCGTAGAGCTGCTTGTCGGTATTCGCCGTAAGCTCGGCCTGACCGTATTGGGCGTTCACTTGCGCCGCTGCGGATTTCTTATCCATCAGCGTGCTCTGCAACGTCGCCTGCAGGCTCTTGTAATCCGCCTCGGCGCCTTCGAGCGCGAGCTGGGCGCTGAGCAACTGCTGTTGGAGCTGCGGGTCGGCGAGATCCATGAGCACCGTCTCAGGCTGAACCTTGGTGCCGGGCAGCACGCGGATGCGAACGACGGTTGCGTCAGTCTGCGCGGGGATGAGCTCGATGCTGTCTTCCCGGGGTACCAGGGTGCCGAGGCCGTGGACCTGGACGATCATGTCGCCGCGTTTCACGGTACCCGGCCAGACGGTGCTGGCGTCGACGGTGGGGACGGCGGGCTTGAGGCGCATGACGCCCCAGGCGGCTCCGCCGAGAATAAGGGCTGCAATGATGCCGACGACGATCTGGCGGCGGTGCTTCTTTCTTCGAATATCGGGCCGGGCGATGTCCATGGATGCCTTCAGGAGTGCATGTACTGCGCCACTCTGGCTGGCGAGCTAAGTAAAAGACGGCGTGTGTGTTAGACGGATTGTAATGGACGGGGGACAGCAAGGGAAGTGGTCGAATTCGGAGAGCACTGTCCGGATATGGACAGCTATGGAACGGGTAGCGATGAGACGGTCAGCGAAGATCCGATCAGCGAAAAGGCGGTCAGCGACGTGACCCACCCCGGTCAGCGGGTCGTGACCGGGCGGAGTTTTTCCTCAACCAACTCAACAATCTGCCGGTGAATGGCCTCGATGGACTGATCGCCTTCGATGACCGAGACGCGATTGGATTCGCGGGCCGCGATCTCGCGGTACTTTTCGTAGACCCGGCGGTGAAAGGCCTCATCTTCGGACTCGAATCGGCCTTCGTTGGTTCCGGAAGCGGCTGTGCGGTCGTTGCGCCGGCGAGCGCGGGCGAGGGAACGGTCGAAGTCGGCGAGGAGCAGGATAGTAAGGTCGGGATTTAGGCCGCCGCACATGACCTGGTGCATGCGCAGAACAGGGTTGCTGCCGAGCCGGCGTCCTCCGCCCTGGTAGGCCTCGGTGGAATCGGTGAAGCGATCGCAGAGGACGATGCGGCCCTGGTCGAGCGCGGGGCGAATGACTTCGGCGATGGCTTGGGCGCGGTCAGAGAACATGAGTCCCAGTTCGGCCACGGGATCGAGGCGTTCAGTGCGCGAGTCGAGGAGCAGGGCGCGAATGCGGTCGCCGATGCGCGTGCCGCCAGGTTGACGGGTAACGGTGACGGCGTGGCCACTGCGCTCGAGGTGCGCGGCGAGCTTGCGGATCTGCGTGGATTTGCCGGAACCGTCGAGGCCCTCGAAGGTGAGAAAGAAGCCGCGCATAGGAGCAGGGTACAGGGTACGGGGTGCCGGGTACAGGGCGCGGGCGGAGGTTAGTTGGCTCTCACCGGAAGCTTGAGCAGGCGCTCGGCATTTTCGTGCGCGATTTTCTCGATGTCCGCGGGGTTGATCGGCAGCGAGTCGAGAAAGCGGCGGCCGAATTCGGTGGGGCTGAACGGGTAATCGATGGAGAAGAGGATGCGGTCGGCGCCAACCATCTGTAGGGCGCAAAGGAACGGCGGGAGGGTGAAGTATCCGCTGGTGGTGACGTGAAAGTGCTGATGAAAGATTTCGGCGACGGAGCGCGAGAGCTTGTGACCGCTGCGTGAAAGGACTGCGTTGGCGCGGGCGAGCGAGTAGGGCAGATTTTCGCCCATGTGCCCGATGATGACCTGCAGACGCGGAAAGCGATCGAAGAGGCCGGTAACGATCAGGCGAAGCGCATGGAGGCCGGTTTCGACGTGCCACCCCCAGCCGGCGGTGGAGAGCATGAAGCCCAGGTCTTCCGGCAGGCCGGTGAAGTAGCTCTGAAAGACAGGCGCGGGCGGCGGCGCCGGATGCAGGTAGACGGGGACGTCGAGGGCTTGCGCGGCTTCCCAGAACGGCGTGAAGCGGGGATGGTCGAGGAATTGGCCGCCGACTGTGCCGTTGACCATGACGCCGACGAAGCGAAGCTGGCGGACGCAGCGTTCGAGCTCGCGGGCGGCGGCTTCGGGGTCCTGCAGGCTGAGCGCGGCGAAGGCGGCGAAGCGGGTGGGGTGGGCGCGGACGGCATCGGCCATGGCGTCGTTGGCGTCGCGGGCGAAGGACGCAGCGGCGGGAGCGTCGAGGTGGTCGAGGTCGCCTCCGGCCAGCGAGAGCACCTGCATATCGATATGGGCGGCGTCCATATCGGCAAGGCGGATCTGGCCGAGATCGGTGAGTTTGACCCGCACCTTCTGCATGAATTCGTTGGTGGTGAGGTCGCGCTGGAAGCGGGCGTCGATGGCGCGCAGCAACGCGGGCAGGGAGCAGTGTTCTTCGAGGGTGATGGTCCGCATAGCGTTCAGCGTAGTTGGATGGGCGGACTCGGCAAACGGTAGCGAAAAAATGGCGTATGCAAAATGCCGATTTTGCGGTCCCGCGGCTTGGGGAGTGCTCCCCGCTGCGGGACAGGGTGTCGGGAAGGGAATATGGGATTCGCTGCCGGAGCGCTCTGCGGCAGCCGGGGCTGACGTATGTCCAAACGCAGTGGACGGATGGGCCATGCGTTGCGAACGGAGGAGGGAACTTTTCCGGATCGGCGTGGATGGGAGATGTGTCCGACGTGCCGGCGGATTTCGGATTGTCGCCGGTGAGCGATATCCCGATGGTTCTGAGCAACGTCAGCGCGCCGGTCGCGCCGGGTCAGGCGGTCGTGACGCGGCAATTGTGCCCGGGGACGCCAATCACGTTTACGCCCTACACAGAGACGGCGCGGACGCGGGTGGAGACAACGCTCCAGAACATTTCGTTGCCGGAGTGGAAATAAGGCGAGCGGCTTGCGGCCGAACGCGATGTTCTGAGCGAGCAGGTAAGAGCGGTG
>JASIAO010000160.1 GCA_030041955.1 Acidobacteriaceae bacterium | reverse complement strand
GTGAATCTGGGCGACGCCAAATCGCTCGCTTGTCATCCGGCCTCCACGACTCACCGTCAGATGTCTGTCGAGGAGCAGCGCAACGCCGGAGTCACACCCGAAATGATTCGCCTCAGCGTCGGCATCGAGCACGTCGACGATATCGTCGCCGACCTCGATCAGGCCCTCCAGGCAGCCGGCCGGCACAGTTAGCTTTCAGGAGATATTGATGTCCGTGCAGCTCGTTCGACCCCGGCCGGATCGGGACCATCCGCCATCCCTGAACGCGTCCAGCGCCAGTACCCACCGGCCTGAGCGTGCCGAAGGATCGGGCAGAGAGCTTGCGATAGGGCTTCTGAATAATATGCCCGACGGCGCTCTCGCCGCGACCGAAAGGCAATTCATCTCGCTCCTCAGCTCAGCGGCCGAGGGCTTGCCCGTCCGGTTGACGCTCTATTATCTGCCGGAGGTCCCCCGGAGCGAGGCTGCCCGGCGACACCTGGATCAGACTTATTGCAGCGCCGAGTCTCTCTGGAATGCTGAGTTGGATGGGCTGATCGTGACCGGCAGAGAACCGCTTGCCTCCAGCATGGCCGATGAGCCGTATTGGAACAGTTTCGTGCGTGTTCTCGAATGGGCGCGGGAAAACACCAGTTCCACTGTATGGTCCTGCCTCGCAGCCCATGCTGCTGTTCTGCATATGGACGGCATTCAGCGCGCGCGCAGCAGTCGAAAACATTGCGGGATCTTCGACTGCAGCCGGGTTTCAGACCATGCGATTACCCACGAGGTTCCAGTCCGGTTCCGGTCGCCTCACTCGCGCTGGAACGGGTTGCGCGAAGCCGATTTGCGGCGCTGCGGATATCAGGTGCTCGCGCTGGCTGGTGAAGCCGGCGTGGATTGTTTTATCAAGCAGGACAGCAGCCTCTTCCTGTTTTTTCAGGGACATCCCGAATACGAGCCAGATACTATTTTGCAGGAGTATCGCCGAGACGTGGTGCGTTTCCTGAGAGGCGAAAGTAACACGTATCCGTCGTATCCGCGCGGCTACTTCGACACGAGAACCTTGCAGGAACTGCAGGCAATCCGGGCTACTGCCGGAAGTCTGCCGCAAACGGAAATGCTCGCACGCCTCGACAGGGCGCTCGCCTCAGTAGGAACGCAAAATGGCTGGCACGCGACAGCCCGGATTCTCTATAGGAACTGGCTGCGATATATCCATGCCGCGAAGGAGCTGCGCCACGAAAAAACAGATGCGGCAGAGATGAACGTTCCATTGAATGCCCCGGACGCAGTGGGCCGGTCTCAGGCCCGCGGTCTGGCAACGCGATGACGGCGACTAACATGGCTTATTCCAGTACTGCACAGACATGAGTTCCCGACCTGATTTTCACGTTCGCCGCCTCAGACAGAAGTTCTTGTACGTGTGTTTCCTGGTTGCGTTGTGCTTCGCGGGACTTCTGTTTTGGACAGCCGAACGCGTGCGGGCGTCGTCTGCGCCGGTGGGAGGGGCATATCGCAGCGACTGGAGTCCAGGCGCTGCAGCAACTTATCTCGACAGCCGCGAGGTCTGGTGGCAGTCCTGGCCGGCCGCACAGCGGAGCCAGGGAACAGTCTGCGTTTCCTGCCACACGGTCCTGCCGTATGCTCTGGTTCGCCCGGCGCTCCGCGGTCAGTTACACCAGACCGGCCTGACGTCTACTGAGAACAGAATGCTCAACAGCATTGAGACGCGAGTCACTGACTGGCAGCAGATGAAACCCTATTATGATGACTCGGCTCACGCAGCTCCCTCCCGCGCCACCGAAGCGGTCCTGAACGCGATGATTCTTGCGGCATACGATTCCGAGTCCAATCGTCTCAGGCCTGTTACGCTGCGTGCCTTCGACGAGGCCTGGGCGCTCCAGGAAAACACGGGCCAAAGCGCCGGAGGCTGGGAGTGGCAGGACTTCCATGAAGCTCCCTGGGAATCGACCGAATCCGGTTATCAGGGAGCAGCGATGATGGCCATTGCCCTGGGGAGGACGCCGTCTTCATATCGCAGCGAATTGTCGGTCCGCGGTCACGTGGAGGCTCTGCGGGAATACCTGCAGCGGCGTTATACAACACAGCCCGTGATGAATCAGCTTTACGTTTTGTGGGCGTCGGCAGAAATGCCAGGATTACTGACCGATTCCCAGCGCGCCGACCTGGTGACAAAAGTCGCCGCTCTTCAGCAGGCCGATGGAGGGTGGTCCCTGTCTTCTCTGGATAAGCAAAAGGCGCTCAAACCTTCTGTGCTGGACCTCTTCAAGCGTGCAGTTCGTGATGACGGCAGCGACGGCTGCGCGACGGGATTAGCGGTGCTGGCGCTGGAGGAAAGCGGAGTGGAATCGCAGAACCAGGCACTGCGCCGTGGATTAACATGGCTGGGGCAAAGTCAGCATGAGGACGGCAGTTGGTGGGCATCGTCTATGAATGGTTTTCGCGATCCGGCCAGCTACACGGGCCGCTTTATGAGCGACGCTGCGACTGGCTACGCAGTGCTGGCGCTGGAAGAAGCTCGGAATGAAGGCGCCGGACCTCCGCCTTCTGAGCGCGCTTCGTCGAGCCTGCCACAGTTTCAGAAATGAGGCCTTTTCACGCCGTGCACTACTGGTTCAGAACCGCGTCGACCGACTCTTTCGCCACCGCGACCATGCGATGCACCTCCTGTTCGGTGATGATCAGTGGCGGCGCGAAGAGAATCTCGTCGCCCGGAGCAGGATGGTTGCCCGCAGCCAGCCGCGTGCGCGTGACCACACCTCGCTTCTGCATCTCTGTCCGGAGCCGTGCTCCCAGATTCGCAGAGGCTGGGAAATTCCTTTTGGTGACGCGGTCCTCGACGAACTCAACGGCTGCGAGCAGACCTTTGCCTCCCCGGATATCTCCGGCATTGGGATGATTCTGAAACGCGTCCTGAAGAGCATGGAAGAGGATGTCCCCCATCCTGGCGGAGTTCTCGACCAGGTTCTCCCGTTCGATGATTTCGATGTTCCTTAAGGCGACAGCGCAACACGCAGGATGGCCGGAGTTCGTATAACCGTGCATCCACTTATCGGCCGGATCGACCGAATCCAGCGTTTCCTTAATGTCCAGGCTGACGATGATTCCGCCCAGGGGAAGATATCCTGAAGTTACTCCTTTAGCGAAGGAGAGGATGTCTGGACGCATGTTCCAGTGCTCCAGAGCGAACCAGCGGCCGGTGCGGCCGAACCCGGTGATGATTTCGTCGGCGATCAGGAGGACGTTGTAGCGCGTGCAGATGTCACGAATGCGTGGCCAGTAATCGTCGGTTGGATAGATAATGCCGCCCGCGCCATGAATCGGCTCTGCAATAAACGCAGCAATGGTTTCGGGACCGGCGCTGAGGATCGCGTCCTCCAGTTCGCGTGCGGCGGCTTCGCCTGGCGAAACACCTTTACCGGATGAGTCGAAGCGGTATGGATAGCAGGTATTGACGTGGATGAATCCAGGAACGCGCGGCTCAAACATCTTCCAGTAGCCCGCAATTCCGGTTGCGCTCATCGCCTGCAGAGTTACGCCATGATAGCCATGAATGCGCGAAATGATTTTGGTCTTTTCGCTCTTGCCGTGCACCCTCCAGTAGTATCGGGCCGTCTTGAACGCCGATTCATTCGCTTCCGCTCCGCCTGACGTGAAAAAGACTGCCCCCATCTCCGGAACGGAGCGAACGAGACGTTCCGCCAGCTCGATCGATGGCACTGTCGTCGACCCGGCGTAACCGGAGAAATAGGCCAGCGTTCGCATTTGTTCAGCCGCGGCTTCAGCCATTTCGGCTCGGCCATGCCCGATATTGACATTCCACAATCCGGAGAGCGCGTCGATGTATTCTTTGCCGTCAGTGTCGCGAATGCAGATGCCATGGCCGCTCGCGCAAATGAGCATCTGTTCTGTATCGTTCGGATGGTGGAGTGAGTGGATCTGATATTTGCGATCGGAATCGGCCAGCTTCCGGCTGAGCATTGCTGCGAATTCCCCCTTGCGTAATCATTTCGATCATACAAGGCGGATGGATTCGACGAACGCGAGGCTTTCGGCAGCGCTGTTGCGGTGATTGTCGCTTTGTCGATCGCGCGGCCCGCTCAACTTCATTTCCTTCGGGGTGACCGGTACGGGCACCTTAAGGATTGAGTCGCTTCTATGAAAGTTGCGGTTATCGGTGGCGGAATTGTCGGACTGGCGACGGCTCATCGGTTGCTCCGGAGACGGCCGGACGTTCAGGTACTTTTGCTGGAGAAGGAAGCGGGCCCGGGACGTCACCAGACGGGACACAACAGCGGCGTGCTGCACTGCGGGCTCTACTATAAGCCGGGTTCCACCAAGGCCCGCATGGCCGTGCAGGGCATTCGAAAGATGGTTGAGTTTTGCGCGGAGCACAAGGTCCCGTACGATCTCTGCGGCAAGGTGGTTGTGGCCACGGAACCGGAAGAAGTTCCCCGACTGCATGATTTGCTTGAGCGCGGAAGGGCCAATGGGCTGGAGGGCCTCCAACTGCTCGGTCCGGAGCAGATTCGGGAACTGGAGCCCCACGCTGCGGGACTGGTGGGGCTGCGGGTCCCCCAGGAGGGCATCGTCGATTATGCGGCAGTAGCCGATGCAATGGTCCGGGAGATTCGCGACCAGGGCGGCGTGATTCACTTCTCTTCGGAAGTTACCGAACTTCGAAATGGAAAGGGCTGGCGCATCGGCACCACCGGCGGCGATCACGAGGCGGATTTCCTGATCAACTGCGCCGGCCTGTACTGCGACCGTGTGAGCCGAATGGCGGGAAATCGCGACGCTACGAAAATCGTGCCCTTCCGAGGCGAATACTATAAAGTGCGGCCGGAGCGCCAGCACCTGGTGCGCAATCTCATCTATCCCGTTCCCGACCCGAAGTTTCCGTTTCTGGGCGTGCATTTTACCCGGCTGATTTATGGTGGCATCGAGGCCGGCCCCAATGCAGTCCTCGCCTTCGCGCGCGAGGGGTACCGGTATACCGACTTTTCCATGCGCGATATGGTCGAGACCCTCACTTATCGCGGGTTCTGGAGGTTCTTCCTGCGCTACCCGGCCATGTGCTGGAGCGAGTTCAGACGCTCGTTCAGCCGGGCTCTGTTCTGCAAATCGCTGCAGCGGCTGGTCCCCGAGCTGCAGCTCGACGACCTTGCACCGGGAGGCGCGGGAGTGAGGGCGCAGGCCCTGTCTCCTGCGGGCGAGCTGGTTCAGGATTTCTACTTTGTGGCTCAGGCGCGCGCGCTGCATGTCTTGAATGCCCCGAGTCCCGCTGCCACAGCCAGCCTGGCCATCGCCGACGAGGTGATAGACCGGATTCAGGACGCGATCCTCGCGTAAGTCATCAGTTACCCGATAACTTCCATCGTATTCATCCAGCCTCTCTGCCAAAGGAGAACACCCGTGGCCTCTGTTTCACTGGACAGAACAAGCGAGCTTAAAGAGCGCATTGCTTCCCGCGAAGCGCGTATCGGGATTGTCGGCATGGGCTACGTCGGCCTGCCGCTGGCACTCCTGTTCAGCGAAGAACGGTTCCGCGTGACCGGATTCGACATCGATTACCGCAAGGTAAATACCCTGAACCAGGGCGGATCCTATATTGTCCGCATTCCCGGCACGGAGATCCAGATGGCGCAGCAGAAGGGCTTCAGCGCCACTGCCGACTACTCCCAGATTGGCAGGATGGACGTGGTGATCATATGCGTGCCCACGCCACTGAGTGAATACCACGAGCCGGATCTCAGTTATGTCACTGGCACCGTCCGCAGCATCGCGCCCCATCTGCGTGAAGGGCAGCTCATCATCCTGGAGAGCACGACCTTTCCCGGCACGACCGACGAAATCGTGGTCCCGCTGCTCGAAGAAGGCAATCCTCGCGGTCTTCGCGTAGCTCGTGACGCTGCCAGCTCCGGTTTTTACGTCGCGTTCTCTCCCGAACGCGAGGATCCGGGCAATGACTCGGTGGCGCGCAGAGATATTCCCAAGGTTGTGGGTGGATGCGGAGCCGCAGCCGCGGACCTGGCGGGCGCCGTCTACCAGACGATCTTCAATCGGACGGTTCCCGTATCTTCCCCCGCAACGGCGGAGATGACCAAACTCCTCGAGAATATCTATCGCTGCGTCAACATTGCGCTGGTCAATGAGCTGAAGCAGCTTTGCATGCGGATGGACATCGACCTCTTCGAAGTGATCGATGCTGCGAAAACCAAGCCGTTCGGTTTTCAGGCCTTTTATCCCGGCCCTGGGCTTGGCGGCCACTGCATTCCCATCGATCCCTTTTATCTCTCCTGGAAAGCAAAACAGTTCGACTTCCGCACACGGTTCATCGAGCTGGCCGGCGAGGTCAACCTCCAGATGCCCTATTTTGTTGTGGAGAATGTCATGGAAGCCCTCAACCGGCAGGGCAAGGCGCTCTGCGGGTCGCGGGTTCTGGTTCTCGGCCTCGCCTACAAGCGCGATATCGACGATCTGCGTGAATCACCCTCGCTGACGATCATCGAGCTGCTGCAGAAGCGGGGCGCGCAGGTGGAATATAACGACCCGTTCTTTCCGACCGTCGGACAGGGCCGCAAGTACGTCCTGAATATGAACAACACGCCGCTGGAGCGCATCCCGGAATTCGACTGCGTGGTGATTGTCACCGATCACTCGCAATATGACTATGCTGCGATCGTCGATCAGGCCCAATTGGTCGTGGATACGAGGAACGCAACGCGCGGTATCAGCGCCGACCACATCGTGAGGTGCTGACGAGTTTTCTCCAACGTTTGCCGCATATGCGGGTCTGACACGCGAAGCGCTCCGTGCGGCGGCCGCTTAACTATTATTCCCGACTGGAAGTTATCGCAATGAAAGCCAACTATAAGTCGCGCATTCTCGCTGCACTCCTCGTGGTTTCCGGAGTTCTGTCGGGCTGCTCCCTCGATCCCGGCGTGCGAAAGCAGAACGACTTCGCGCGCGGCCAGAGTTATTTCCAGAAGGGCGACTACCGCGATGCTGCGATCGAGTTTGCCAATGCGATCCGCATCGATCCGAGCTATGCAGATGCTCATCTGCAGCTGGCGAATACCTATCTGAAGATGCAGCAGCCCGATCGCGCATATCAGGAATTTGCCAATGTGGTCCAGTTGCGGCCGGACGACTATCAGACCCGCATCACGATGACCAATATGCTGATTGGCAGCGGCAGACTTGCGGGTGCACAGGAGCAGACCAATCTGCTTCTGAGGCAGCGGCCCAATGACCCTGCGGTCCATGCCATGTATGCCAGCCTGCTGGCCCAGCAGGGAAACATTCAGGGCGCCATTGCGGAGGCTCAGAAGACTGTCGCCCTTGCTCCCGACCAATGGCCGCCCTACCTTAGTCTTGCCCTGCTGCAATGGAAAGACAATCAGTCCGTTGCTGCGGAAGCGAATCTGAGTAAAGTCATATCGCTGGATAAATCGGCAGCCCAGCCGCGGGTGCTTTTGGGCACCTGGTATGAGTCGCAGGGCCATTTGGACGACGCGGAACAAGAGTTCCGTGACGCCATGGCTGTGGATGCGGGAAATATGGAGCCGCGCCAGGCCCTGGCCCGGCTGTATCTGGGTGAGGGCAAGCCGGGCGACGCGGAGAATGTGCTTCTTCAGGCGAGCCGCGACCTGCCGAATAACCCGGAGAGTCTTCTGGATCTGAGCAATTTCTATTTCGTCACCGGCAACCTGAACAAAGCCGTTGCGGAATACCAGGTTCTGTATCAGGAGCACCCAGGAGATCTTCAAATAAAGAAGAAATTCATCCAGCTCCTCATTCAGGCCAATCGCTTCGATCAGGCCAGCACTCTACTCAACGAAATCCTGAGGACAGCACCCCGGGATAACGATGCACTGCTTTATCGGTCCGAGATGCAGATCAGCAGCGGTGACGTGAGCGATGCGATCGCGACGCTGCAGGGGGTGATCAAGAACACGCCGGACAACAGCGAAGCGCACTATGCTCTGGGCGAGGCCTTTAGAAAGCAGGGGGATGTCGAGCATGCGGAGGGCGAGTGGCTGGAGGCCTTGCGCCTCAATCCCGATTCGGTCAACGCCGAGCGTTCTCTTGCCGACGCGGCGATGGAACAGGACGACATGCGTGCTCTTGAGAGCTATGCCACGCAGCTGATCCGCCTGCAGCCTGCTTCCCCAGAAGGGTATTCGTTGCGCGCGATGGCCAACATAAACCTGAAGCAATTCGATCAGGCCGAGCAGGACGTTCAAAAGGCGATTGCCATTGCGCCGCAAAGCTCGTACGGGTACGTGGAGATGGGCAATCTCAGGTTTTCGCAGCAGCGGTACCAGGAAGCAGAGCACGCATACCAGGCGGCACTGGACCGCAATGCCGGCTCCGTCGATGCTCTGCGCGGCCTGGCAAGCACGTACATTGCGGAGAAGCAGGTGGACAAAGGTGTGGCAGCGGTGAAGCAGGGAATTGCCGCCTCCCCGGCGAACAGCAGCCTCTACAGCCTGCTGGGCGGAATTCTGTTTCGCGCGAAACACGACCTGAACGGTGCCGAGACCGCGTTTACGAGAGCAACTGCGCTTGACCCGCACAATGTCGGCGGCTGGGTGCAGCTTTGCGAAGTGCAGGCCGCGCAGGGAAAGCTGGACGAGGCGATCGCTACCGACCAGCAGGCTTTGAAGATGAACACGGGGCGTCCGGGACTCTACCTGTTGTTGGGCAACCTGTATGAGGCCGGCCCGCAATGGAAAAACGCGGAGAACGCCTATCAGAGCGCGCTGGCGATCGACTCGCAGAACCCCCTGGCATCGATGGGACTGGCCCAGGTGATGCTGCATACCGGCGGAAATCTCGACGTCGCGCTGTCGCTGGCCGAAACTGCGCGCAAGGCAATGCCCAATTCACCGGCCGCCGCCGACACCACGGGCTGGATCTATTACCAGAAAGGCCTTTACCCGCTGGCTCTCTCCTCTCTGCAGCAGGCCCTGAGTCTTCAGGAGAGCAATAACGTTCCGGATAATCCTGACATTCACTACCACCTGGGGATGACCTACGAAAAGATGAAGCAGCCAGCACTGGCCCGGCAGCAACTGGAGCAGGTCCTGAAGATCGATCCGACGTATGGCAACGCGGCCCAGGTCAGGCAGGAACTCGCCGGGCTCAAGTCTTAGGCGCGCAGTGACAGCAGGCATTTTGAACGTTGGGCGCAGCGAGGTTGTGGGCGCAGGAGGAAGCATCCAGGCGGCAAGCGCTGGGATGAGACGGATGACCAGACTGCAAACATTGCAACTTTTTGCGACATAGTGCAGGCGCGGGCGGTCAGAAGGCGCGAAATCGGGGCACAAAAGTACGAGGGTAACCGGGAAAATGGGTTGGATTTTCGACTACGGAGCAGATGGTAACTTACCGACGTAACCTCAATATTTTGCAGTAAGTTGCAAAAAAAATCAGTCTTGACAAGGGCAGTTGCTGTAGTCAGAATGTCATTCACCGAAATGCGGGACCGCGCAAGCGACCCCCTCCCGCAGCAACCGCTTACGGAGTTGATGATGCTGATGCAAGGGGAGGAAACGATGAAACCCGGGATTGTGAGAATCGCAGCGTTTGCTGCTTCGGTGTTGCTCTGCATGGCGCTTCCTGCGTTCGGGCAAGATGTCACGATTAATTTCACCGGCGTAGAGAATACAAACGTGCAGGCGCTTGGCGCGTATGCCGGATATTACAGCGGAACTGTGACGGCAAATGGTGTCACCACCGCAGCAACTCCCGGTTTCATCTGCGACGACTACAACAACGAAATTTTTCTGCCGAGTGAGTCGTGGCAAGCTACCGCGACCTCGTTCGCTTCGCTGGCCACTTCGCCGGCCGCGTTAAGCAGTACCTTATTTGGCAGCGCCATTGGGATTGCGGGGTACGCGGCAATTGCAGATCTGGCGGCCATGATGAATGGAGCGAGTGTCCAGACTCAGGCCGATATCTCCGCCGCAATTTGGTACATCGGCTCGATCGGTTCAGGCACGCTTTCGCTCTCGGACCTTGATACAAACGCGCAGAACCTCGTGACCAGTCTGCTGGGCAGTTCGGGCGAGTTTGGCACGATTGGCTCCGCCACGGCGGCTGCCATCACGGAATTGGAGAACTCGAGCCTTTGGCTCTACACGCCCACGGGTGCTGATATAAGCCCAGCGGGCGATCCGATGCCACAGGAATTCATCGCCAATGTGGCCGTGGCAGCGGTGGCAGTACCGGAGGGTGGCGCGCCGCTCCTCTATCTCCTGCTCGCTGCGCTTGCGTGCTGCGGAGGCTTTGCGATGCGGCGTCGCCAGCAAATTGCAGGCGTGAACCGGCTTCCGGCGATTTCCCGCTAGTTAATCGCGCAGAGTCAATCCACCAACCAGTGCGTAGTTTATGAAACAACCGGGAGCCAGCCTCCCGGTTGCTTTCTTTATGCGTGTAATGTCCGGCCGGTAATCCCGCCGCAATCCACTCGGGCAAGATACCCCGCTCCAACTCAACCAGATATAAGCAGATCTGACTCTGGAAGAAATCCCCGAGGGCGTCGCTGACCAGTTTACCCTCCTTTGGGATTCCTTCTCGTTGGTTTCCCGCAACAAGCGTCAGCATCATTTGCTTTGCGTGAGCCGGGTGTCACATCTCGGCATGCCTAATATGAACAACGCGAAGACAAAGCTCCGGCTACTGATCGTCAGCCCTGGTACCACTGATCTGCGTCCGTACTTCTCGGCCGGGGAACGGAATCACTGGGAGATGAATATCGCCGGTGATATTTCCGAGGCGATGGACGTGCTGCGGGACGGCGGAGCGTTCGATCTCTTTCTTTTCCTGATCCCACAGGGCCACGCGGAAAGTCTTGATAGTTTACGATGGACGCGCCGACTTCGTCCGAACCTCCCCATGATCGTGGTCGATCACGAGGATAACCGCGGCCGCAGGCGGCAGACGACTCTGCTCGGAGTGCGGGAGTATCTGGTTTCGCCGCTTTCCGAGACCGAGCTGGAAGAAACCATACGAAGACTCCTCCCGGTGCATCCTGATGCCAACCTGGCGAATATCACAAGCGATGAGGTTGAGCAGATCGACAAAGAGAGATTCTTTGTCGGGCTCACTCCAGCGATGCGGCGTCTCCGAGCCCAGGCGGAGATGCTGGCGGAAGCGGATATGTTTGTGTTCATCTCCGGAGAGAGAGGCAGCGGCAGAGAAACGGTTGCGCGCCTGCTGCACAGACTCTCGGTCCGTTCAGGTTTTTTGTTCGGCAGGGTTGATTGTGCGGCGTTACCCGAGGATCTCCTGGAGTTGGAAATTTTCGGCGAGCTCGGGAGGGATGCCTGCGGATCTCCGATAGTGAGGCGCGGAAAGCTCGAACAGTGCGCGAGCGGACGAATTTTCCTGGACGAGGTCACGGAGATGCCGCTGCGGCTGCAGGGAAAACTGGCTCAGGCGTTGCAGGGCAGGGAATTCGTGAGGCCGGGAAGTTCGGAACGCGTGGGCATCGACGTCCTCGTGGTCGCGTCTTCTTCCACCACCATGGATGAGGCGGTCGCGCAGTACCGGTTGCATCCTGACCTCTGCCGTTGTTTCAGAGGCTGCGAGCTGAGCGTGCCGCCGCTTCGCGAGCGCAGGGAGGAGATTCCCTTTCTCTCGCGGCACCTGATGCATCAATTCGCCAGGAACTACAGGCTTTCGCCCCGGGAACTTGCACCGGCGACCGCAGAGGTATGGCAAAGTTACGCGTGGCCCGGAAACCTCCGTGAGTTGGCGGAGGCCGTGAAGAGATATCTTGTCGCAGGTGACCAAGTAACAGTCGCTCCCGAATTCCCTGCAGAGGTTGAACATCGGGAAGCATGTTCCACCGTCTCAGAGAGAGGGACAAAGAGCCGGGTGGGCCCGCCTTGCGCGGGTGTCGGCGGGTATGAATCGCTGCGTTCGCTGCTGCGACGCGTCAGGGAGGAGGCAGAGAAGAGTGCCATCGCCACGGCACTGCAGGAGACAGGCTGGAATCGCAAGGCGGCCGCCCGCCTGCTTCGGATCAGCTACAGATCGGTGCTCTATAAGATCGAGCAGTACCAGATGACTTCTTCTGATCGCCCCGCTTTGGATGGTTTCTCGTCGCGTAAGGCCCGGGTCAACGGCGTGAGCAAGAGATCTGTCTCCGGGCCAGACCTTGGCAGGGCGGGAAACGGCGTTCGATAAGAAGCTGATGTTATTGGCCATTGACTCCTGCGCTATACTCTAATCGGTCAGTCTGTCTGAGCCCTAAACCGGGCTTCCTATATGCGGCTTTATACTCTGGACCCATTGCTGGATAGCCGTTGGAACGACCTGGTGGCCGCTCACCCGCAGGCTTCCGTTTTTCATCACCCCGGGTGGCTGAGAGCGCTGGCCAGAACCTATGGCTATCGCACGATGGTGTTGACCACCACTCCGCCTGGCGAGCCATTGTCCGACGGGTTGCCCTTTTGCGAGGTCAAAAGCTGGATTACCGGCCGCCGGCTTGTCTCGCTGCCATTTAGCGATCACGCGCAGCCGCTGCTGAATGAATCCGGCCGCGATTTCGAACTGAGTGACTGGATGCGGGAAGAATGCGAAGAGGCCAATCTGCGATATATCGAGATCAGGCCTCTAATCCTGGGCAGCCATTCGACCGAAAACATGAGTCTGAGCGAATCCTTCTGGTCGCACACTCTCGACTTGTCGCCCCCCGTTGAGCAGTTGTTCCGTCGCTCCCACAAGAATTGTATTCAGCGTCGCGTCCGCCATGCAGAACGTCAGCGCCTGACCTACGAGCGAGGCAATTCTGCGCAATTGCTGGACGCCTTTTACCGCCTGCTTGTCATTACCAGAAGACGACACCAGCTGTTGCCGCAGCCTCTTGCATGGTTTCGCAATCTTCTGGACTGTATGGCACCCGAAGCTGAAATTCGGATGGTCCGCAAGGATAGTACGGCAATCGCCGCGATTCTGACCCTGCGTCACGGCCACACCGTTGTCTATAAATATGGCTGCTCCGACGGCAGATTTCATCACCTCGCGGGCATGCCGCTGCTTCTTTGGCGTCTGATCGAGGAGAGCAGAAACGAGGGCGGCGAGCAAATTGATCTCGGCCGAACCGAACTGGACAATGCCGGTCTCATTCGCTTCAAGGACAGACTGGGGGCTCTCCGGACTCGCATGAACTACTATCGCTACACCGCAGGTGAGCGGAAAAGCTCAGTCATGACTTCCGGCTCGCCGGCGACCCGCGCTCTCTGTTCTGCATTACCGGGCGTTATCTCTTCCAGGGCCGGTGGACTGATTTATCGGCATATTGGTTGAGTCCTGCAACTTCAACGTTGGAGTCATCCTTGCCAAAAACGAATATCCAGGAACAGGGATATTCAGCCCGAATTGACCCCGAATATGACCGGACTTCAAAAGCACTGGATGTGGTTTTTCGTTCTGTTCGCAGTCTCATTGCTGCTGGGGGGCAGTTCCTTTCTGCGGACCCTTGCGCTGGCTTGGGGGAACGATGAATATACGCACATCCTGCTGATCCTTCCGCTCAGCATAGCTCTGGTTTGTCTCGATCGCCGGGTTGTGTCGCGAGCGGATGTGTGGGACTTTCGCGTCGGACTCTCTCTTGTGCTGACCGCTGGTGCGCTGTGCGGTGGCGCGTGGTTTTGGTCGTCCTCGATGACCGCCGATGTCCGGCTAGCAGTGAACGTTTTTGCATTAGTGCTCTCCTGGATCGGAATCTTCGTTCTTTGCTTCGGCCTCAGAGCGGCACAGGCCCTCTTGTTCCCGTTGCTCTTCCTGTTCGCGCTGGTTCCGCTTCCCGGTAATGTGCTTGCTTATGCGATCTCCTTTTTGCAGATCGGATCGGCATGGTCGACGCATGCCCTCTTTGCAATATGTGGTGTTCCTGTGGTTCAGCAGGGCGTAATGCTGACGATTCCAAATCTCACCATCCAGGTCGCGCAGGAATGCAGCAGCATCCGGTCCAGTTCCATGCTCCTGATCACGACCATGGTGCTGGCGCATCTTCTCCTCCGCTCGCCCTGGCGCAAGGTGCTCGTTATCGCTCTCGCTATTCCGTTGTCGGTCGCCAAGAATGGCCTTCGCATTTTCGCAATTGCGATGCTGGGGACCAGAGTGGATCCGTCATTCCTGACGGGACGATTGCATCGCCACGGAGGAATCATCTTTTTCATCATCGCACTGCTCGGTATCTTTGCCCTGCTCGCTATCCTTCAAATGCGAGAGAATCTGCGAAAACTATCAAATCCTGACAGAATTCCCGCGGGCGTGGCGGGAGATTGAGATCCCGACCGCGGCTATGTGGTACCGTCCTCACGCGAGTCCGCTATGCTCGCTAATTTTCCGGGATGGAGGAAATGATTGGCAGGATCGGTTAATCCTCCGTTACGATTTCCCGTCATCCTGCAAGCAGGCCAACACTCGCAGTCAGAATCAATGGACTGCATAGATTTAGCTTTTTCTGTATTATCGACTGAAAATCCAACGCAGAAATCCGATGGCGGCCGGCAGGTTCATATGGCCCAACATTTCCTTGATTATTACCGCTGCCCGGAAGTCTACGCGGACTTTGAAACGGCTCAGCCGTTGTCGGGCGATCGCGGATATTTCCGCTGGGGTGAAGACACCCTCTGCTATGGGCGCACCGCGTCCGCTTGCGGCGTCAGTCACACTGAAGATGCTGCCTGCGATGCGGCGAAGGAAATTGCGATCCGCGGATCCCGGCTGTTGCTGCCGTTTAACCCTGAAGAGATAACCGAGAACCTGCAGCGAGAGCGCTACTCAGCTCACTTTCGCGAACCTGACCGGCTTTCCAATAGAATCCTGCGAAAAATCTATTACCGCCTGCGCCCTTGGCTTTCTGTGCCCCTTCGCAAGCGGTTACAGCAGATTCATCTCCGGAAATGGCGAGAGATATCATTTCCTTCATGGCCGGTCGACTTTACTGTCGATCGGATCCACCGCAAGCGTATGGCGCTGGCAATGCGTACCGAGGGCGTCACCGAGAAAGTGCCTTTCATCTGGTTTTGGCCGGACGGCTGCACAAGCTGCGCCATCGTGACGCACGATGTGGAAGACCCGGCCGGCCGCGATTTTTGCCCGCAGCTCATGGATATCGATGAGTCGTTCGGGTTCCATAGCGCTTTCCAGGTGGTGCCCGAGGAGCGGTATGAGGTTACGGCCGAGTACCTGAACCAGATCACCAGCCGTGGATTTGAAGTTAATGTGCACGACCTGAAGCACGACGGGCGGCTATATGCCGAGTACGACGAGTTCCTGCGGCGTGCGGCGCGGATTAACGCATATGGGAAGCAGTTCGGCGCTTCCGGTTTCCGATCCGGAATCCTGTATCGCAACGCGGATTGGTACGGCGCCTTCGAGTTTCTTTACGACATGTCAATTCCCAATGTCGCCCACCTCGATCCGCAACATGGCGGCTGCTGTACTGTAATGCCGTATTTCATTGGAGACATGGTGGAGCTTCCTGTGACCTGTACGCAGGATTACACGCTGTTTCATGTCCTGAAGGATTACTCGATCGATCTGTGGAAGAAGCAGATTGACCTTATCAGAGAGAATTACGGTCTCGTGACCATCCTGGTGCATCCCGATTACATCGTGGAGCCGCGCGAGCAGAACGTTTACAAGCGTCTGCTGCAGTATGTCGCCGACCTGAGGGACACGGACCACATGTGGACGCCGCTGCCTGGAGAAGTGGCGAAGTGGTGGCGGCAGAGGCGCGAAATGAGCCTCGTCTGCCACGAGGGACAGTGGCGCATCGAGGGCGAAGGAAGCGAGCGGGCGCGCATTGCTTACGCCTGCGCGGACGGAGATCAGGTCACTTACAGCTTCACTGGTGACAATATCGCCGTAGCTTCGTCACGCCTCGTTCAGGGATAGCCAGCCCCGATCAGGCGATCATGTTTGCCCGCAGCCGACGAGATTAGTCCTTGATTACCGTTGTTCAGCATTATCCTCACCTGGAGTGTTTGCAATGAGCGTATGCGACGTCGCAGTTATTGGCGCGGGGCCGTATGGCTTGTCCGCGGCGGCCCACCTGCGCACGATCAGGGGTCTTGATGTCCATGTGTTCGGCGACCCAATGTCGTTTTGGAGCGGGAATATGCCCGTGGGCATGTTCCTGCGTTCCAACTGGACGGCGACTCAGATTGCCTGCCCCAACGGCGACCTGACTCTGGAAGCCTTTCAGGCCGATCGACAGCAGTCCTTCGGACTTCCCGTGCCAATCGAGCAGTTCATTCAATATGGCCTGTGGTACCAATGCCGGGCCGTCCCGGATCTCGACCGCCGTTACATCGCGCGTGTTGAGCACTCCGCAAACGGGTTCAAGCTGACCACCCAGGACGGTGAGACATTCAATTCGCGCCGGGTAGTCGTCGCCGGCGGGATCGGCTCCTTCGCTCGCCGTCCCATCGAATTCCGGGAACTTCCTCCGGAACTTGCGACTCACACATCCGAACACGCGGATTTCGCGGATTTCCTCGGCAAGGAAGTTCTGGTGGTGGGCAGCGGGCAAAGTGGGCTCGAGTCCGCGGCGCTGCTGCACGAGGCCGGCGCGCAGGTGCAGGTCATCGGCCGTTCGCGTCAGATCCACTGGCTCCAGGGCTGGGCATCGACCACCCTCCACCATCGCCTGGGGAAGGGCGTTCGCAGGCTTCTTTATGCGCCTACCGATGTCGGCCCGGCCGGCCTCAGTCAGCTGCTCGCCCGGCCGCACCTGGTCCGGCGTCTGCCTCGCTCGCTGCAGGATAAGCTCAGAAAGCGCGCCGTCCGCCCTGCTGGAGCTCGCTGGCTGGTCGACCGGCTCCGCGACGTCCCTATCGCCCTCGGCTGCGAGGTGGTTTCCGCGGTTGCTGCGGGTGATCGCATTCGGGTCACGCTCACCGATGGCCGCAAGCTTACCGTGGATCATATCCTCCTGGGAACCGGCTTCAAGATCGATATCTCCAAATACGATTTCGTTGCCCCCAGCCTCATGGAACGGATCTCGCGCGTCAACGGATTTCCGTTGCTGAACGACGGTATGGAAACGTCCGTGCCCGGGTTGCACATCCTCGGCGCGCCCGGGGTTTATTCCTTTGGGCCGCTTCTTCAGTTCGTCTCCGGAACGCATTTCGCCTCGCGCTCTCTCCTCCGTTCCGTTCTGAGCGAGCGAAAATCCGCTTAACTGTCATGAACCAGAGCATTTCGGAGCCTCTCGCGACTCCAACGGCGGAGCCGTTGCCGGACTCTCCGCGCTTTCAGGGAAGCGCCGGAGCGGTCGTGATCGGCGGCGACTATCAGGGCCTGGGCATTGTCCGAAGCCTCGGCCGCCACGGGGTTCCGGTCTGCATCGTCGACGACGAACATTCCATTGCCCGCTATTCCCGATATTCGACTCACGCGATTAAGGCCTCTGACCTTCGGGACGAAGATCGAACCATCGAGGTCCTGCTCGAATCAGGCCGCCGGCTAAAACTGCAGGGATGGGTCCTGTTTCCCACGCGAGATGAAACTGTAGCCGCGTTGTCGCGCCATCGTTCCCGACTGGGGGAAGTCTTTCGTGTTCCAACACCACAGTGGTCCACGATTGAACCCGCCTGGGATAAGCGCGAAACGTACCGGCTGGCGTGTGAACTCGGGATTCCAACCCCGCAAATGTGGCGTGCGGCCAGCATCGATCATCTGCGCACGCTGGATGTGAGGTTTCCAGTCGCCATCAAACCGGCCATCAAGGAACACTTCTTCTACGCGATGAAAGCCAAGGCATGGCGCGCAAATAACTGGACCGAACTGGAAGAGCTGTTTACGCGAGCCGCCGCCCAGGTGGGCGCCGCCGAGGTTATCCTTCAGGACCTGATTCCCGGCGATGGCCGCCAGCAGTTCGCATACTGCACATTCTTCGGCAAAGGAGCCAGCATCGCCAGTATGGTGGTCAGGCGAGCGCGTCAGCACCCGCCCGAATTTGGGCGTGCCAGTACCTTTGTCGAGACAATCGAAAGCACGCTGCTCGAGGAGATGTCGGAGCGGTTCCTGAAAGCGATCGATTATTACGGTCTGGTGGAAATGGAGTATAAGTGCGATCCGCGCGATGGACAATTCAAGCTGCTCGACGTGAACGCCCGCACGTGGGGATACCACACCCTCGGTTTCGAAGCCGGGGTTGATTTTCCCTGGTTGCTGTTCTGCGATCAGATGCAGATGCAGGTCGAGCGCCAGCGTGCCAGGGTAGGTATCTCGTGGATTCGCATGGCGACGGACTTCCCCACCGCCGTATCGGAAATATGCCGCGGCCGCCTGCACTGGAGGGAGTATCTGCGCAGTCTCCGCAGTGCGAGCGCAGACGCAGTCTTCTCGCTCACGGACCCGCTTCCGGGTATGGCGGAGCTGGCGCTCATTCCCTACCTCGCCGTCAAGCGCGGATTCTAGCTAAACATGGGAGGCCCCCCGGCTCTGCCGGGGAGGCAGCAGGAGTTTGACAGTTCCGGGAGTCCATCCAGAAACTCCGGATCGTGAGCCGCCAAGCACACGAAAGGGAGAATCCGGATGGACGAGTATGAAAGCTTGAGCCACGCGAAATGGGAGTGCAAATATCACGTGGTGTTCATCCCGAAGTGTCGACGCAAGGTGCTGTACGGAACCCTGCGCAGGCATCTGGGCGAGGTATTCCGCAAACTGGCCGAGCAGAAGGAGAGCCGGATCGAGGAAGGGCATGTGATGCCCGACCACGTGCACATGATGATCTCGATTCCACCGAAGTACGCGGTGTCGCAGGTGATCGGGTTCATCAAGGACAAGAGTGCGATCCACGTGGCGCGGGTGTATGGAGAGCGGAAGCGGAACTTTGTGGGCCAGCACTTCTGGGCGCGAGGGCACTTTGTGTCCACAGTAGGGCGAGATGAACGAGTGATACGGAACTACATCCGGAACCAGGAGCGGGAGGACGAGCGACTGGACCAGATGAATCTGTATCGCTGATAGCCACCTTCAGGTGGCGCAATCAACCGGGGCCGCGTTAGCGACCCCGTCCAGCCGCTTCGAGCGGCTCACAACGTAATCCCCCCGGCTCTGCCGGGGGATATTTAGCTGGACCAGGCTCCGGCAGCCCAATCCAGCGGGCCTGGTATCGGCCTGCGTTCCTTGAGCATGCTTCTCTGCGCAGGGCTCCGGATGACTCACTCGGTGAGACCCAGGTAAAATTCCATTTGCAGGCAAATTAATTGAAGCAGACAAATACCATCCTCGTTACCGGTGGCGCCGGTTTTATCGGCTCGAACTTCGTCCTGAGCTGGATTGAGGCCGTTGGCACGCCGGTCGTCAACCTCGATCTGCTCACATATGCGGGCAATGCGGAGAACCTTGCGTCGCTGGAAGGCGACCCGCGGCATCTGCTGGTGCGGGGTGACATTAACGATGCCGAGCTTGTTGGATCTCTCCTCCGCGAACACCGCCCTCGAGCCATCATTCATTTCGCGGCGGAAAGCCATGTGGACCGCTCGATTGTCGCACCGGACGCGTTCATCAGCACCAATGTCCACGGCACATTCACGTTGCTGGACCAGGCGAAGCGCTTCTGGTCGGCGCTCGACGATGAGGGCCGCCGCGATTTTCGCTTTGTGCACGTTTCCACGGACGAGGTGTATGGAACGCTGGGTCCGGACGATGCGGCGTTCTCCGAGACGACAGCCTATGCTCCGAACAGCCCATATGCCGCGTCGAAAGCTGCTTCGGATCACCTGGTGCGCGCGTACCACCACACCTTTGGCCTCCCTATGCTGACCACAAACTGCTCGAACAATTATGGGCCGTTCCAGTTTCCCGAAAAGCTGATTCCGCTAATGATCCTCAACGCGCTGGAGGGTAAGCCGCTGCCGGTCTACGGCGACGGCGGAAACGTGCGTGACTGGCTGTACGTGGAAGATCACTGCTCGGCGATTCGTTCGGTCCTGGAGCGCGGCCGGCCGGGCGAGACCTACAACATTGGCGGCAACTGCGAGCGAAAGAATCTGGACGTGGTGAATGCGATCTGCGATTTGGTGGATGAAATGGCTCCTCCCCTCCCGGATCAGGACTCGCGGCGTAAATTGATCACGTTCGTGCAGGACCGCCCGGGCCACGATCGCCGCTACGCGATCGATGCATCGAAGATCGCGCGGGAGCTGGGATGGTCGCCGGCGGAACGTTTCGAGTCCGGATTGCGGCGCACGGTGCGCTGGTACCTCGACCATCGCGCATGGACGGATAACGTGCGCAGCGGCGCGTACCTGGAGTGGATCGATCACAATTACGCAGAGCGGCTGGCGCGATGAAAGGCATCATTCTCGCCGGCGGATCGGGCACGCGGCTGTATCCAGCCACGCATGTGGTCTCCAAGCAGCTGCTGCCTGTATATGACAAGCCACTGATTTATTACCCGCTGAGCACGTTGATGCTGGCGGGCCTGCGGGAGATCCTGATCATCTCGACCCCGCAGGATCTGCCGCGCTTTTCGGAACTGCTGGGCGACGGACATCGCTGGGGGCTCGACCTGCACTACGCGGTTCAACCCAGCCCCGATGGTCTGGCGCAGGCTTTCCTCATCGGCCGTGACTTTATCGGGACCGACCCGAGCGCGCTGATTCTGGGCGACAACATTTATTACGGCCAGTCTTTTTCCAAACAGTTGCAGGAGGCGGCGCATCGCGACAGCGGGGCGACGGTGTTCGCCTATCCGGTACACGATCCCGAGCGGTACGGCGTGGTGGAGTTCGACGAGGCAGGCAACGCGATCAGCCTCGAAGAGAAGCCAACCGCGCCGCGCTCGCGATATGCCGTCACGGGACTCTATTTTTACGACAATGAGGTGGTGCAGCATGCGGCTTCGCTGAAGCCGTCGCCGCGCGGCGAGCTGGAGATCACAGATCTGAATCGCTGCTATCTGCGGGCAGGACGGTTGAATGTGCAGATCATGAGCCGCGGCATGGCGTGGCTTGACACCGGCACTCACGATTCGCTGTTTGAAGCCGGACTCTTCATCCAGACCATCGAGCGGCGGCAGGGGCTGAAGATCGCGTGTCCGGAAGAAATTGCGTGGCGGCTGGGCTACATTAACGCGGATCAACTGGCCGCGCTGGCGCAGCCGGTGGTTAAGAGCGGATATGGCCAGTACCTGCTGGCGCTCCTGCGAGAGCCAAACATGGCCGGCCGAGCAGCGCAACCGTGAAGATCCAGCCGACGAACCTGCCCGGCGTGCTGTTGTTAACGCCGACGATCTATCGCGATGCACGCGGAGCCTTTTGGGAGACGTGGAACCAGCGCGCGATGGCGGAAGCTGGTTTGCCCACCGAATGGGCGCAGGATAATTTCTCGCTCTCCAGGAAAAACGTGCTGCGCGGGATTCATTATCAGAGGACGCAGCCGCAGGGAAAGCTGGTGCGCGTGACCCACGGTGGCGCGCTCGACGTCGCCGTCGATCTGCGCCGCGGCTCACCCACGTTCGCACAGCACGTGGCTGTGGAG
>JASIAO010000159.1 GCA_030041955.1 Acidobacteriaceae bacterium | reverse complement strand
TCAGCAGCCCGAAGAGAGCTCAGAGCACAGAGCTCAGAGCTCAGAGAGATGGCGCCCGCGGTTTCGACTCCTAAAGCTTTCGCATCAATGCCCATGTCATTTTTCCTGTTTCTTCGGCGAGCGTTTCCGATGCCTGCCGCAGAGGTTGCTTCCCGAAACCGAGCTGCTTTGCAATTTCCAGTTGCGTCTGAAATTCGAGAACCGAGCCACGAGCCATCCCCACGAATTGCCGGAATTCGCCTTTCGAGGCGCGTTCATATCCTTCTGCGATGTTGCTGGCCACGGAAACGGCAGCACGGCGCAGCTGAGAAGTGAGGCCGTAGAGCTCCGCATTCGGGAAATCGGCGGTGAACCTGTAAATCGCGACTGAAAGCCCTATGGCTCGCTGCCAAACTCTCAGGTTGCGGTAAGCGCCTGGACTGTAGGCGCTCGAATCGGTGTTGCCATCGCCGGTTATCCTTGCAGGCGCCGGTGTGGCCTTTCTGCGCTCTGCGCTCTGTGCGCTGTGCTCTGTCATGCGACCATCACCTCGGTGCCGTGGCTGACGCGGGTGCTGCACAGGTCCGGGAGGGCTTCGGCGGCTTTTGCCGGCAGAATGCGCACGCGCTTTACTCCGTTCAGCAGCGCCTCGCGGCAGGCGCTCAGCTTGGGCAACATGCCGCCGGTGATGACTTCGTCGCGGGTGAGCGCGGCGATCTGGTCGATGCTCAGCCAGCGCATCACGCTGCCGTCGGCGGCCATCACGCCGGGGACGTCGGTGAGGAAGACCAGCGCATCGGCGTGGCACGCACCGGCGCAGGCAGCGGCCATCTCATCGGCGTTGATGTTGTAGTATTGGCCGTCGAAGCCGAGGGCGATGGAGGAAATCACGGGCACGGCGCCCATCTTCCAGATGGTCTCGAGCCAGCGCGGATCGGCGGCCGCAATTTCGCCGACGAATCCCAGGTCCGGCGCGGTCTGCTTTTTGCGCGCGCGAAAGACGAGCCCGTCGCCGCCGGAAAGCCCCACGGCCGGCTGCCCGTGCGCGTCCAGCGCCGCCACCAGTGCCTTGTTGACGCCGCCGCCGAGCACCATCAGCGCGGTGTCGCGCGTCTCGGCGTCGGTGACGCGCAGGCCGGAGACGAACTGGCTCTGCTTGCCCAACTGCTTCAGCGTGCGCGTCAGCTGGACGCCTCCGCCGTGTACGATCGCGACCTGGTTGGAGTCCTTCGCCAGTTCGGCGATGGCCTGAGCGCACTGGTGCAGCAGCTCAGGATTCTCCAGCGTCGCGCCTCCGAGTTTAACTACATATCTCATGGCTGCCCTTCCACTCGGCCTCTAAACCAGGCCGTCCTCTTCTCGATAGCCGTACATCAGATTCAGGTTCTGCACCGCCTGTCCGGCGGCGCCCTTCAGCAGGTTGTCCAGGCACGAAACGATCACGCATCGCCGGCCGTCCGGGGCGAGATGGAAGCCGATGTCGCAGTAACTGGTGTGGACCGAATATTGAATTTGCGGCAGCTGGCCGGCAGGGAAGATCCGCACCAGCGGACTCTCCGCGAAAAATGTGCGATACAGCGCTTCGACGTCGGCCGACTGCTTCGGCGAGCGAAACCAGACGTAGATGGTTGACAAAATGCCGCGTGGGATTGGCAGCAGGTGGGGCGTAAAGACGATCTGCTCGGGCGCGAGAACCAGTTGCTCCAGCAGTTCGCCCGTGTGCCGGTGTGAAAACACTCCGTAGGCAGACAAGTTGTCGGCGGCGTGCATGAAGTGCGTCTTAGCCGTGGGCGCTTTCCCCGCGCCCGAGACCCCGGACTTCGCATCGCACACAATGCCGCGATCCGTATCGACCCAACCGGCGGAAACCAGCGGCTTCAGGGCCAGAATGACGGATGTCGCGTAACAGCCAGGATTGGCCACCAGATCCGCCTCGCGAATCTCATCGCGATGCAGCTCCGGCATTCCGTACACAGCCCTGGTCTGAATCGCCGTCGCGACGGGCGAGCCTTCGTCGGCAAACTTGTAGACCGCGCGATTCGCGGCGTTCTCCAGGCGCCACGCGCCGCTCAGGTCGACGACCCGCAGTCCATGCTCCAGCGCCAGCGGGGCCCACTCGCGGGATTGTTCATGCGGAGTGGCCAGAAACAGGGCATCGACACCGCGCGCCCTGGCGAGCTCCCAGGAGAAAGGCTCAATCTGCAGTCCGCCCGGGCCGAGCCCGGTGCCATTGTTATCCATCAATTGCGGATGCACAGCGGCCAGCGGTTCCGGCGCGCCCTCTGTGCGTCCGAAAAAGATTGGCGGCTTGCCCGCGAGACGGGGATGACGCAGCAGGAGCCGCGCCAGCTCCATGCCGGCGTAGCCGGTCACGCCCATCACCGCAGTTTGTATCTTCTTCTCCATGCCTCAGCCTTGCTGAACCGCAAATTCCTTTTGACTTTCTTCGTGCCGAAGTGATTCTTTTTTCGTTTCGATTTTTGCGGGGCCGGTTCTTACCCGATCAATCGTTCCAGCTTTTGCCGGAGAGCCGCTGCGTGCCTCGAGTCAGCGCAGATGATCAGGATGGTGTCATCGCCGGCCAGCGTGCCCAGCACTTCACTCCACGCTTCGTGGTCGATGGCGAGGGCCACCGGCTGCGCGCCGCCGCTGGTGGTGCGCAGTACCAGCTGGTTGTGCGCCTGGCGGACCGCCAGCCCAAAACTGCCCAGCAATTCCTCAATCGTCGGCTCCTCTTCCTGTTCCGCGTGGCCGTTGCCGTTCGGAATGGCGTAACCGCCGGGCCCCTTGTACAGCCGCAACTCGTGAATGTCCCGCGACAGCGTCGCCTGGGTGACGTCGAACCCGCGGCGGATCAATTTGCGGCGCAGTTCGTCCTGGCTGGTAATCGATTCCGCACCCACCAGTTCCCGGATTGCGCTGTGCCGTTCCTGCTTGCTCACGCGAGACTCACACGAAAAAATGGCGGCCAGCCTGCGGCCAGCCGCGCTTCTATGTATAAAAATACAGCACTGATGTATAAATATGCAAGAGCGATTTTGTCAGCAAACACCTGAGGCGTTGCGCAGCCCGCGCGGAGAGTCGGCTCCCGATTTTCCTCAAAAAAGTCGTTCCGGCTGATCGGGCGACAAGGAAAGGCCGTTATAGTTGGATATGGGAACGAGAAATTGTGCTGCTCCGGCCGTGTCGACCGGCAGCCCCCGCCCCAGCCTCGGTGCGAGCCTGATCGACCCGCGCTTCGACCATGAGTCGTGCGGCGTCGGCTTCGTTGCGACCCTCGACAACCAGCCCTCGCACGACATCCTGGAGAAGGCGCTGACCGCGCTTTCGCGGCTGGCGCATCGCGGCGCGGTGGCCGCCGACGGCAAGTCGAGCGACGGCATCGGCATCCATACGGCCATTCCGCGCGATTTGCTGCTGGCCTCGGCGGGGATTTCGCTCGAAGCTGCGCAGCGCCTCGCCGTGGGCATGGTATTTCTGCCTGCCGACGCGGCGGCGGCTTCCGGCGCCATGCGCGAGCTGGAGCGCGCGGTGACGGCGCGGCGGTTCACGGTGCTCGGCTGGCGGGACGTGCCTGCGCGGCCGGAGATTCTCGGCGAGATTGCGCTGTCCACGCTGCCAGTGATTCGCCAGTTGCTGCTGACGGACACCACGACGGACACCGCGAAGCATGAAGATCCTGACCGCCGGCTGTACCTCGCGCGGAAGCAGTTCGAGCGCAGCGGCGCGGCGGGCTACGTCTGTTCGCTCTCTTCGTCTTCCATCATTTACAAGGCGATGTGTTCGGCGCGGCTGCTGCCGGAGTTTTATCCCGACCTTGCGGATCCGCGTTTTGTCACCCCGTTTGCGCTCTTCCACCAGCGTTATGCCACGAACGTAGCGCCTTCATGGGATCGCGCGCAGCCATTTCGTATTCTGGGCCACAACGGCGAGATCAACACCATCTGGGGCAACCGGGCGCGCATGACCGCGCGCGCGGCGACGCTGCCCGATGAACTGCGGCCCATCTACACGGCCAGCGGATCGGATTCCACCAGTCTTGACGAGGTGATCGAGCTGTTGGCGCGCAATGGCCGCACCGTCGCCGAAGCCGTGCGCATGGTGATGCCGCCGGCCGGCAGCGGCCGCCAGTCCGCGTTTCTTGCGTATCACGGAGACTGCATCGAGCCGTGGGATGGCCCTGCGGCCGTCGCGTTCACCGACGGACATCTGATCGGCGCCGCGCTGGATCGCAACGGTCTGCGTCCTTGTCGATTCTTTGTCACAGAGGATCAACTGATTGTCGCCGGATCGGAAGCCGGTCTGGTGGATCTCGATCCGGAGCGCATCGTGCATAGCGGACGGCTTGGTCCTGGGCAGATGCTGCTCGCCGACCTGGAGCGCCATACCTTTTACGAGGATGAGGATCTGCGGCGGCTCTTCGACAGCGCCGCTCCGGAATATGAGGCGCTGCTCGAGAACACCACGCTGGAAGCCGTCGCGACGACGCCTGCGCTGGACGCGGCCGAGCTGAATCGGCTGCAGCTTGGCTTTGGCTACACCAAAGAAGACGTCAACATGATCCTGAAGCCTATGGCCGCCGATGGCAAGGACGCCGTCTGGTCCATGGGCGACGACACGCCGATCGCCCCGCTGGCGCGGTCGCCGCGTCCGGTTTACGCGTTTTTCCGCCAGCGTTTCGCACAGGTCACCAATCCGCCGATCGATTCGCTGCGCGAGGCCTGCGTGATCCAGCTGCACACGCGGCTGGGCCCGTGGCCGCACATTCTGAACAAGCGCGAGCGCCTGCCGGGCCTGTCGCTCAGCTCGCCGTTCCTCTCGCTGGCGCAGATGGACGCGCTGCACAGCCGCCGCCATCATCTGGCCGGCGATTTGCCGCTTGCGGTCCTCGACTGCATCTTCAGTCCCGGCTGCAACCTGGTCACTGCCATCGACGACCTTTGCGAGAAGGCCATCGAGCTGGTGCGCGGCGGCGCGGCGATATTGCTGCTCACCGATCGCGGATGCAGCGAACATGCGATTCCGATGCCGATGGCGCTGGCAACCGGCGCGGTGCATCACGCGCTGATCCGCTCCGGAGAGCGCGTGCGGGTGGGGCTGGCCGTAGAAGCGGGCGATTGCCGCGATCTGCACCATGCCGCGGTTTTGCTGGGACTCGGCGCGGGCGCGGTGTG
>JASIAO010000158.1 GCA_030041955.1 Acidobacteriaceae bacterium | reverse complement strand
CCGGCGTCGATGAGGCGATGCGCGAAGACGATGTCGTCGGAGGTGTAGGGCAGCACGGTGAAGCCTTCGCGGACCAGGGTGCGAGTGGCTTCGAGGGTCGCCTGGACGTCCGGGTAGAGGGTCGCCTGGTCGCCGATGACCTCGATCTTGACCCAGTCGGAAAGGCCGACTTCGCGGCCGAGGCGCGAGGCGCGGATGGCCTCATCGGCGGTGTAGCAGCCGGCGGTGTTGGGCAGCAGGAAGTAGCGGCGCGGATCGATGAAGTCGAGCAGGGATTCCTTCGAGCGGTCGAGATTCACGCGGCGCACGGCGACGGTGACCATCTCGGCGCCGGAGGCTTCGATGGCCGCCTGGGTTTCAGGGCCGTCCTTATATTTCCCGGTGCCGACGATCAGCCGCGACTGAAAGGCTTTGCCTGCGATGACAAGGGGTTCCATGAGGACATTGTAAGTCCGTGACCGAAGCGTGGCCGGCTGCGTTCAATTGTTCGCAACGTGAAAGGCCCGCTGCCAGTTTGGGCATGCGGGCCTTGATCACCGGTGGACTGTGGAGTTTGACCTGAGGCGCCTTTCGCGTGCTGGGCTGGCCTCGGCGGTTGTTGCCGCCTGGTCTTAGGTTTCCCGCGAGAAGCGGCTCTAAGCCTCAGTCACCTCACGTGTGGTCGTGCAACTACTACCATCAGAATTTTTCATTGGCTGGATCATCCTCCTTTCCCGTGTATCCACAAATTAACGCCGGGATGGCGAGGGACGCAAGCGGGCGGTGATCAGTTTTCAGTGATCAGTGATCAGAAACGGCTCTGGCGCTACCACGAGTGCCAGGCGCCGTCGTGCTCCACGAGCGAAACCTCGACGCCGAAGAGAGCGCGGAGGGTTTCGGGCGCGATCAGCTCGCGCTTCGGCCCGTCGGCGAAGATGCGGCCCGCGCGCATCATGATCACGCGGTCGATTTCGGGGATGATGTCGGCGAGGTGATGCGTGACCATCAGGATGCCGACGCCCTGGCGGGCGACGCGGCGGAGTGCGTCGCGGAGTTCGCGCTGCGCGGCGAGGTCGAGGGCGTTGGAGGGCTCGTCGAGGAGCAGCATCTCCGGCTGGTGAACGAGGGCCCGGGCGATCATGATGCGGCGCTGCTCGCCGGCGGACATTTCTCCCACCAGCTTTTGGGCGAGGTGCTCGGCCTGCATCAGGTGCAGCGCTTCGCGGGCGCGGGTGCGCATTTCCGGCGTCACGTGCAGGTTGGGCCAGAGCGTGGAGGCGGAGAAAAATCCGGCGGTCACGGCGTCGAGGCCGTTGGTGACCGGGGTGCGCTCCCCGGGCAGCTCCGCAGAGACCACGCCCAGGTGGGAACGGAGCTGCGAGACGTCCCAGCGCTTGCGCCCGAGCAGCAGCAGCTCGGTGGTGGGCGTGACAATCGGGTAGCACTGGCAGGTGATGGTCTTGATGAGCGTGGATTTGCCGCAGCCGTTGGGGCCGAGGATAGCGGCGTGCTCGCCGGTGGCGATGCGCAGCGAGATGTCATGCAGAACGACATTGTCGCCGCGGGCGACGGAGACGTCGTGCATGAGGAGGAAGTTGGGTGAATCGTCTGCAGGATTGGGAGCCACTGCGACGATTATTGCAAAGCGCAGAGTTGGTACATTAAAGCATTGCCCATGAGCGAGACATCCTTGATTGCGGACGACGCGCTGCCGCGCGGATTCAAATTCGCGGCGGTGAAGGCCGGCATTAAGCCGAGCGGGAAGCCGGATGTTGCCGTCGCTGTGTCGGACGTAAGCGCGAACGCGACAGCGATGTTCACATCGAACCGCGTGCAGGCGGCGCCGATTACGGTGGGGCGGCGTCATTTGCAACGCAGCGGCGGACGCGTGCGCGTGGTGGCCGTGAATGCGGGCAACGCGAACTGTGCGACAGGCGCGATCGGTCTGACGGCGTGCGAACACGTGTGCAGGGCTGCGGCTGAGACCTTCGGATGCGCAGGGCACGAGGTGTTTCCTTCGTCGACGGGGATCATTGGCGTGCCGCTGCCGTGGGAGAAACTGGTGGCGGCGCTGCCTGACGTACAACGCAGTCTCGCGGCGGACGCGGAACGATTTTCGCAGTTCGCGCGCGCGATGCTGACGACGGACACGCGCGCGAAGGTGGCGCACGCGCAGTTTGCAGTGAATGGAAAGACGGTGCGCATTGTGGGCGCCTGCAAGGGCGCGGGGATGATTTATCCGCAACTGGTTCCGCATGCGACGATGCTTGTTTATCTCTTTACGGACGCGGCGGTTGACCCGGCGGCGCTGGACGGATATTTACGGGGCGCCGTGGAGACGAGCTTCAACCGCATCTCGATTGACGGCGACACGTCGACGAATGACACGGTGCTGCTGCTGGCGTCGGGGGCGTCGGGCGTGACGATCGGCGCGTCAGACACCAAGTTTGCGAGTGCGCTGGCCGAGGTTTGCACGTCGCTGGCGAAGCAGATTGTGGCGGACGGCGAGGGCATCACGCATGTGGTGGAGCTGCAGATCGAAGGCGCGGCCAGCGATGCGGATGCGCTGAAGATTGCGAAGGCCATCGCGCATTCGCCGCTGGTGAAGACGGCGTGGGCGGGATGCGATCCGAACTGGGGGCGCCTGATGGCGGCGGCGGGATATTCGGGCGCGGAGTTCGATCCGGAAAAGATTGCGATCTGGTTTGGGCAGCTGCCGATCTGCATGCACGGCGGACGCGCTGCACAATTCGACGAGCAGGCGGCGCATGCTTACTTGCAGCAGCCGGAGTATTCGATTCGCATGAGCGTGGGCGCGGGCAGCGGGCGTTGCCGCTTCTGGACCTGCGACCTGACGAAGGAGTACGTCGCGATCAACGCGGACTATTCCACCTGAGGCAGGGAATACGGTTACGGGTTGCGGTTTGGAAAACCCGCCGGAGTGCATCGGGGAAAGTGCAGACCGCTCAGGGGCGCATGATTGCTGAGCGCGGCGCGGCGGCGGACGGGAAATGCACAGGGATATTCACAAAGTTGTTGAAAATCGGGATGGAGATTGGGCGCGAGAGTGCCCCGCTTCGGGCGGCTGACGATTGCCCGCGGAAATGTGCAACTGCCAGACCAAACGAGGGAGCGGCGCGTCCGACGCTGAGGCAATGGCCTGGCTGCGCTACAATTTTTCTATAGCCGGAACTGCGTGACGCACGCGTGGCTGCGGCCCCAAAGGCGCGAGCGGCGCGGTTCCCTCGAGGGCGCGCATCCCAATCCCGCGGTCGAACCGGGGACATTCTCAGGAGTTCATGGCCAACCAGGCGAAGAGCAGGGTCGCGTCTGCCGCGGCGAACGGCAAACACGGCCACACACTGATCAGCGACGGGAAATTCCGGCAGCTTTATGAGCTGGCGCTGCGGCTGCGCGCCGAGAACGCGGGGTGCGAGGCGGTGCTGGCTGCGGCCACGGCTGATCTGCGCGCCGAGGATCGCGTGGTGCGCGCGTCCGACGGGACGGCGGCTGGAACGTTTGAGGAGCAGGTGGGTGCAGCGCTCCACCAGGCGCATGCCGATCGCGCCAGGAAAAACGGCCGGGTAAG
>JASIAO010000017.1 GCA_030041955.1 Acidobacteriaceae bacterium | reverse complement strand
GTCCATCAGGATGTCGAAGCGGAGCGCCTGGCCGGCGGCAAACTCGCGGAGCAGTTCGTCGTGGCGGCCGCGATGGCGCGCGCCAAGGTCGATGATTTCGCTGCGGCGATCTTCGGTGAGCGCGGCGACCGCGCGGCGAATCTGGCGGTAGGGGTAGTGGCACTGGCCGTAGAGGAGCGTGGTGGCAAGGTCGATCTCGAGGGAGTCGGCATCGTCGATGAGATCGACAAGGGGAGCGGGATCGATGGGCGCGCGCTGGAGCAGCTCGGCGGCGGCCTGGGCCAGTTCCTGGCGAGTGCGCGTCTGGTAGTCGTTGGGCGCGGCGTATTTGACGAGCGTGGGTGCGGTCTTCACTTCGCGCGTGAGTAGTGCCGCGGCACGCTCGCCGAGGGCGGGATCGAGAGCGGCGATGTCGCGCTGGAGCGCGGCGAACGCTTCAGCCTGGACGTTCCAGGCTGCGCCGGAAGCGGCGGATTGCAGACGCTCGCCGAGCTGGCGGATTTCGGCGACGGGGCTGGAGAGGAGGCGGGAGATTTGCGTCTCGAGCGTGCGGGCGTTGACGATCTGGCCGAGCGAGGTGTTGGTCGCGAGGGGAAGCAGGTAACGGGCGACGTCGAAGGCGCGTGCGCGGAGGGTGCGCTCCCAGGTTTCCTGCTTCATGTCGTCGGGTTTGGGGATCTGATTTTTCAGCGAGCCGAAGAGAGCTTCAAAGACGGCGTGATACTGGGCGAAGAGGTTCTGAACGGTGTCGCGGAAGAGGCGCTCAGAGGCGGCGTCGGCGCCGAAGTCGGGGAGATACCAGCCGCTCTTGCGGAAATTTTGATAGCGTGTGGAGCGCTCCTGGCCGTCCCAGCGCTGCTCGTCGACCAGGGTGATGGCGGCGAACAGGGAGAGACGCTCGACGGCGAAGGCGATGTGGGCGAGGTCGGCGATGGAGCGGTGTCCGTACTGGAAGTAGAAGGTGTTGAGGAACTGCTCGGCGCGCTGGCTGCCGATTTCGCGCAGGGAATCCTTCATGGAGAGCGCGGAGCGGGAGTATTTGGCCATGGCGTAGGCCAGCACTTCGGGATCGGCGCCGTGGACGGCAAAAACCTCGGTCTGATTGTTGCTGCGCTCTTCGGCGGGAGCGGGCGATGCGGGGGGCACGGCTGGGGTTTCGGTCAGGGAAGGCATGGAGGAATGCTAAACCTAAAGCTTGCGGAATTCGGGGGAGGCACCCGCGAAGTGAGTACCGCGGTGCCATACTCCAGAAAACAAAAGGCGAGTACCATGAGGTGTGTTTTGTTCAGATCGCTCCCCCGCGAAACGCTCTGCTGAATGAACAAGATTCTGTCCACGACGGAGCACCGTCCCTGGCCGCTGCCGAAGTCGCCGTGGGTGATGACGCAGCGCTGGAACGACCTGCTGTTCGCACACTGGCCCCTGCCCGCGGCGGAGCTGACGCCGCTGCTGCCCGAGGGGCTGGCGGTGGATACCTTCGACGGATCGGCGTGGGTGGGAGTGGTGCCGTTCTGGATGGATCGCATCCGGATGCGGGGGCTGCCGACGATTCCAGGGACAAATCGTTTTCCAGAGCTGAACTTGCGGACGTATGTGCGGGAACGGCACACCAACCAGGCGGGCGTGTACTTTTTCTCGCTGGACGCGGCGAATCCGTTTGCGGTTTCGGCGGCGCGGATGTTCTTTCACCTGCCGTACTACTGGGCGCACATGAAGTTGAAGCGCGGCGAGAGGGAGATTGAGTACTCGAGCGAGCGGCTGCTGAGCCGGAAGCCGGCGGACTTTCGTGCACGCTACCGGAGCCTGGGCCAGCCGGCGGTGAAGGGCGGGTTGGAGAGCTTTCTGACGGAACGCTACGCGCTGTTTACGGCACGCAAGAGCGGAGAGCTGGTGCGGGTGAACATCCACCACCTGCCCTGGCCCCTGGAGCTGGCGGAAGCGGAGTTCGAGACGAACGATTTGCCTCAGGCGCACGGAATCCGGCTGCCGGATACGAAGCCGCTGCTGCAATACAGCCGCGAGCTGGTGGTCTACATTTGGGCGGTCGAGCCGCTGCCGCATCGGGCGACGCGGCGGGCAGCGGAGCCGGTGCCGGCGCCGGGAGGATGAGGCGGACGCGCTGCGCGCCCATGCTCGTCGAGGTCTACGGAGAGCTGGGAGTTGCAGCTTCAGATTGAAAGCGCTTCGGCAGGCGCGGCGCCAGGGCGTAGTTCAACTGCACGGCGAAGATGAAGGCGACGCTCCACAGAGATCCGAAAACACAGAGCGCTGCGCCGAGGGCGTAGAGCATCTGCGCGTAATAGACGCGGCGGCAGATGGCGGCGCGGATTTCGGGTGGAGCGTCGGGACGGATCATGTCGTGGCGCGATACGTATTTCCAGCTGGCGTAGAGCAGCGCCCCCGGGGCGAGGATGTTGACCCAGTAGACGAGCACCGCGGTGCGGTAGTGGAGGAACTCTGCGAGCAGACGCGTGGAAAACGGCATGAGGGTGATGGTGAAGAGGAAGGCGAGGTGCAGCCAGGAGAGGTCGCGGCTGCCGCGCTCGATGTAGTTGAGCTGAGTCTGCTGGCCGTTCCAGAAGATGCCGAGGGTGAGAAAGCCCATGAGGTAGATGACCAGGTTGGGCGCAAGGGCGGCGAGCGCACGCCACAGATCGTGTTCGGAATGGATGGCCGTTTGCTCGGGCAGGCGCAGGTCGAGCACGAGGAGCGTCATGGCGAAGGCGAAGACGCCGTCGCTGAGGGCGCTGAGGCGGTCGAGGCTCTGGTTGGCGATGCGGTTGTAGAGCGTGGGCACGGTGCGAACAGGTTAACCGCATTGCGCCGCAGGTTGCGCTGCTGGCCGATCAGTTAACAGGCCGTGAAAGCTGCGATAGGCTATTGCCATGTCCTCATTTCAGGGAAGAACGGCGCTGATTACCGGCGCCTCGCAGGGGATTGGCCGGGCCTGCGCGCTGGCGCTGGCCGAAGCGGGAGCGCGGGTAGCGCTGGCCGCCCGCAACGAAGGCAAGCTGAACGAAGTGGCCGCGGAGATCGCGTCGAAGGGCGGGGCGGCGGCCGTGTTTTCTCTGGACATCGCCAGCGAAGAGTCAATCAAGAGCTGCGCGAAGGCGGCGATTGCGCACTTCGGCAGCGTGGAAATCCTCGTAAACAACGCGGGCATCACGCGCGACACGCTGACGCTGCGCATGAAGCGCGCGGACTGGGACGACGTGATCCAGACGAACCTGACGGGGACCTTCCTGATGACGCAGGCGCTGCTGAGCCCCATGCTGAAAGCGCGGTGGGGGCGCATCATCAACATTTCGAGCGTGGTGGGCGAGACAGGGCAGGCGGGCCAGGCGAATTATGCGGCCAGCAAGGCGGGGCTCATCGGGCTGACGAAGTCGCTGGCGCGCGAGCTGGCGTCGAGGAACATCACCGTGAATGCTGTAGCGCCGGGATACATCGAGACGGCGATGACGGCGGTGCTCGACGAGAAGCAACGCGAGGGGATGCTGGGGCAGATTCCGCTGGGGCGCGCCGGGACGGACGCGGAGATTGCCGCGGCGGTGAGGTTCCTGGCGTCGGAGGATGCAGCGTACATTACCGGGCACGTGCTGGACGTGAACGGCGGGATGTATATGTAGGGGGCAGCTGAGAAGCGGTCAGCTAAGGGGCAGTCAGCTAAGAGACTGTTGGCAGCAAACCGGCTGGGTCGCGCGGCTGAACGTGCCGGAAGCAGGGAGGGCAGCATATGTTGGCTGTCGGAGGGCCATCGAGGAGAATCTGATGAGGAAACTTGCCGCAGCTCTTTGTTTGTTCTTCTGGGCGTTCGCGGGAAATGCCCAGACGGCGCAGCCGAATACCGACCCCACAACCGCCGCTGCCGGAGCGGTCTTCGCGGTTCATGTCGTCTCCGCTCATGTGACACGTTGCGAGACGATTTCATGCTTCGATCCCCTGTACGTCGAGGGGCTGATTGACGGGAAGAAATATGAGTTCGGCGGAATTGCAACGGGCGGCCGGAAGGAATTCGGCCAGGATGTCGGGGCCGCTCTGCTGCCTCCCGGCGATTACCGGGTGAAACTGACGAAGAGCCTCCACGCCCGTTCGGGCATGATCTACCAGGAATATGAATTTTTGTTCTCGGATGGTTCAACGTGGAAATGCGTCCTGATGGGTCTCTCGGAGTGATCGGCGCGGGCGGTTAGTACCGGTACAGCTTCACGCGGCGGATGGTGAACTGGCCGGCGGGCAGGC
>JASIAO010000157.1 GCA_030041955.1 Acidobacteriaceae bacterium | reverse complement strand
GGCAACCTGCCCTGCTCAGAAACGGCCGGCGATGGAAATCCGGAAATCTCCAACAGCAGAGATTCCCGGATTCCCACCGCCGCGACGACTACGGCTGGAGATCAGATTCCCCAGCCAAAACCTGTCTTCAAACCAGGCGCAAAAGTGTTACCCATCTGCCCGGTCTAAACTGTTACCTGTCTCCCGGTTCGTACAAGTGAGCCGCGCCGAAGGCGCGTTCCTGCTGCCGCCGGTACTGGAGTCCCCATCGCGCTTGCGTGAATGCGGCTGCCTGCTATCCGCCTTTCTAAACCGTAACTCGTAGCCCGTAACCCCTGCCCTCAAAAAACTGTCAACCCCCCACCGCCCGCACGAAAGTAACAAATACTGATACAACGCCACTTATAGCGCCACAATCCCCAACATATTTGGCAGGCTAATTCTCCCAACCTGATATTCTGAACTTAGATAGAAAAAAAGAAATCGCCCAGCCTTCCCGGCTGGGCTTTTTCTTTGCCGCCCCCTCTAATCCCGATCCCGGAGAGATCCAATGGACTTCGACTGGTCCCGCTGCCGTCACCTCAAGCTCAACGGCGCCCGCTGCACTAGCCCCGCCCTTCGCGGCAAAGACCTCTGCTTCGACCACGACCGCCGCCTCCGCAAGTTCAAACTCAAGCCCTGCTACCCCGACGCCTGGGCCACCGCACCCCTCGTAAGCTTCGTCGACATGGAAGACCACGCCTCCATCCTCGAAAACCTCAACGCCATCGGCCACTCCTTCGCACGTCATGTCATCGACTACCGCCAGGTCTCTGCCCTCACTCGCCTCATGCAAACCGCCCTCAAAACCCTCCGCCAGATGAACCAGCTCGAAGCCGAGGTGAAGCAGGAAGACCGCCCCGTCAGCGTCGATTACTGGTCCCTCGGCGTCCCCGGTGCTGAGCAGCCCATCGCCTCGCCTGTCTCCGGCTCTGCTCCGCAAGCCGCCACCCAACCGCAGCCCACCACCATTCCCGCACCGGAGCCGCAACCGCCTGCCCCGCCCCCGCCCGCCAAAAAGCTTACGCGTGAGGAGATGCTGGACGAATACTTCGGCCGCACCCCCAAACCCGCTCCAGTCGCGGCCCACCCGGCACCGGAGAAACCCCTCCACCAGGCGGAAAATCCGGAAGATACCCCGTCCCAACCCCAATGTTTTCAGCTAAATGCGGCTGCGGATCCCGCAACCCCCGTATTTCCCACACTTACGCAGGCGGTGTCCGTAACCTCCCTATTTTCCACACTTAGCAAAAAAGAGATCGGGGCGCCATCGCTCGCTCCCGCGCCAAACAACGCCGCTGAAGTCGCGGCCATCGTAGGTTCAGAGGAACCCACGAATGAAATCATTGTGCCGAGCTTTAGCCGTATCCACCCTTGCACTCACGCTCACCGGCGGTCTCGCCTTTGCCGCTCAGGATCATCCCGATCAGGAGCATCACCAGCAGTACGTTCACCACAAGGACTGGAAGAAGGGTCACCGCATTCAGAACGACGACTGGTCGCGCGGCGAGCAGGTGGACTGGCACGCGCATCATCTGCGTCAGCCGCCGGCGGGTTATGAATGGCGCGAGGTCGACGGCAACTACGTCTGCGCCAACAACGACGGCGTCATCTTCTCAGTCGTTGTTGCGCCGCACTAGTTTCGGCACAAAAGCGAAAAGGGCGAAGTCCCTTGCGGGATTCCGCCCTTTTCTGTCCGAACTTCTCGAAGATCTGGCTCCGGCTACCTGATCGCAACGAGCTAACGCCGGAACCGCTCAGGACCTGCGGGCTTGCACCCGCGCTTCCCGTGCGGCCCCTAAACGCCGCCTCCGCTGCACTAGCTTGCACGCCACGCTCAGAAAAGATCCGGTCACCCGGCTCTTTCCAGAACCCCGGTTACCCGAGGCTCCCTGAAGCTCCGGTTTCCCGGAGCTTTCCAGGATTCCGGTTTCCCGAAATCCCTGAAACTCGTGTCCGCCGATCAAGCCTCTCGGTTGCCCGGTTTGCTTGGCCTTCGTTTCCGATCCTCACGCGGCACCAGTTGCCCGACACCACGCGATTTTCTTTTCCGTGACTCTGGAGCCTTCGGTTGCCCGAAGCCTTCTGGGTCGCGGTTCCGAGTTCCGTGAGGGCTTTGTTCCGCTCTCTTCTCGTGGAAGATTGCTCTTCCGTTGCAAGAATCATGTCACAGAATCGCGACAGGTCAACAGCTATTTTTGTGTGCAAATCGTGGGATTTGTGTGCATTACGCAGATCGGAGAAGCTGCGTAAAGTGAGCCCCCAATGAGCCCTGAAAGCCCCCATTTCAGCGGGCTTTCGAGCGTTTTTCCCCAGGCGGCGTCGTCATCGGACCTTCTTCGTCGATCGCCTCGACCACGCTGTCGTCTGTCGCGGGGCGGCCGTTGCAATCGCTCTTCGACCCCAGCGAGTTGGCGGCGCCTGCCGCCGCATTGCGATCGATGGGAGTTGAGCACGGATCGGCGTTCGCAGCCTTGTGATCGGTGGAATCAGTAGCACTCATCGTGTGTTCCTCTCTGCGAAAAGCGCAAAGGCTCCGCGAAGGGAGCCTTTGTCTCGTGTCATGGATCGGATTAGCGCGGATGACCTCCACCGCCAACGGCGTGTCCGCGCCCGTCGCGCATCTCGTTGCCGCCGTGGAATCCACCGCCAGGACGATGCGCCGCATGTTCGCCGCGAGCCGGCAGATGTCCGTGGTAGCCGTGGTGCGGATCGAAATGGTTATTCACGTGGCCGTGGAAGTTGGCCGGTCCGTGAAACCACGGGCCGGCGCCGATAAAGATCCCGTTCACGAACCACTCCGGACCGTAATAGCCATACGGAGCGCAGGGGTACGGCGGGTAATCGAAATACCCATACGGACACACAGGAGGAGGCCCAATATTCACGGAGATCCCGACCTGCGCTTTCGATGCGGAAGGCGCCATCAGCAGCGCGAGGAGCGCTGCGAAGAGGATGGAATAACGCATGCTGAAAACCTCGAAACGAACGATTCACCAACAGCAATCTTGGATTGGAGAGAAGATCGAAGTGTTGTGCCGCGGCCGGAAAATACAGGACAAATCGCGAAAATAGCAGGATTTGCGAGGCTGTCGTCAGGAGCGTCCCCATCCGCCGCCGCCAGGAGTTTCGAGGCGAAGAACGTCTCCGGCTGCGAGGTGCACGCTGCACTTACCCGGCAGCTCGCGCGTTTCTCCGGATTGCGCCGTCGTGACAACCGCGCGGCCGGCTGCGCCTGCTCCCCCTCCCTGCAAACCCCATGGACGAAACTTGCGCCGGTCGGCGAGCACTGAAACCTGTGCGGGCGCCAGTAGTTCGATCTCGCGGATGAGTCCCTCGCCGCCGCGAAATTGGCCGCTGCCGCCGGAATTCTCGCGGTAGCCGTAGCGGCGAACGCGAAACGGATACGCATACTCAAGCGCCTCTACCGGGGTGTTCAGCGAGTTGGTCATGTGGGTGTGCACTCCGGAGATTCCGCCCAGTCCAGGACGCGCTCCCATACCGCCTGCAGCGGTTTCGTAGTAGGTGAAGGGCTCGCCGGTGCGGGGATCGATGCCGCCGATGGTTACATTGCTCATGGTCCCGGCGCTGGCCGCGGGAATGCGATCGGGAATCGCCCCGGCCAGCGCGCGCAGCAGGACATCGACGATGCGCTGCGAAGTTTCGACATTGCCGGCGGCCACCGGTGCTGGCGGCCGCGCGTCCACAACCGTGCCAGGCTGCGTAACCAGCGTCAGCGGACGCAGGATGCCGGCGGTTGCGGGCGCGTCCGCGCCGAGCAAACAGCGGAGCACGTAAAAGCACGCCGAGAGCGTGATGGCGCGGACGGCGTTCACGCTGCCGGTCACCTGTGGCGCGGAGCCGGTGAAGTCGACGCGGAGCGACGCAACTCGAGGATCGAGCGCGATGCGCACAGCGAGCCTGATCGGCGCATCGTTCACGCCGTCGTCGTCGAGAAAGTCTTCGGCGCGAAATTCTCCGGCCGGCATACGGCGAAGTTCGGCGCGGACCAGCCGTTCCGAGTAGTCGAGGAGCTCGGCGATCAGCGCGTGCAGCCATGGTTCGCCATATTTCGCCACCAGCGAGAGAATGCGTTGTTCGCCGACGCGGCAGGAGCCGATTTGCGCCTGCAGATCGCCTTCGCGCTCACGCGGAGTCCGCACGTTCAGCAGAAGGAAGTCGAGCATCTCGCGATCGATCGCGCCGCCGCGAACGATGCGCACGGGCGGAATGCGCAGGCCTTCCTGATAAATTTCGCGCGCCGGGCCCATGGATCCGGGAAACGCGCCGCCGACATCGGCATGGTGCGCCCGCGTGGAGACGTAGAACGCAGGCTTCGCGCCGCCAGGCAGAAATACCGGCAGCACCATGGTGATATCCGGAAGGTGAGTACCGCCGGCGTAAGGATCGTTGAGCACAGCGACGTCGCCCGGCGCAAACGTAACTCGAACAACGGCTGCCTCAACCGACATCGGCATCGAGCCGAGGTGCACTGGCATGTGGTCGCCCATCGCGATCACGCGCGCCTCGCTGTCGAAGAGCGCGCAGGAGTAGTCGCGCCTCTCCTTGATATTGGGCGAGAGCGCGGTGCGGCGCAGCGCGGCGCCCATTTCTTCGGCGATGGAGTGCACCGCGCTGCGAAAGATGGCCAGCTCGACGGGATCGACAGCGTTCATGCGGACTCTTCTCCAACGGCGATAACCAGATTGGCGTATGGATCGACGGTGGCTCGGGCGCCAGGCGGCAGAATGGTCGCGGAAGTGTACTCCGTGACCATGGCAGGACCGGGAATGACATCGCCGGGAACGAGCGCTTCGCGGCGATAAAGCTGCGAGCGCAGAAATTTCCCGGCAAAGTATATCTCGCGCTCGGCATAGCAGGCAGCGCGGCCGCCACCGGAGATGGGCTCGCGGCGCGGAGGCGCGTACGTCTCGGCCGCCGCGGTCATGCGCAGCCGAAGGTTAACGACCTGCACAGGCTTCTGCGGATCGCTGAATCCGTAGCGCTGTCGGTGCAGCGCGTGGAAGTCATCCAGCGAGCGCGCGGGCGATTCCGCGCGCCAGGGCACATTCAGTTCGTAGCCCTGGCCGACATAGCGAAGATCGAGCGAGTGGGACGCGACGCCGCTGAGCCCCTCTGCAGCAAATTCGGAGCGTGCGAGTTGCTCCAGCTCAGAAAAATGTGTCGCCAGCGAGCCGATCGATTCGCTGGGCAGCATTACGGTGCGGGAATGGTCGCGGACAATATCGGCGAGAAAAATGCCGAGCGCGGAAAGCGCGCCGGGCATGGCGGGAATCAGCACGTTGGGAATGCGCAGCGCGCGGGCAAGGGAACAGGCATGGAGCGGTCCACCCCCGCCGAAAGCCACGAGCGTGAAGTCGCGCGGATCGTAGCCCTGCTCGACAGAGATCACGCGGATGGCCTTGTCCATCTCGGTTTCCACGACGCGCAGAATGCCGGCGGCAAACTCTTCCACAGTAGCGAGCGGACCTTTCTGTTCGCGCAGTAGCTTTTCGGCCCGCTCGCGGTGGAGCGGAACCGCACCGCCGAGAAAGCTCTCGGGATCCAGCCGCCCGAGGAGCAGATTCGCATCGGTGACGGTAGCCTGGGTTCCGCGGCCGAAACAGATCGGGCCTGGATCGGCTCCGGCCGATTCAGGGCCCACGCGCAACATGCCGCCTGCGTCGAAGCGCGCCAGCGACCCGCCGCCGGCGCCGGCCGTGTGGATTTCGAGCATGGGTACGCCAACGGGAACACCGGCCACCATCGCTTCGCGCGTGCGGCGAACTCCGCCGCCCGATACGTCGGATAGAAAGACGTCGGTGGAGGTACCGCCCATGTCGAGGCCGATGATGCGGTCGAATCCGGCGTGCTGCGCCACGCGGGTCGCGCCGATCACCCCGCCAGCCGGTCCGGATAACACTGTGCGCACCGGCTCCTGCGCGGCGAGGCGCGCGGAAATGATGCCGCCGGAAGACTGCATCACATCGACGCGCCCCCCATGGTGCTGCTCGGCGACGCGCTCCTCCAGATGCAACAGATAACTTTGCATCCGCGGCGCGAGATAAGCGTTGACGACCGTGGTGGAGGCGCGCTCATACTCGCGAAACTCCGGCAGGATGCGATGCGAAACGGAGACGGGAAGGCCGAGCTGGGTGAGCGCCGCCTCCACGCGGCGCTCTGTCTCAGGATTGGCGAACGAAAACAGCAGCGAAACAGCGATCGATTCGGCGCCGCTGGCGCGGATGTCTGCGGCGAGCTCGTCGAGTTCGTCATCCGTGGGCGCGCGGAGCACCTCGCCTTCGGCGCTGACGCGCTCGGGAACGCCGAAACGCAAGGCGCGAGGGACAAGAGGAACCGGGACCGGTGCGAACCAGTCGTAGAGCGCAGCTCGCGTCTGGCGGCCGATGGCAATGGTGTCCTCAAAACCGGCAGTCGTCACAAACGCAACGCGCGCGCCGCGCCGCTCCAGCATGGCGTTGGTGCCGAGCGTGGTGCCGTGGCGAACGTCCACGCGGCCGGAAGCTCCGGTGCGTGCGACCGCCTCCAGCACCGCCTGTGCCGGATCGGTGGGTGTGGAGAAAACCTTGAGGACGCGGAGTTCGCCGCCCACCAGGTAAACGCAATCGGTGAAAGTGCCGCCGGTATCGATGGCTGCGCGCAAAGGGCTGGGCTCTCGTATCGTGGTATGACGGTACTTAAGAACTGTAAAGCACCCGAGGGGCACCTTGAACGGAATCTACGGCTGGCTGGCCGAGGCATCGCAGGAGCAGAGGCGCACGCTGCTTGGCGCATCGCTGGGCTGGATGCTCGACAGCATGGACGTGATGCTCTACGCCCTGGTGCTGGGGCCGGTCCAGCGCGAGTTCCACCTCTCCGCGGCAATGAGCGGAGGGATGATGTCGGCAACCCTCGTAAGCGCGGCCGCCGGCGGCATCGCCTTCGGGTGGTTCGCGGATCGCGCCGGGCGTGTGCGCGCGCTCTCCACAAGCGTGCTCATCTATTCCGTGGCGACCGCGCTCTGCGGGTTCACCCACACGGCGGTCACGCTGATGTTGTGCCGGATCGTGCTCGGCCTGGGCATGGGCGGCGAGTGGGCAGCCGGCGCGGCCTTGGTGGCGGAGACCTGGCCGGCGCGGCATCGCGGCAAGGCGCTCGCGCTGGTGCAAAGCTCGTGGGCAATTGGATTCGCGCTGGGCGCAGCATTGGTCGCAGTCATCCTGCCACACTGGGGATGGCGCGCCGTCTTCTTTGCAGGCGTCGCCCCGGCGCTGATCGCGTTATGGGTGCAGCGCAGGCTGCACGAGCCGGAGGCGTGGCAGAGGGAACGCAGACCCCGCGTGCGCATGGCCGAAATCTTTCGCGGAGGTCTCGGCCGCAGCACCCTGATCTGCGCGACCATGAATGCCGCCTCGCTCTTCGCGTGGTGGGGATTGTTTACGTGGGTGCCACGCTTCCTCTCCATGCCGCGGGCGCAGGGTGGACGCGGACTGGGCATTGTGATGACCTCAGAGTGGACCATCGTCATGCAGGTGGGGACATTCCTGGGCTATGTGAGCTTCGGATACATCGCCGACCGCTTCAGCCGCAAGTACACCTACATTGCGTATCTGGTCATCGCCGCGGCGCTGGTCCCGGCATTCGCATTTGTGGGCAGCCCCGCGGCGCTGCTGGCCATCGGG
>JASIAO010000156.1 GCA_030041955.1 Acidobacteriaceae bacterium | reverse complement strand
TGCTCCGGCGGATGCAGCATGATCTTTCCGTACATCTCATAGAACGGCGACTGGAAGAGGGCGCTGTTCACTGTCTCCAGAAACACGGCGGGCTCGACTCCCATGGCCTGCGCATAGACAAAGCTCTCCGATAAAGACGCGATCATCGCGGTGATCAGGAAATTTCCGCCCAGCTTCAGCGCGTGCGCACTCCAGGGCGTCTCCGCCACGACGGTCAGGCCGCGGCTGAATTTCTCGATCGCCGTACGAACCTTTGCCACCGGTTCTTTCGCGCCAGCCACTGCGACCCATAGCTTTCCCGTTTCGGCAATATGTGGACGCCCGAAGACCGGCGCCGCCACAAAATGCTGCCCGCGCGCCGCATGTTCATCCGTCAGTCTGCGCGATAGCGCCACGCTGATCGTGGCCAGCGAGACATGGATGGCTCCCTTCGGCAGATTCTCCATTGCTTTGCGCGCATAGAGAAGTTCTTCGAGCGCGGCATCGTCCATCACCATGGTGAACGCGGCCTCACATCCGGCGACTGCCTCAGCCGGCGTATTAGCGACACAGGCACCCTCGCGCCCCAGCGCCTCTGCATGCGAAAGGGTGCGATTCCACACCGTCACATCCTCGCCGTGCTGAATCAACAGCCGCGCGATCGGCGTGCCCATCTTTCCGAGCCCCAGAAATGCAATCTTCATTCGCCCTCCGGCAACAGCTTTCCCTCTGATGAATCCGGTCTCCGCGCCGATTCAGCGATCGGTTCCTGCCTTCGTTCAGGCGTTCGCTTCGTTCGGCTCGGGAATCTTCGCCATCCGGCCCAGCAGCAGGATATACGCCGCGATGCCGACCGCCAGGATGATCGCGGCTATCGTAAACGCAGCGCCGAAGTTGTGCTGGCCGGCGAAGTATCCGGTGACGATGGGCGCGCCGATGGCCGCAAGCTGGGTTGCAAAGTTCATGATTCCGCCAATGCGCCCAACGCTCTCGCGCGGCGCAATCAGCGAGGGGATCGACCAGCCGACGGGCGCCATCGCGCCCAGGCCGCCCAGCGAGAGGCTCATCCACAGCAGCACATGCGCCGGCGTGTGCGACGCGCCCGCGCCGTAGATGCAGACGCCGAAGAGCATGCCCGCCACCAGCACAGACTGCCGCACTTTCCATGGCGTGAATCCGCGACGCACCAGGTGGTCGACCATCCAGCCGCCGATCGCGAGATCGGTGATCGTGGCCACGCCCCACGGCAGGCTCGTGTACAGAACCGAGTGCAGCAGATTGATGTGCAGGCGCGCGGTCAGATACGCAGGCAGCCACGTGAGCAGGAGGTAAAAGGTCCAGTTGTACGCGGCAAAGCCGATGGTTGCGCCGATCACCTCACGGTTGCGCAGCAGATATTTAAGGGGCGCCCCCTCGCCGCGGTTCGACGAGCCCTCGGGCTGCGCGTTTCCCTCGCGGATGAAGCGCAGTTCCTCCGGCGAGAGCGTGCGGTCGCGGCTGGGATTGCGATAGAGCCACCAGAAGGCCAGGAAGAAGAGAAAGCTCAGCGCGCCGGTGAAGCTGAATGTGGCGCGCCAGCCGAAGTGAATCAGGAGGATGCCGAGAATGGGCACGCCGATAGCGGAAGCGAACTTTGCCGCCGCGTCGAACATCGAGGTTGCGAAGCTGCGCTCGCTTTCCGGAAACCAGTATCCCGTCGCCTTGGAATAGGCGGGAAAGCTGGGCGCTTCACCGATGCCCAGCAGCAGGCGCGCGGCCAGGAAACTGCTCACGCCCGGAGCGAAGGCCGCGAAGAAAGACGAAATGCTCCAGATGAGCGCTGAAATGCGACCGACAATTTTCACGCCGATCCGGTCGAGAAGCACGCCCACGGGAACCTGCAGCGCCGCGTAAGTCCACGAGTAGGCGCTGGCCAGCAGTCCGAACATCACGTCGTCGATGTGGAAGTCGTGGATCAGCGCGTCGTGCGAAACCGAGAGATTCACCCGGTCGAAATAGTTGATCAGCACGCCAACACCGAGCAGGACGGCGATCAGCCAGCGGCGGTGGTGACCCTCCGCCGAAGCAGGTGGCTCATTCGGATTTCCCGCGGTTGCGGTCGCTGCATCCGTCATAGCGGAACCAGAGGGTTCGGCGCGCCTGCGCCGGCACGGGAACAAGGCAATGCGGACCGGCAGCGGCTTTGGCCCGCCGGTCTTCATTCGCTCAGATGATATTCCCGCACCCGCGGGTTTCGCGCTGCAGGGTTGCGACTACACATGTCCCTGGAGACAGCCCGGCGTCTCCCGACTCGCATCCCTCGTGCTGTGGACGTCGATTCGATGGCTGCGGTCCCGGGCCCACGCCGTACCCGCGTGCCGGCTGCGCTGCTCGGGTCCGTCCTGCTACTTGTCGCCCCATCTTCTACTTATGCTCAGCGCCCCTTACCGAATGCTCCGCACCCGGCGGCACTGGTATGGTTCGGCGAATCACAGCAACAGCACCAACACCCGAATCCGAAGCAGTCGCCCACGGCTGCCGCGGCAGAATCGCTCCCGTCAACTTCAACACATCAGCCCGATTTCTGGCACCGGCCGTATCTTTTCGGCGACTGGGGAGGCGAGCGCACGCGCCTTGCCGACGAGGGCTTCACGATGGACTTTTACTACGTCGCCGACGCGCTCGCGAACCCGACGGGCGGTTTCAATCGGGGCAGCGAAACATGGTGGGGACGCATTCGCGGAACCGTCGATGTGGATTTCGGAAAATTCCTGCCCGATGCGGGGCTGACCGGTCACATCACCAGCGTGTGGCAATACGGGACCAACATCGGCGGACCGAACTACGTCAACAGCTTTGCGAACCCCTCCAGCCTGGCCAGCAAGCACGTCCTGCGCGCGGCGGAATACTCGCTGAGCCAATACCTCTTCCACGACCACATCGACCTGCGCGGCGGCAAGCTTGCTGCCTGGAACACTTACGGCACGCAGGAGTACGGCGCGTCGTTCATCAACGAGCCGATGGGCTACGCCTTCAACACCTTCGCCAACACCTACATGACCTACGACCCCGGAGGCACGCCCGCGTTCGAGCTGCGCGTTCTGCCCAGCGTCCACTACTACGCAAAGGCGATGGTGCTCTCGCAGGAGAAATCGCCGTACGCTCAGGATCCCACGGGCTTTGGCTTTCACCTCGGTCCGCCCGTTGTCGTGGCCGAGGCCGGATACCTCCACGCTCCGCCGAAGAACACCGGCACGCTCGGCATGGAGGACTTTCTGCGCCGGTCGGAAACCGGAAAGTACCCTGGGATTTTCAAATTCGGCGGCAGTTACAATCCCGCTACATTCACCAACCAACTCACCGGCCAGAGCAGCCAGGGCAATTATGTCATCTGGGCACAGGCGAATCAGGCGCTCTATCGCGAGCCGGATCAGGACCCCAAAGAAAACCGCGGTCTCGACGCCACCTTCACCATCGACCACTCCCCGGACGACGTGAACCAGCAGAACCAGCAGATTGACGCCGGCCTGCGCTACGTCGGGCCATTCCGCGGCGCTCATTTTGCCAAAGATATGCTCGATGCCGGCTGGGTCCGCACTTCGAACGGCAGCCTCTACCAGCGTGCGCTGCTGCTACAGGGCAAAGGTCCGCACCATGCCGAGAATCTCGCGGAGATCAATTACCTGGCCAACTTGGCCCCTTGGCTCCTGTTGCAGCCAACCGTAGAGTTCATCGTCGACCCCAGCGCGACCCCAGACCGAGGCACCGTCGTGGTGGTCGGCTTCCGGACTATGGTCACGTTCTAAGGATCAGGAGAAAAGCGTCTCCTGGGCTTCGTCCTGCTTAGCGGCCGGCGGTGGCGGCTTCTTCCTGGCTCCGCCGATCACCGCGACGACCTCCAGATCCTCCAGCGCGTCCCTCGGAATCCAGATCCGCTGCGTGTTCGACCGAAGGTCCGGGGGGGTCAGGAACACTCCGTCGCTCGCCACCAGGCTCCTGTCGTTCGCGGCCAGACCCTCCACGAGGTCGCCATCTTTGAGCCGAGCCCGCACAAATAGTCCCTCGCCGCGCGGACGGCCCGCGAACGTCTTGCGCAGGAGCCGCTCAGGGTTGTTCAGCTCGCCGGAATTGAAATCCCGGACATAGCAGATCCACTTCAGGTCCTCGACCGCCAGGGCGACGACCTTCCCCTCCAGGTCGAGCATCTCCACGCGTCCGGCGTGGACAAAATCGGCCGCCGCGAGGTATCCCGCCAGCCAGTCGCGGGAGAATTTCCGGAAGATCGCCTTTTTTCGGCTTGAAGACATGCTTGTCAGCACCTGCCCCAGCGACCAGCCCGGGGAAAGCAACGAGGATTGTTGCACATATTGGCCACCACGCATCAAAAATTGGGCAGAACGGTAGCCACGTGCGCCTCATTATGTTACATTGTTAGCTTGGAAAGCAGCTCCTCTGTCCCGTAAGTGGCTGTGTTTCTGCTGTTTACGAACGGATTTCCGGGCAAAAGGGGGCAGGATCCAATTGCGTCAGCATCATCATGCCCGACTATAACTACCTTTTAGAAAATCGCCTTTCCCCCGCCCAGCAAAACGCTCTTCGGCTCGTTCGCGATGCCGCCCGCGACGCTGGGATGACTGTTTTTCTCGCGGGTGGCGCCGTGCGCGATCTCACCAGCGGTTTCCCGGTTCGCGATCTTGATTTTTCAGTTCAGGGAAATGCCCTCAAGCTTAAGAAATCTCTGGAGAAAGCTGGTGCCACACTGTGGGGCGAGCACGAGCCTTCCCGCACCCTCTTCTTCTGGTTTCCGGGAGGGGTTCGGGTCGAAGTCTCCAGCGCCCGCCGCGAGGAATATCCCAAGCCCGGCAAGCCGGTTTACCACTGGGCACCCATCCTCGAGGACCTGCGCCGCCGCGACTTCACCGCCAACGCTATGGCGATTTCTCTCAACGAGGGCTCCTGGGGACTGCTTCTCGATCCCCTGAACGGCTTCGCCGACATTGAAACGCGGCATTTGCGCCTGGCTTCGAACTATGGCTTCCTGGAAGATCCCTCGCGCTTGCTGCGGGCTGTCCGCTTCGCCGCCCGCACCGGCTGGGAGATGGAAGCCCGCACCAAACAGCGCTACGAGAACGCTAAGGCGGAAGGTGTGATCGAGCAGATTTCCGCGTTCAGCCGCGGCTATGAACTCGAAGAGATCGGCCATGAGGAAGACGCCCTGAAGACGCTGCGCGCGCTCGAGGCTGAGGGCTGGATGAAGGTTCTCTGCCCCGCGTGGACCGTCGCCAAAGCCGACCTGAAGGGCCTCGACGACCTCACCAGGGTACTGATTCGGCTGATGATGCTCGGAGTCAATCCGGATCCCTCGGCCGCGCACATGGAGCTGCTCACGGCGAAGATGCAGCCGAAAGACGTGGCCAGCCTGAAGCGGCTGTTCCCGCGGCAGGGTTTTGTCGAGCAGTGGAACGATCTCGAAAGGTCCGCTAAGGAGTTCTCAAAGGTCCTCCTTGGCAAGACGGCCGCTACACCCTCCGCTACCTGGAAGTTGATCGTGAGCTATCAACCGGAAGCGGTTCTGTGGCTGGCGTTTAGCTCAAAGCAGCCGCAGGTTCGAGAGAAGTTCGACAATTTCTTTAACGTCTGGCCGGAGGCGCGGCAAAAGATTCCCACGGCGCTGATGGCGGAGATGCGCATTACGCCCGAGCTGCCTGAGTACGGCAACATCGCCGAGGCGCTCTTTTTCCAGTTCATGGACGCGAAGCTCCAGACCGACGAGGAGATTCGTGCCTTCCTGGAGCCACACTCGCCGCCCGCTCCGCCACCGCCGGTGGTCATCCGGCGCACGCGCGGCCGCCGCGCCGAGCCGAAGATCGAGGAAGAGGAAGAGGAGATCGAAACACCGATCGGCCACGACGAGGAAGAGGAACACGAGGAAGCTGAGGGCGAAGGCGAACTGGCCCCGCTGCCGCCTAAGCCGGTTCCAGCCGGGAAAGCTCCGGCAAAGGCTGCCGGGACAAAAGGCGCCCCGGGCAAAGCCTCGAAGGAAGCTCCCAGGGCGGAGCCGAAAGCTGCGGCAAAGCCGACCGGCAAAGCGGAAATCAAACCTGCCGCGAAGGTGGAGGCCAGGCCAGAAGTAAAAGCGCCGGCAAAGCCCGCCAAGCCCGAGCCGAAAGCGGCTGCGAAAGCGCCCGCGAAGCCTGCGGCGCCAGTGAAGGCTGCGGCCAAAAAGCCGGCTCCGAAGCCAACGGCAAAGGCGCCTGCAAGAGCTGCCAAACCCGCTCCGAAGCCAGCCCAGAAAAAGCAGGCTGCGGTTCAGAAATCGAGCAAGGCCGGCAAAGGCGCCGCGAAGCCCGCTGCGAAGAAGCCAGCGGCGAAGAAGGATCAGAAAAAGAAGCGGTAGGAATCTCAGTCCCGAATCTGACCGAAGCCGGCAGACGTGGGATTCAGCCCTTCTGAACGCGCGGTTGCATCTTCAGCCTAAGTTGAAGTCGATCGTCTGCCCCACCGCCAGGTGGTGCTTTGCGATGGATCCTGCCGGCAGTTCCAGCACGTATTTCGAGGGCTGAGTGCCGCCGTAGTTTGGGCAGGTTGCGGCTATACCGCGGCACGGAGGAGTGTTCGGACTCATCTCCACGATGCGGTGATCGGCGTCCATCCAAATGATGTCCAGGGCGATTTTGCAGTGGTACATCCAGTAAGGATGCTCGCCGACATCTTTGTGGACGAAGAGCATCCCGCGCCCCTGGGGCAGATTCGTACGCTCCATCAGGCCGTACTCCATTTGCGCGTCGGTGGTCGCCAACTCCACGTGGACGGTTGATCCATCCGGCAGCATCACCAGCGTGTTTGCGGGGCGCGGCGGCGCATACGGGATCACCGGCTCCTGCGCGCGCACACGCAGCCCCACTACTCCAGCCGCCGCCACCAGGGCCAGCGCCACCAGCACCGCAAGCTTCTTCATCCGCACCCCCTGAGGACTATTCTCATCGCAACGATCCGTTCTGCGCAAAAACATCTGCGCAAAGGAGGGCCCATGAAGCGCGCCACCGCTACGCTCATCACTACCCTCTTCACCATCCTTGTTCCCGGCACCGTCGTCGGTCTCGTACCCTGGCTGATCTGCGGCTGGCGCATCGCTCCCGCTGGCTGGGACCCGGCTCCGCTGCGTTACGCAGGTGTATGCCTGATGTCTGCCGGTGCAGTCGTCGTACTCGATTCTTTCCGGCGCTTCGTTTGGGAAGGCTACGGCACCCCTGCGCCGCCTTTGCCGCCGCAATCCCTCATCCTGACCGGCCTCTACCGCTATGTACGCAATCCCATGTACGTCTGCGTGCTCCTGTTTCTCATCGGCGAAGGTCTGCTCTTTGCCAGCCTCGCAGTTTTTCTCTACGCGGCGTGCGCGTGGCTCGCCACCCATCTCTTCGTCTGTTTCTATGAGGAGCCGACGCTCCGCGGCAAGTTCGGCGCGCAGTATATGGATTACTGCGCTCATGTCCACCGCTGGATTCCGCGACTGACTCCCTGGCAGGCGACGCAACTCGCGGCGCGCTAACGAATTGGACTGTCTCTAACTCTGGCGCGCTCGCCAGAGCGCCCCTGCGGGAGGATCTGCCGGCGTGTCGAGCACACGAATTCCCGGGTAGCGTTCGGCGAGCGCCGCGGTGAGCGAATTGCGCACGCCGGCGACGTGCTCCAGAATGCTGCCCGCGACGGCGACCGGGGGAGGATCGAACTCCGCGGCGTCGCCCTCGATGCGGCGAATGTGACCGATCACGAGGCCGACCAGCATGGCCAGATCGCGGCCGCCCTGCTCGACGACTTCGCGGGCGACGGCGTCTCCCTCCTCGGCCAGCGCCACCACGCCGGGCGCCAGCTTGGAGAAATCCGGCGCGGGATGAGCGTTCGCAAACTCAATCAGAGCCTGGACGGACGGCAAGCCCCAGAACTCGCGAGCAGACTCCAGCAGCCTGGTGTGCCGGCCTTCGTCGATGGCCAGAAATCCCCGGCGCAGGCTTTCGAGTCCCAGAAAATGTCCCGAGCCCTGGTCGGCCAGTGTGGGACCCCACCCCCCGGCGCGCACGATGGCGCCTGTCGCCGCGCGTCCCGCGACATTCGATCCCGTTCCGGCGAGGGCCAGCACGCCGCGCTTGCCGAAGAAGGCCGAGTCCAGGGCAATCTCCACATCGCCGACGATGACCAACTCGCCGCCCACGTGGCGGCCGAGTGCATCTCGCAACCAGTCAGTGACCAGCGGCACGCTCTCGCCGGCTGTGCCGACGCAGCAGCGGGTGATGGAGCGCGCGTCGACAGCGGTTGCAGCTTCCAGATCTTTGAGGGCGCTGCGCAGATTCGTCTCGGCGGTCGCGGCGTCGGTCTTCATTCGCTTGATGGTACCGGTGCGCACGCGGGCCAGCTCGCGCGTGTCATCGCCCAGCACAAACGTGGCTTTGGTGCCGCCGCCATCTACTCCCAGAAAAAACGCCATCCACACACCCCAACACAGGGTACAGGGTGCAGTGCTCTACGCGTTACCTCGGAGCCGGGTTTCGGCCTCGTCAGCGGTCGCGGTCATGCTCAGGAGACTATCGACCTTCGTCATTTTGAACAACTCCATGACGCGGCCGTTGACGCCGGCAACGACGACCTTCCTGCCGTGGCGCTGGCAGGAGACGTAGTAGTTGATGATGGCGCCGATGCCGGATGAATCCATGTAGGGGACGCCGGTGAGGTCGAGCACCAGCGCCGGCGGGGGATCGGCGCGGAGGGTGTTTTGGAACTCGAAGAGGGTGTTGAGGGTGAGCGGGCCGGTGAGGCGCAGAATGCTGGTGCCTGGCGTCTGACCTGCGACGCTTTCCAGGGTCATGGTTTCCGGGGACATAGCAGAGACTATAAGGTGCGGGGTGAACGCTGGTAATTACAATCGTGTGAATCGGTTTTTGGGGGGGAGCAGGAAGGTATCGGGCGGGGCTGCGGGGAATATTTCACCACAGAGAGCACAGAGGACGCGGAGATGGAATTATTCTTTGGCCTTGTCTTCCCCATTCTGCCGGGCTTTCACGACGATCAGCGAGGCGTCGTCGTCAAAGTGGCCTTCGCAGAATGTTGCGACGGCGTCGATGACGTGAGACGCGAGCGCCTGGGCGCTCTGCTCGCCGGCTGCTTCCACGAGCGCGATGAGGCGACGGTAGCCGAACTCCTCGCGGCGGCGGCGCGCCTGGAGGATGCCGTCGGTCATGATCAGCAGGCAGTCGCCCGGGTGCAGGTCGATTTCCTGGGTCTGATAGAGCCAGTGCGAGAAGATGCCGACGACGCCGCTGAAGCTGGCCGGAAACGTGACGCTGCCGTCGGCGCGGACGAGCACGGGCAGGCAGTGGCCGGCGCTCTCGTACTGCAGACGCCCTGAGCTTTCGAGCACGCCGTACCACATGGTGACGTATTTCGCCGGGACCGTGGTCCCGGAGAGGGCGCGGTTGACCAGCGTGCACAACTCGGCAGGCGAGTTCGCCCGCGGGGCGTACTCGCGTACCGCCGTGTGCACCTCGCGCGCTCGCAGGGCCGCGCTTGCGCCCTTGCCGGAGACGTCGGCGGCGCACAGCGCGAGGCGAGCCGGGCTTTGAGGAGTCGGATCGAGCGAAAAGACGTCGAAGACATCCCCACTGACTTCCCGGGAGGGCCGCCAGGCGCAGGCGATCTCGAAGCCGGGGAGTTGGGGGATCTCCTTCGGCAGGAGGCTGAGCTGGAGGTCGCGCGCGGAGTCGTCGTCCTGTGAACCGCGCCCGATGCGCGCCCGCAATCCCGCCAGGCCCGGTATGTTCTCGGTCAGCATGGTTCCGGCCAGCGTAGCACCTGCGGCGGGAAATGCGGTGAAATTTTGCCGGTGCAAAAACAGAGAGGCGGATCCCGCATGGGGACGCGCCTCTGGATCGTTCGGGAAAGAGCCGGCTTAGGAGGCTTTCTCTTCGCCGCCAGCTTCGCCTTCTTTTTCGGCCATGGCCTTCTGCATTTCCTCGCGGCGTTTGGCGCGGGCTTCGGCACGCTTCTGGCGCTTCTCGTCGAGGACCTGCTCGGCGTCGACCAGCTCGATGTAGACTTTCTCCGCACCGTCGCCGCGCTGGAAGCCGGCGCGCACGATGCGCAGATAACCGCCGTTGCGGTCGCCGTAGCGCGGGGCCACGGTGTCAAAGAGCCGCGAGACGGCGTCGCGCGTCTGAAGATAGGCCAGGGCCTGCCGCCGCGCATGCACGTCGCCGCGCTTGCCCAGGGTGATCAGCTTCTCGACGTGAGGCCGCGCAGCCTTGGCCTTGGCCACGGTGGTCTCGACGCGATCCTCCAGAAGAATGGACGTGACCAGGTTGCGCAGCAGCGCGCGGCGATGGCTGGTGTTCCGTCCGAGTTTGTAACCTGCATTGCGATGACGCATCGTCTTAGTCCTTAGTTCCTGGTTGCTGGTTGTTAGTCCTCAGAAAGTCGCTTAGCAGCACTGGGGACTAACAACCAGTCACTATCAACTGCAGTTAGAAGTTCTCCGTTTCGGGCTGCATGGGAAGATCCGAATCCAGCCCTTCCTCGTCCTCGTCGTCGTAACGGCTGTAGCTGGCGGCGAGCTGCGCGGCGGGC
>JASIAO010000155.1 GCA_030041955.1 Acidobacteriaceae bacterium | reverse complement strand
AAGGGAATGAGCGCGGTCACGCCTTCGAGGGAAAAGCGCTTGGTGCCGAGATAGCGGGACTGGATGACCTGCTCAAATATGTCGGCGCGGGCGAGCAGGCCGAGGATGCGCTCCCGGTCGACGGCGGGAGGGTCGGATTCCAGGCGCTCGGCAAGCCATTCGCGGCGCTCGCGATTGGGAATGTGCATGAACTCCGCGCCGATGGTTCCGGCATAGCTGCGGCGGGCTGCGGCGGCGAATTCGTTGTCGAGGTCGAGTTCCGGAACAGGAACGGGAGCCAGATACTGACCGAGGGGATCAAGACTGGCCTGAAGATAACCCCAGCGGCGGAAGGCGTCGAAAGTCAGCTCGCGCAGTTGAGCAGACGAGAGTTCACTCGAAATGGAGGAAGTAGTCATTCGGAATATAAGTCCAGTCGTATGAAAATCCGGTGGGAATCCGGATGGGGAACAAAGTGCCGTTGTGCCGGCCCTGAACTGGTGCTTCTCCTTTGATTTTACGCGCACGAAAACGATGCGGATCGGGCGCAATGGAAAGGGCCAGCTATGCGCTGGCCCCGTCGGTCCCGACTTTTATCTCAACGCTGTTCGATCGGCACGTAGCGGACGGGGTATTCGGGTCCGGTGTACTCGGCGCGGGGGCGGATGAGGCGGTTATCCCCGAGCTGCTCCATCACATGCGCAGTCCATCCGGCGATGCGGCTGACGGCGAAGATCGGCGTGAAGAGGTCGAGGTCGATGCCGAGTGTGGTGTAAGTGGAAGCCGAGTAGAAGTCGACGTTGGCGTTGAGCTTCTTCTCGTTCTTGACGAACTCCTCGATGCGGCGGGACATCTCATACCACTTCGTGTTGCCGGAATCGCGGCTGAGCTGCTCGGACATGCGGCGGAGATGGGTGGCGCGGGGATCTTCCGTGCGGTAGACGCGGTGGCCGAAGCCGAAGACCTTCTTCTTGTGCGCGAGCAGGCTGCGGACGTATTCGACCGGGTCACCGCCCTGCTTGGCGATGTCGAAGAGCATCCTCATCACGGCTTCATTGGCGCCGCCGTGGAGCGGGCCTTTGAGCGCGCCGATGGCGCCGGTGATGGCTGAATGCATGTCAGACAGCGTGCCGGCGATAACGCGCGCGGCAAATGTGGATGCGTTAAACTCGTGATCTGCGTGGAGGATAAGAGCGATATCGAAAGTGTTGGATGCAGCCGGGATGGGCTTCTCGCCGTGGAGCATCCAGAGGAAGTTCGCAGCGTGCGGGAGGGACGGATCTGGCTCGACGACCTTCTTGCCTTTGCGGATACGGTCGAAGGCGGCGACCAGCATGGCCATCTGCGCCGTAAGCGCGAAGGACTTGCGCAGATTGGAGTCGTGATCGACGGCGCTCTCGTCCGGATCGTAGGCGCTGAGGGCGGAGACGGCGGTACGCAGCGCCTCCATCGGGGTGACGGATTTAGGCAGCGCGCGGAAAAGATCGTAGATCTGCGGAGGGACGCGGCGGGCTTCGGTGAGGCGCTTTGAGAATTCTTTGAGTTCGGAGCGGCCAGGCAGACGGCCATACCAGAGAAGGTAGCTGGTTTCCTCGAAGGTGGACTTCTGCGCGAGCTCATGGATGTCGATGCCGCGATAGGCGAGAACGCCGGCATAGCCGTCGATCCAGCAAATGCCCGAGTTGGCTGCTACGACTCCTTCGAGACCCTTGGTTACTGTCGCCGTTGCCATATTGCTGATGAATCCTCCACTGCTGCTTCAGTCCCAATATCGGGATGCTGCGAGTTGATTTCGCGATGCAAGGGCGCAGGTATTTGGCCTCGCAAAAAAACGAATCGCACAGTCTCCGCCCCACTTTAAGGCGCGGAATTTCTGCTCAACCTTATAGCTTACGCGAAAAAGGATTGTCTCTGACGAAAGCGGGCGCGCCACGAAAAAACAGTTACGAAAGTGAGAGCCTCAGGATGAGACGGCGGCCGTGTCGAACCGGGCGCAGCGGAATGGCGAGAGGTCGATCGATGGTTTCGCGCCCAGGATCCACTGGCTGACGACGCGGGCGGTCCCGGGAGCGAGCATGATGCCGTTCTTGAAGTGGCCGGTCGCCACCCAGCGATGGTCGCCGGTGCGGTCGAGGATGGGCAGTCCGTCGTCGGAACCCGGGCGCAGACCGGTCCAGGTTTCGGCGATCCGGGCATCGCGCAGCACCGGCCAGAGATCGATGGCCTTTTGAAAGAGGCCGTGGATGCGATCCGCGTAGATCTCCTTATCGAAACCGGCGTCTTCGAGAGTCGGGCCGATGGTGTACCGGCCCTGGCCGCGCGGAACTATATATACGTTGTCGGTGCGGAGAACGCAGTCCATCTGCACAGGACCGGGCAGTTCGGCGGTGAGCATGTGGCCTTTGCGGGGCACGACAGGCAGTGACGGGTCCAGCTGCGGCGACCAGGCGCCAGCCGCGTTGAGAAAGGAGGAGGCGGAGAATGCGCCGGCGGTGGTGTCCAGATGCACACCGGTCTTGTTTTCGCGAACGCTGACGATGGAGGTGCGGTCGCGCAGTTCGACCCCCGCGGCGCGGACAGCAGTGGGCAGACATTCGGCGAGATCCCACGCGTCGAAGCTTTGCTCATGGAGGAGAAAGAAGTGCCAGCCGGTGGTATCGGCGCCTGGCGCAAGGACCTGGACTTCGGCTTCAGACAGGATGTGGGTGCTGGCCGTCGCGTGCTTTACGCCCTGGAGGGTGCGGGTGGTGCGGATGGGAACACGCACTCCAGACAGACGCTCGACGCTGGAGAGGAACTCGGGATAGAGCGCCAGGCTGAGGCGGGCAAGCGCGCGCAGCTCGCGAGGATTTTCAGGATCGTTGCCGGCCAGCATGCCGGCGGCGGCGCGTGAGGCTTCGGACATCGCCTCGCCTTTGTCGAATGCGGTGACTTTGCGGCCCGCGGCGGCTAACTCCAGCGCCGTTGCTAACCCAATGATGCCCCCTCCGGCGATTGCCACATCCAGATGGCTCATACGACGATTTTAGGCTCGGCGGGTGTGGCGCGAACGCCCAGCGCATCGGATTGGGACACAAACGAGCAGGAGATCAGGTGACTTTCGTGTGATTTATGGCGTGGATTGCGGGGCAGGGAAAGAATTTTGGCGCGGAAGCGCAGGGCGGGAAATCGGCTGATGCGGTCCTCTATAGTGGGAGAGCACTTAAAGATCCCCTCTCTTCGCATCCAATCAGCGGGAGCAGAACGAATGGCGAATGCGCAATCGGATGCGCTGGTGTTTTTCGGCGCGACAGGCGATCTGGCCTATAAACAGATATTTCCAGCGCTACAGGGGTTGATCCGGGACGAAGGATTCAACCTGCCGATTATTGGCGTGGCCAAGGCTGGCTGGAACCTGGACCAACTGAAGGCGCGGGCCAAAGATAGCCTGGAGCATCACGGTGGCATCGACGCAGCGGCGTTCGAGAAGCTGATCGGGCTGCTGCGCTACGTGGACGGCGATTATAACGACGAAGCGACGTTCGCGGAGTTGCGGAAGCAACTCGGCGAGGCCAGGCGTCCTCTGCACTACCTGGCGATTCCGCCCAGCCTGTTCGGGACGGTGGCGGAAAATCTGGCAAAGGCCGGGGCTGCGGAGAATGCGCGAGTGGTGGTGGAGAAGCCCTTCGGACGCGACCTGAAATCCTCTCAGGAGCTGAGCGCGACGCTGCACCAGTATTTTCCCGAAGCTGAGATTTACCGGATCGATCACTACCTGGGCAAAGAACCGGTGCAGAACATCCTCTACACGCGGTTTGCCAACCCGGTATTCGAGCCCATCTGGAACCGGGAGCATGTGCGCAGCATTCAGATCACGATGGCGGAAAGCTTCGGGGTCGAGGATCGTGGCAAGTTCTACGACGAGGTGGGCACGCTGCTGGATGTGGTGCAGAACCACATGCTGCAGGTGTTGGCGAATCTGACCATGGATCCGCCGACCGGTGAGGATCACGACGCGGTGCGGGACCGCAAGGCGGAGCTGATGCGGGCCGTGCGGCCGCTGACGGCGTACAGCGTGGTGCGCGGCCAGTATCAGGGATACCGGTCGGTGCCGGGCGTGGCGCCTGGATCGAACGTGGAGACATTCATCGCGGTGCGGCTGCACATCGACAGCTGGCGGTGGGCGGGCGTGCCGATCTATATCCGGGCGGGCAAGATGCTGCCGGTGACCTGCACCGAGGCGCTGGTGGAGTTCAAGCGGCCGCCGCGGGAGACCTTTGGCGAGTTGGTGCCGAACACTTCGGCGCACATGCGCATGCGGGTGAGTCCCGATATTGCCATTGCGCTGGGCGTGCGGGTGAAGATTCCAGGCGAGCGCATGGCCGGGCGCGACGTGGAGCTGGATCTGCACAGCCAGGCCGTTGAGGATATGCCGCCCTACGAGCGGCTGCTGGGCGATGCGAGCCGCGGGATGAACGAGTTGTTTTCGCGGCAGGACCTCGTGGAAGCGCAGTGGCGCATCGTGGAGCCGATCCTGGGCAACGTCACGCCGGTGTATTCGTACGCGCCGGGAGCATGGGGTCCGGAAGAAGCAAATCAACTGATCGGAAACGATGGGCCGTGGGCAAATCCGGTGGTGCAGCCCCAGGGAGCATAACGGGCAATACGGGCTCGAGAAGGCGCAAGATGCTGGATGTTGATGCGAAGCCGTCCTTGCGAAGGTTCCTGGAGGAGCTGAGAGGCAGTGCGCAAAGCGCGCTGGCGCTTGATTACGACGGGACCCTGGCGCCGTTCCGCATCGATCGCTTCCAGGCGTTTCCGTATCCAGGCGTGAGAGAAAAAATCCGGGCGATTGTGGCGTCGGGGCGCACGCGCGTAGTGCTGATCAGCGGCCGGCGTGCTGAGGAAGTGCGCGATTTGCTGGGGGTTGCGCCTGCGCCGGAGATTTGGGGCCAGCATGGCGGGCAACGCCTGCATCCCGATGGACGCTCTGAGATGGTGGCGATGAGAGATTCCGACCGGGTGACGCTGGAAGAGGCGAAGACGTGGCTGCGAAGCGAGCGGCTGGAACATCTGGCAGAGCTGAAACCGCAGGGAGTTGCGGTCCATTGGCGTGGGCTGAGCGCGAAGAATGCCGCGACGATCGGAGAGCGCGTGCAGGAGGCGTTTGCGCCGCTGGCCAGGCGGCCGGGCATGTCGCTGCTGGAGTTCGACGGCGGCCTGGAACTGCGGCCCACCGAGCCTAATAAGGGGACGGCGATTGCGGCTGTGCGCAGGGAATTGCCCGCGGGGACGCCTTTGGCCTTCCTCGGAGATGACACGACGGACGAGGATGCGTTCCGGGAGCTGCGAGGCACGGGCGCTCTTACGGCGCTGGTCCGGGTCCAGTGGCGCGAGACGAGCGCCGAAGTGTGGCTGCGCCCGCCGGAGGAACTGCTGGACTTTCTGGACGCGTGGCTGGAACGGGTCGGCGCCGAACAAGCGGGGGGCGAGCGATGAAAGCTTCCCGCCGGATGGTGCTGGTTTCGAACCGGCTGCCGACTACGCTGGAATCGGGTCCCGATGGGCCGGCGCTGAAGCCGAGCTCGGGCGGGCTGGTAACGGCGATGCGGCCCGTCTTCCAGACCAGAAAAGGATACTGGGTCGGCTGGCTGGGCGAGGGCAGGCAGGAAGACGTGGAGCGGCTGCTGGAGCCGCGGGCGCGCGAGGGCTGCGAACTGGTTCCTGTAGCGCTGACGCCGAGCGAGCGGAAAGGCTTCTATACCGGATTCTCGAATGAGATCGTGTGGCCCCTGTTTCACGATCTGCAGTCGCGCTGCAACTTCGATCCCGGCTACTGGAACTCGTATACGGGAGTAAACCGCAAATTCGCGGAGGCCGCTGCGCGCGTAGCGAGCGCGGATGCGCTGATCTGGGTGCACGATTATCACCTGATGATGGTGGGCGAGTGCCTGCGCGGGATGGGCGTGCAGGCGAGGATGGGATTCTTCCTGCACATCCCGTTTCCGGCGCTGGATATCTTCGAAAAGCTGCCGTGGCGGAGCCAGATTTTGCGCGCGCTGTTCCAGTACGACGTGATCGGGCTGCAGACGGCGCGGGACCAGCGGAATTTCCTCGAGTGTGTGAGGCGTCTGCTGCCGGAAATGGACCTGGAACGCGTGGACGACGAGGTGCGCGCCCGCATGGATGGGCGCGTGACCGTGATCCGCAGCTTTCCCATCGGCATCGACTTCGATGAGTTCGCGCACCATGCAAAACAGGTGGAGGTGACGAGGCGCGCGGAGGAGATCCGCCGCGAACTGGGCGGTCGAAAGATCGTACTGGGCGTGGACCGGCTGGATTACACCAAGGGAGTGCCGGAGCGGCTGAAAGCGTTCCAGCACTTTCTGGCGACGTGGCGAAATCTGCGGCGGAAGATCAGCCTGGTGCAGGTGGTGGTGCCGAGCCGGGAAAGCATTCCGGAATACCACGATTTGAAGATGGAGACAGAGAGGTTGATCAGCCAGATCAACGGGCAGTACGGCGATCCAGGATGGACGCCGGTGCACTACATCCACCGCCGCGTCGAGCGGGGCGAGCTGGTGGCGTTGTACCGAGCGGCCGATACCGCGCTGGTGACCCCGCTGAAGGATGGGATGAATCTCGTGGCGAAGGAATTCTGCGCGGCGCAGGAGGGCGAGAGCGGCGCGCTCATCCTGAGCGAATTTGCCGGGGCGGCGGAGCAGCTGCGCGAGGGCTCGATCCTGGTGAATCCCTACGACATGCGCGGAGTCGCGGAAGCGCTCCATGCCGCGTATCGAATGCCGCGCACGGAGCGGATGGAGAGGATGAAGAAACTGCGGCGGACGGTGCGACAGGCAAACGTCTTCCGCTGGTGCGAGGATTTTTGCTTGTACCTGGAGGGAGCGGAGGCGGCGAAGCTACGGGCAGCGAGCTGAAAAGGCGGCTGCCAGCATTGCGAAACGGAAAAGGGACCGTATCACCGACACGGTCCCTTCTCCTGATTCAGGGTTGAGGTTGGGTGTTAGTTACAGGACGCAGTATTACTCGCGCTACAGCCTGAAGATGTTTGTATGAGTTTTGAGGCGGATAAAGTACCGGCGATCTCCTGGAATATCGCCTGGATGCTGCTGGTTGGGTGCGAGTCGGAAACACAGGTGCCGCTGCCGCCCCCGCCGCTGTAGTCGGAGTAGAAATCCAGACTCGGGTTGCCTGGGTTATTGATGTAGGACGAGGCCATCTGCTGCATGGTGTCGCAGGGCTCGAGGCCTTCGTTGGTGCTCAGGGTCCCACTGCTGTTGATACTGGCGTCGTCGCAGCCGTCGGATTCGGAGCCATAAGAGACGGTGTAGATAGTGGTGTTGGGCACTGTCGTGCCGTTATAAGTCGAGGAAGGATAAGTTCCGTTGGTGGCCTTCTGAGCCGCGTTGATAGCCTGCTGGCATTCGTCGAGAACCGATCCGTAGGCTCCGCCGGTGGCCGTGTAGTTGTCTTCCGTGCTGGTGCTGTTGCCGCCCATCTCCTCGTAAGCGTTGCTGTGGGACGCGTCGCCGTCGCTGAGGATCACCATCACGTTGCTGGTCTTCTGTTTATCGGTCGCCAGGCGCGCGGCATATTGCTGCGCGAGATCGTACTGAGCGCGGTAGATGACGCCGGCATAGTAGGTGCCGGC
>JASIAO010000154.1 GCA_030041955.1 Acidobacteriaceae bacterium | reverse complement strand
ACGAAGATCCGCAGGTGCCGAACTTCGGTACGCGCGGCCAGGGGCCGAAGCTCAGGGCCGGCATGGTTCTGGCCATCGAGCCGATGGTCAATATAGGTGGACCCGGCGTCCAGGTCCTGAAAGACGGCTGGACGACGGTAACGGAAGACGGAAGCTGGAGCGCGCATTTCGAGCACACCGTAGCGGTCACCGCCGAAGGCGCTCTGGTGCTGACGCAGTAGCGATGTTGGTCGGGCGGCCCATTCAAGCCCGGTTTTGGCTTGAGTGGGGAACGAAAGGTTTTGTATCAGGGCACGACTTCAGTCGTGCCGTAAAAGCGCCCCTCGGAATCGGGCTTTAGCCCCTGAGGGACGTGCAACAGAAGCTGAGATGAGGCCGAGGTAACGATTGTCGAAGGAAGACGCGATTGAAGTCATGGCAACGGTTCTCGAGACGTTGCCCAATGCCATGTTCAAGGTGAAGCTCGAGAGCGGCGGTCACGAGGTGCTGGCCCACGTCTCCGGGCGTATGCGCAAGAACTTTATTCGCATCCTTCCCGGCGACCGCGTGGCAGTGGAACTGAGTCCGTACGATCTCAATCGCGGACGCATCGTGTATCGGTACAAATAGCCTCTAGCTTTTAGCCATTAGCCTTTAGCCGGGCTGGTGGCGGCTAAGAAGCAAGGCTGGCGGCTAGCAGCTGACGGCCAGGAGCTAAGCAGTTATGAAGGTTCGTGCATCGGTTAAGAAGATTTGCGACAAGTGCAAGGTCATCCATCGCCGCGGTGTGGTGCGGGTGATCTGCGAGAACTCGAAGCATAAGCAGCGCCAGGGCTGAAAGGCCACGGCGTGCACGTGAGGGCTGTGCCTCGGCGTATCGAAAGCGCACCGGGGCAGGGGCGAGTTAGCTGGAGTCATGGCTTGCGATGAACCCCGGAAATCCTTCCAGGCTCTCGTCACTCCGGCCCGGGTTCGGGCTGGATTAACCGCTCCGCCACGCTGTCCGGCCGGAGCAATCGAAGGAACCCTATGGCACGTATTGCAGGCGTCGATCTCCCCCGCAACAAACAGGTGAGAATCGCGCTGACGTACATCTACGGCATCGGCCAGCCGCGCGCCCTCAAGATCCTTGGCGCCGCCAGCGTCGATCCCTTCAGGAAGGTCCAGGACCTCACCGAAGACGAAGTCAACCATATCCGTCAGGTCATCGAAGAGCAGGGCGACGTGGAAGGCGATCTCCGCAAGGACATCGCTATGCACATCAAGCGGCTCATCGACATCCAGTCGTATCGCGGCCTGCGTCACCGCCGCGGACTTCCTGTGCGCGGTCAGCGCACCCACACCAACGCCCGCACCCGCAAGGGCCCGCGTAAGGGCACGGTGGCCAACAAGAAGAAAGCGACGGCGAAGACCTAATGGCAAAAGAACAGCAGAAGACTGCGACCGGCAAAGCCGCACGCAACAAGAAGTTCAAGAAGCGCGAGCGCAAGAATGTCCCATTCGGTTTGGTGCACATTCAGGCCTCGTTCAACAACACCATCGTCACCATCACCGACCAGCAGGGCAACACGCTGTCGTGGAAGAGCTCGGGCTCGCTCGGCTTCCGCGGGTCGCGTAAGGGCACTCCGTTTGCCGCGCAGCAGGCGGCCGTGAACGCGGCCAATCAGGCGCGCGACCACGGTGTCCGCTCGGTGGACGTGCGGGTCAGCGGGCCGGGTTCGGGCCGCGAGTCCGCGGTGCGCGCGCTGGCTGCCGCCGGCATCGAGGTGCGTTCCATTCGCGACGTCACCCCGATCCCGCACAACGGCTGCCGTCCGCCCAAGCGCCGCAGAGTCTAGCCTTTAGCCATCAGCTCCTAGCTTTTAGCTGGAGCGATGCTGAGGTAAACTATCAGGGTGAGCCGAAATGGCTCGCCCTTAAAAAATCTGGCTAACAGCTAAAAGCTAATAGCTGTTCCTCGGACCGGGACGAAGGATTCTTATCCGTAAACCGGTCGGCCTCTGAACTAAGGAGAATGCATTGGCACGTTATACCGGAGCCGTTTGCCGCCTTTGCCGTCGCGAAGGCATGAAGTTGTTTCTCAAGGGCACCAAGTGCACCAGCGACAAGTGCCCCATCGAGAAGCGCAATTTTGCCCCCGGCCAGCACGGCCGCGACCGTAAGGCCAAAATCGTCGGCTACGGCCTGCAGCTGCGCGAAAAGCAGAAGGCGCGCCGCATCTATTTCGCCCTCGAAGGGCAGTTCCGCGACTATTACGAGAAGGCTGCGCGCACGCCCGGCGTCACCGGCGAATTGCTCCTGCAGCAGCTCGAGCTGCGCCTCGACAACGTCACCTTCCGCCTCGGTTTCGCCAGCTCCCGCCGTCAGGCGCGGCAGCTCGTCCGCCACGGGCACGTGGAAGTGAACGGCCGCAAGGTGAACATTCCTTCCTACCAGGTCGGCGTGGGCGACGAAATCAAAATCCGCCCCAACAGTGAAAAGCTGACCGTGGTGGAAAGCTCGCGCGAGTTCGCCAGCCACAATCCCTCGCCCTCGTGGCTCTCCATTGAGCCAAACAGCCTGAGCGGCAAGGTGCTGGCGCTGCCCAAACGCGACGACATCAACCTGCCCGTCAACGAGCAACTCATCGTCGAACTGTATTCGAAATAGCTTTTAGTTCCTGGTTCCGGTTGTTAGTGACCGGCAACCAGGAACTAACAACCAGCAACTTACACCACCGCCGCAAGGCGGCAACTTCCATCACGGAGTAAAAACGGCACAGGCACTGCAAAATGCTTCGCGTGCTGTGCGAAAGGTGAATCAACATGCTTTGGAGAGGATTTCAAAAACCCAAGCGTCTGGCCGTCGA
>JASIAO010000016.1 GCA_030041955.1 Acidobacteriaceae bacterium | reverse complement strand
TGCAGGACCACCTGGGCATCGAACAGGTGATCTGGCTGAACCGCGGGATTGTGGGAGACGATACGCACGGTCACGTGGACGATATCGCGCGGTTTGTGGGGCCGAATACGATCGTGGCTGCGGTGGAGCCGAATCGCAGAGATGAAAATCATCTGCCGCTCCAGGAGAATCTCGATCGGCTGAAGTCGGCGCGGAATCTCCAGGGGAAGCCGTTCAAGGTCGTGGAGCTGCCGATGCCGGAGCCGGTGGTTTTCGACAAACAGCGATTGCCGGCGAGCTATGCGAATTTCTACATTGCCAACAGTCGTGTTCTCGTGCCAACCTTGAATCACTCCGTCGATCGCAAGGCGCTTAACATACTCGCAGACGTATTTCCAGGTCGTGAGGTGGTGGGGATTTACTGCGGAGACCTGATCTGGGGGCTGGGCGCAGTGCACTGCATGACGCAACAGCAACCAGAGGCTGCAACGGAGTCCTGATGTCGAACAATCTGGAATGGCTGGAAGACTGGTATCAGCGCCAGTGCGACGGCAAGTGGGAGCACAACGGGGGGATTCGCCTGGAGAGCCTGCGGCGGCCGGGATGGAGGCTGACGATCAGCCTGGAAGGAACGTCGGCGGAGAACACGGCTCCGAACCGAATGAACTTCGACTCGAGCGGCGGTGAATGGATCGACTGCACGCTGGACGGCGGGCGCTTTGAAGGGTCGGGCGATCCGCGGCGGCTGGAGCAGATTATCGGGGTTTTCCGGAAATGGGTCGAGGGGTCGCCGGTGCAATCGTAAGAGCAAAACCGGGGTACTTGTACCCTGGTCAGCTCCCTGAAGGGTCGCCGCTCCCTGTTGGTCGCGTCGGCTTGGGAGTAGTGGCTCCGATAATCATCAACCCTGGATTTGCTGCAGGCGGCGCAATGGAAACGGATGAAATTCTGATGGGCGTGGCGCTGTCCGAAGCACGGGCGGCGGCCGCGGCGGGCGAAGTGCCGATCGGGGCGATTGCGGCGAAGGATGGGAAGGTGATCGCGCGAGGACAGAATCGAGTGCTGCGCGACTGCGATCCCACGGCGCATGCCGAGATGGTGGCGTTGCGCGCAGCGGCAAAGGCCGTCGGAAACTACCGCCTGACGGAGTGCGAGCTTTTTGTGACGCTGGAGCCGTGCCCCATGTGCGCGGGGGCGATGATTCATGCGCGGCTGGGGCGTCTGGTCTATGCGGCCGCGGATCCGAAGGCGGGCGCGGCCGGATCGGTGCTCGACGTACTGAATCATCCGCGGCTGAACCACCGCATGGCGGTCACGGAGGGCATTCTGGCTGAAGAATGCGGCGAACTGCTGCGCGGATTTTTCCGTGAGCGGCGGTAAACGATTCGGACCACAGACCCGAGGTATCTACTGCATTCCCGTAGACTGAAGCCAGAGATGGTTTCTTCAATCAGGATGATTGCTGTCGATATCGACGGCACACTATTGCCCTCGGCAGGAACGCTGGTGAGCGAACGCAACTGCCGCGCACTGCGCGATGCCGAGGCTGCGGGGATCGAGCTGGTGGTCGCGACAGGACGGCGGCAGGCTTACGGGGCGCCGCTGATTCTCCCGGTTGGGCTGAAGCCGGAGACGGTACTCATCACTTCCAATGGGACGGTGACGCGGACGCTGGCGGGCGAGGCGATCGACCGGTTCTTCCTGCCCGTGGAGACGGCGCGCGCGTTGTGTCCGGCGCTGCGGCCGTTTGGAACTACGGTTTTTACTTTTGACCGCAACGGAGCCGGCGAGCTGGTGTTGGAGTCGCCTGAGAATCTGCGGGGGCGCATTGCGACCTGGGTGGAGGCGAATCGCTCGGCGATCCTGGAAGTGCGTCCGCTGGAGCGCGCGTTTGACGAGGGCGAGGCGCCGGTGCAGGGGATGGTTTGCGGGGGAGTGGAGGAGATGCGCAGGGCGGAAGAGTGGCTGGAAGGGAGTTCCCTGGCGAGCCGGGTGGAGGTGCATCGCACCGAGTATCCGACGCGGGACCTGACGATTCTGGACATTTTGCCGCCGGGCTGCTCCAAGGGCGCGGCCCTGCGGCGGCTGGCGGAGCGACGCGGGCTCGGACGCGAGGAGATTCTGGCTATTGGGGACAACTGGAACGACCTGGAGATGCTGGAATTTGCGGGAAACCAGGCGGTGATGGGAAACGGCGCGCCGGATTTGGTGGTGCTGGCGAGGCGGCGAGGGTGGACAATTGCGGCGGCGAACGATGAGGACGGCGTGGCGCAGATCGTGGAGAGCGTTCTAAGACGCTTTCAGGGAGATTTGACTTCCCGGAGCGCAACCAGGGTTGCCGCTCCTTGATTGTCGCGCCGGCCTGGGAACAACGGCTTTGGGGCACTTGAGCCCTGGAGAGCGTTTTGGCCGGAACCCGCGTCTCAAGATGGTAGAGTAGATGGGAATGTTGCGCCCGTTACGCATTTTATTCGCTGCCGCGTTGCTGCTGACCTGTGTGGCCGGTGCCGCGCATGCAGCGGAGCGCGTGACGCTGACAAACGGGTTCGACCTGATCTGCGATCATCGCGTCGACGATGGCGGCAAGGTGCGTCTGTACCTCGATGCATCGAGCCATAATTACATGGAAGTTGACGTCGCAGAGATTGCGTCTGTGCAGCAAGTGACCCTGCCTGCGCCGCCCGCAAAGAAGCCGGGCGCCGACGCCGCCCGGGTGCAGCAGCCGGAGAAGCTGACGGATGCGGAGCTGCATCCGATGCTGGCGAAGGCCGGGGCGACGTACGACATTGATACCGATCTGCTGGCGAGTGTAATCCGCGCAGAGAGCGACGGGCACTCGCACGCGGTGAGCCGCGCCGGAGCGCAGGGCTTGATGCAGCTGATGCCTGCGACTGCCTCAGAAATGGGCGTTGCGAACAGTTTTGCGCCGGGTGAGAACATCGACGGCGGCACGGCGTATCTGAACGCGCTGCTGATGAAATACCACGACAATCTGCCGCTGGCGCTGGCAGCGTACAACGCCGGGCCGGCGGCGGTGGACCGCTGGCACGGAATCCCACCGTATCGCGAAACGCGGGCTTATGTGGCGCGCGTGATCCATGAATACAACCGGCGCTATGCGCTGCGCCGGCGCGAGGAGCTTCGCTTCGCGGGCCAGGTAGCAGCTCTGGCGCAGCAGCCGGCACGCTGATGGCTCGGCTGGCTGATCCTTCCGGATGGAGTCTCGATTGAACAACCGCAAGAACCAGGTCCTGTGGCTGATCGTTCTGCTGGGGATGGCCGCGCTGATCTGGTTTGGGCGCCATCGCATCCACTTCAACTGGGGGGTCTTCGTCCAGCAACTGCGGCTTGCGGACTGGCCGCTCTTTGCCATTGGGACGGCGCTGATCTGGCTCGGATACGGATTGCGGGCGGCGCGATGGGCGCTGTTTATGAAGCCGACGAAGCGCGTGCGGCCGTTCACGGTGTTGGGCAGCCAGGTGATCGGGTTTACGGGAGTGGCGCTGTTCGGGCGGCTCGCCGACCTGGTGCGTCCTTACCTGGTGGCGCGGCGAACGGTGACGCCACTGGCGTCGCAGGTGGGCGTGTACACGATCGAGCGGATGTTCGACATGGGTTCGGTTGCGTTCATCTTTTCGACGGTGCTGCTTCTGGGACCGGGACGGCACAATCTGCCGCGTCCGGATCTGATCCACCACGCGGCGCTGGCGAGTTTGGTGTTTACGCTGGTGCTGGCGCTGTTTGCGGTGCTGGCGCGGGCTTCAGGACGGCTGATGGCGGGGATGACGCGCAGGTTGCTGGGCGCGGTTTCGCCGAAGCTGGGAGAAGCAGCGGCGGAGAAGATACTCTCGTTCCGCGACGGACTGAATGCGATCGCATCGGCGAGAGATTTTCTGCTGGCGGTCGCCTTGTCGCTGATTATGTGGGCGATGATTGCGGGGGCGTATCTGGAAACGATGCGGGCGTTTACGGCATCGCCGGAGCTGGCCAGCATG
>JASIAO010000153.1 GCA_030041955.1 Acidobacteriaceae bacterium | reverse complement strand
GAGGTCTCATCCACAAGCTGGATGCCGACGACTTTGCCGTTGCGCGCGGTGGTTTTGACGTTGATGACGCCCTTGCCGCCGCGAGTCTGCAACCGGTACTCCTCGACGTCGGTACGCTTGCCGAAGCCCTGTTCGGTGACGGAGAGGATGCGGTGGACTACGCCGTTCTTTTTCGGGGTAACGGCCATGCCGACGACGTAATCGTTTTTGGCGAGATCGATGCCGCGGACGCCATACGCCGGACGGCCCATGGAGCGAACGTCTTCTTCGCCGAAGCGGATGGCCATTCCATCATGCGTGGCGATGAAGACGATCTGGTTGCCGTCAGTAAAGCGGACCGCGACCAGCTCGTCGTCCTCCTCGATGCCGATGGCGATGATGCCGCGCGCCATGACGTTGGAGAAGTCCCTGAGCGGGGTCTTCTTCACGGTGCCGTTGCGCGTGGCGAAGAAGACGAACTTGCCTTCTTCTTCGAGATTGCGCACCGGCTGGATGGTCCGCACCGTTTCGCCCGGCTGCAGGTTGAGCAGGCTGGCGATGGACTTGCCCTTGCCCGCCGCGCCCACGTCGGGAATCTCGTAGACCTTCAGCCAGTAGACGCGGCCCTTATTCGTGAAGCAGAGCAGATAAGCGTGGGTCGAGTCGACGATGAGCTGTGTGACGAAGTCCTCCTCGCGCGTCTTCATGCCTAGCCGACCCGTGCCGCCGCGACGCTGCTGGCGATAGGTGGAGATCGGCGTCCGTTTGAGGTATCCGGAGTGAGAAACCGTAACCGCGACCTGCTCGTCGGCGATCAGATCTTCGAGCTGCAGTTCGGCGGTCTCGTCGACGATCTGGGTGCGGCGCTCGTCACCGTATTCCTTCTTTACAGCTTCGAGCTCCTTCACGATCACCTGGCGGAGCTTTTTCTCTGAAGCGAGAATCGACTCGTACTCAGCGATGTTGTCGCGCACTTCGCGCAGCTCGTTCAGCAGCTCGTCAATGGAGAGCTGGGTGAGGCGATAGAGCTGCAGTTCGAGGATGGCGTCGATTTGCCGGTAGCTGAGGGTGAGCGTGGGGTTGATCAGCGTGGCCGGATCGATGGCGTACTTCTTCGGATCGAGCCTGACGCCGGCCAGCGCCTGGTCGCGGACGGTGATGGTGCGGCCGGAGAAGAACTGGAAGAGGTTCTCGCGGGCATCCGCGCGCGATGAAGATCCGCGGATGATCCTGATGACGTTGTCGAGGTGATCGAGCGCGATCTGGTAGCCGAGCAGGATATGCTCGCGCTCGCGCGCCTTGCGCAGCAGATAGGCGGTGCGGCGGCGAACGACATCCTGACGGTGATCAATAAAGACGCGAATGGCCTCCGGCAGAGGCAACTCGCGCGGCTGGCCGTTGACGACGGCCAGGAAGATCATCGAGAAGCTCTCCTGCATCTGCGTGTGCTTGTAGAGCTGGTTGAGGACGATCTGGGCCTCGGCGCCGCGTTTCAGCTCGATGACGATGCGCATACCGTCGCGATCGCTTTCGTCGCGCACATCGCCCACATCGTCGATCACCTTATCGTTCACCAGTTCGGCGATGCGCTTGATGAGGGTGTTCTTGTTGACCTGGTAGGGGATCTCGCTGATGATGATGGCCTGCCGTCCGCCGGTGATGTTCTCCATCGCGCATCGCGCGCGCATCAGGAAGCGGCCGCGGCCGGTCTTGTAGGCCTGGGCGATGCCGCTGCGGCCATAGATGAAGCCGCCGGTGGGGAAATCCGGTCCCTGCACGTGCTTCAGCACTTCGGCGAGGCCGGCGTGCGGATTGTTGACCATCTCGATGGCGGCGTTCACTACCTCGGTCAGGTTGTGTGGCGGGATGTTCGTCGCCATGCCGACCGCGATGCCGTTGGAGCCGTTCACGATGAGGTTCGGAATGCGAGACGGAAGAACGGCGGGCTCGGGCGTGGACTCGTCGTAGTTGAGGCCGAAGTCCACGGTCTCCATTTCGATGTCGGCCAGCACTTCGCCGGCAATGCGCGTCATGCGGCACTCGGTGTAGCGCATCGCCGCGGGCGGATCGCCGTCCACGGAGCCGAAATTTCCCTGGCCATCCACCAGCGGATAGCGCATGGAAAACGGCTGCGCCATGCGCACCAGCGCGTCGTAAATGGCCGAATCGCCGTGCGGGTGGTAGACACCCATCGCCTGCCCGACCACCTTGGCGCACTTGGTGTACTTCTTGTTCGACTGCAGCCCCATCTCATGCATCGTGTAGAGAATGCGGCGATGCACCGGCTTCAGGCCGTCGCGGGCGTCAGGTAGTGCGCGCCCGATGATGACCGACATCGAATAGTCGAGATACGACCGGCGCATCTCCTCTTCAATGTTGATGGGGACGAGGTTGGCGGCGCCGGGACCGGTCGGGCCGTCGCCCGAATTGCCGCCGAGGGGAAGCTGTGGATTCTGATCTTCTGGCATAGGTAATTTGGTGGGCCGGGGGTCCGTGCGGCGAGGGCGGAACAAAGATGGATACCGAACCGCTGACCTAAGACTTATCTTTATGATACGGGAAGAGTTAGCTCGGCACAAGGCGGTTTGGGCCTATGGAATCAGGAGGTTGCGGAGCGGGGGTTGGGGAGGGCCGTGCGGGAGCGGGATTTTGAGGATTTTTTGGCTCTCGGTGGGTGGAAATTGAGCGGGTTCCTGGCGGCAAACCGGCCAGAAATCTGAGCCGGAAATCGGGTCAGGAAGCTGGAACTGCGGACTGGTTCCGGCTACCGGTTTCGGCTGCTCGATATACACGCGAGATGGCGCGGAGAAGCGGCTTGAGGGGAACAACGCCTTCGTCCTCGGTGAAGACGACCTCGCCCATACGCCTGGTGAGCGGCCGGTAATACCAGCGCGCGAAGAGACAGAGATGATCGGCGAGGCCGCCGTGATGGGCAGGATTGCGTCGTCGCGACCGTGGCTCAGGCGAGGGTGCGATCGCCGCGAGCGTTCGCTCCAGGCGCTGCTCCAGCTCGTCGCGCGTGGCCATCGTCACCGTCGGGGTGCCCAGCGGAATGGCTTCCATCGCGCCCACCGGCTGCGCAAAGAGCGAGGTTGATCCGGCGGCCTCATTGGGATGCCGCATGCCGGCGACCGAGTAAAACGCCGGGCCGCGCATGCAGCCCTGCGCGAGACGGAAGAGCGCGACGTGCTCAGGCTCCGTCGCAGGTTGGACGATGACGCCATCCAGATGCGCGAGCGGCCGCACGGCTTCGGGCACTTCCGCGGCTACGGCTTCCGCGCGGGCCAGGCGCGTATGTAACTCCGCGGCTTTCTCAAATTCCAGCAGCGCCGACGCGGCGTCACGCTCGCGCCGCAGTGCATCTACCAGGCTTGCCCCGCGGGTGCGCAGAAAGCTCCGCACCGCAGTGGCTTCATCCGCATAGCGCTCATCGGTGCAGCCCTTGAAGCACGGGGCCAGACACTTTTTCATTTCCGAGTAGACGCAGCCGGGGAAGGCCGGATCGGGATGCAGGTCGTCGTGGCAGCGTCGCAGCCTGAAGAGGTCCAGCATGTCGTCGAGGAATTTTTCCGCCGCGGCGCGCGATGGGAACGGACCGTAGAGGTCGTCCTTCGCGGATTTCGCCACGTGGCCGGTTACATATACGCGCGGATATGCGTTCTCGACGGTCATGCGCAGCAGACAGGGCGGATGCAGATGCAGTCGTTTGCGGGCGCGGTCGCCGTAGACCGAACAAAACGCCTGGTAGAGAAGGAACAGGGACTCGAAATCCGATGCGGTGCGCGCGTACTCGATGCGTGCGACGCGGCCGGCGAGCTGGAGACGCTTCGAGAACTTCGCGTTCGGCGAAAGTCCACCGAGATCCGGTTCGCCGGCGGGAATCTGAGCCGAGCTTTCGCGGTGGCCTGGGTCCAGCAACCGTCTGATTCGGCGGCGGAGGTTGGGAGTGCGGCTGATATAGGGTTCGCTGGCTGGATTGGCGGCAAAGAGCGCGAAAACTCCGGGCGCAGCAGGAATCTCGTTCCACGCGGGTTGCGCGGCGTCGAAGGCAACCTGCTGCTCGAACATCACTCTCCGGCGATGGTCATTCCGTCGATGCGCAGCGTGGGCGCGGCGATCGCGGAACGGAAGACGAGATCGCTGCCGATGGCGGTAGTGTTGCGCAACATGTCCATCAGATTGCCGGCGATGGTGACCTCCTGCACGGGATAGACGAACTGGCCGTTCTCGATCCAGAGGCCCATGGCGCCGCGCGAATAATCGCCGGTCACAAGGTTCACGCCCTGGCCCATTAGACGCGTGACGTACAGGCCGCGCTCCACGCCGGCGATGATCTCGTCCGCCGATTGTGTGCCCGCCTGGAGGAACAGATTGCCGGCATCGAGGAAAGGATTGCCGGCGAGGCCGCGGCCCGCGTTCCCGGTGCTCTTCAGGCCGAGCTTGCGTGCTGCGTAGACATTGAGGACGTAACTGCGCAATACTCCGTTCTCGACGATGACTGTGCGGCGGCTGGGCAATCCCTCGGCGTCGAAGGGTGAGGTGCCGAATCCGCCGGGGATGGTTCCATCGTCGACAATGGTGACCGAGGGCGCAGCGACCGTTTCGCCGATTTTGCCGGCGAGGATCGACGCGCCGCGATAAACAGCGTCGCCGGCTGCCGCGTCAAAGACAGCGCTGACCAGCCCACGCGCCACTTCCGGCGCGAAGACGACCGGAGCCTGCTGCGTGGGCACGCGGCGGGCATCGAGCATACGCAGCGTACGGCGCGCCGCTTCCTGGCCGACTGATTCGGGAGACTCCAGATCGCGAAACGCGCGCGCCTGCGACCACCAGTAATCGCGCTGCATTTCCCCGCTTGCGCTCTGCGCGATGGGGCTGACGGCGATGGAGCAGTACGATGACTGGTATTCGCCGACGAAGCCGCGGGAGTTCGCAAAGACGCGGCGGCCGGTGGCAGCGTCGAAGCTGGCGCCGTCGCTGTTCACCAGCCGCGTGTCGACAGCCAGGGCCGCGGCTTCAGCCCGGCGCGCCCAGGCGATGCGCTCCTCGGTCGGCAGCGAGTAAACGTCGTCGTGGTACAAAGCGAGATCGCCGGAAAGCTGGCCGAACTCCGCGCTTTCGCCGAGTCCGGCGAAGGGGTCGGCAGAGGCGACCTGGGCCAGCGCGACAGCGCCGCGGACGAGATGATCGATGCCCTCCGGCGTGAAATCGCTCGAGGAGGTGCTGGCCACCCGATAGCCCTTGTCGGCCTGGAGCAGAACGCGCAGACCGACTCCACGCGAGCCCGATTCCTTCAGGGTTTCCACTTCGCCCAGGCGCACGGTGGTCGAGAATTCATCGCCTTCGCGGATGGTGACTTCGGCGTCGGAGGCACCGGCGCGGAGAGCCCGTGACACGATGTCGACGGCGAGCTGCGTGAGGCGGATCGCCGAGACTACAGCAGAGGTCATCGACCCGTCCCGCCGACGGTCATCCGGTCCAGCTTCACCGTCGGCATGCCTACACCCACGGGCACGCTTTGCCCATCTTTCCCGCACGTGCCGATGCCCTCGTCGAGGGCAAGGTCGTTGCCGACCATGGAAACGTGCTTCAGCGCCTCGGGCCCATTGCCGATCAGGGTTGCGTCGCGCACCGGCGCGGTGACTTTCCCGTCCTCGATCAGATACGCCTCGGACGCGGAGAAAACAAACTTGCCATTGGTGATGTCTACCTGCCCGCCGCCGAAGTTGACGGCGTAGAGGCCGCGCTTCACACTGCGCAGAATGTCCTCGGGCGAGTCCTCGCCGGCCAGCATGTAGGTGTTCGTCATGCGCGGCATGGGAATCTGCTGATAGCTTTCGCGCCGGCCGTTCCCGGTGCTCGGGATGCCCATGAGGCGCGCCGAGAGCTTGTCGCTCAGATAGCCCTTGAGGACGCCGTTTTCAATGAGGACAGTCTCCTGTGTCGCCGAGCCTTCGTCGTCCACGTTCAGCGAGCCGCGCCGCGAGGGCATGCGGCCGTTGTCGACGACAGTCACCTTCGAACTGGCCACCGGCCGCCCGATCAGCCCCGCAAATGCCGAGGTCTTCTTGCGGTTGAAATCCGCTTCGAGGCCATGGCCGACCGCTTCGTGAAGCAGAACGCCGGGCCAGCCCGGTCCGAGCACGACTTCCATCTCGCCCGCGGGCGCAGCGACCGCGCCCAGTTGCAATACGGCGGTGCGGGCCGCTTCGGTGGCGAAGAATTCCGGGCCTTTGGCGCCGGTGAAGTAGCCGATTTCCACGCGTCCGCCGCCGCCGGAGGTTCCGCGGGCGGTGCGCTCGCCGTCTTTGGCCAGCACGAAGACGCTCATGCGAGCCAGCGGCTGGGTATCACAGGCGTAAGTGCCGTCGGAGGCGGCGATGAGGATGCGGCGAAGCTCGTCGGCGTAGCTGGCGCGGACCTGGGTGATGCGCCGGTCGTAGCGGCGCGCAGCGTGATCGGCGCGCGTGACCAGATCGAGCTTGGCGGAGAGGTCGGTGTCGAGATCCGCCGCCGGAGCGGGATAGAGACTGGGCGTGCTGGTCTCAGTGAATCCCTGCACAGGCTGTTTCGCGGGTCCGCTGGCGATCAGCGCCGCGGTTCGGGCGGCGCGCAGCAGGCGATCGGCGCTCAGGTCATCGGTGTAGGCGTAGCCGGTCCGCTCGCCGCTCACCACCCGCACGCCGCAGCCGGCGCTCACGCCCTGGCTGGCGGATTTCACGATCGACTCATCCAGCCCCAGAGACGTCGCTGCGACCGATTCGAAATAGAGGTCCGCGTAATCGCCGCCAGCGGAAAGCGCCTCGCCCAGGCAGCGTTCAAGCAGCCGCTCGGTCACGCCAAACTTCTCAAAGAAGTATCGTTTGTGATCCACGCAATCCTCAATGTGAGGCGGCAAAACCCGGTCGTCGTGGGTGGCCGTCTTCCCGGAATTCTCTTTTGTCTTTCCGGCTCTCTTTGGTTAGATGATGCTCTTTCGATTGTTAATCAGAAATCAATGGCCCGTCGAGCAGAATTATGGCAGTATCAGGTACATGAAGAAGACTCTTTTGCTGTGCCTGGCGATGCTGGTTGCGACTCCGATGTTTGCCGCGACGCACCATAAGCATCATCACCACCATCACCATAAGGCCAAAAGCGCCACGCCGAACCATCATGGCGGTTAGGCAGGGAGGGGCGCACTCCGGCGCCCAGCCAGGCCCTCCCGCGCTGCTCCTGATTGACTCATGTCTCCCGGATTGTGTAAGCCTTCGGATATGAGCACCTCACCCGTCTCCACATCTGAGCGTGATCCGCGCTATCCCGTCGGGAGGTTTCGCCGTGCGGAGGCCAATGTCACCGACCACGCCGCTGCTGTCGCCACGCTGGCCGCGTTGCCGGAGAACCTGCGCGCCGCGCTCGACGGCCTGAGCGCTTCCCAGCTCGACACGCCGTACCGCGAGGGTGGCTGGA
>JASIAO010000152.1 GCA_030041955.1 Acidobacteriaceae bacterium | reverse complement strand
CTAAAACGAGGATCTTCCGCGGCACTCCACTGCTCACCCTGGTCGTACGGGAACCCTTTCCGGTGGAGGAGGTCTATGCACACGAAAACGAACGCATCTACCCTAATCGATGTGGTCTCATCTCTCCACCAGCTGGAATTGTTCGACGATCGCTCGATAAACCAAGCGAGCGCTGCCCAGACCCTGCGTGTATCACCGTCGGCGAAGCCAGCAGGCGCTTCGCCGACGAGGTCTTCTCTGCCAGCGTATTCTCCTATTTCGTCCGTAACGTCACTTCTAGAAAGAACGTTAGGTTCCTTTCCTAGAAAGTCTGTATCATCCAGGTACTCTTTAAGCAGCGACCAGCACGCCTCGACGTAGACCACAAGAAGTCTGGCGAATGCGTCCCGTGCGGCCACGCTAAATATTCCCTCTCGCGCCGTCCTTTCACGTTGTTCCCGTTGCTGATCGACGCGATGCTCGATTATCACCAATGCCAGACCTACGATGAGAGCCGTGATTATCGCAGAACCGAGCTCGCTGCGCGTCTGCCCATCCCAGGGCCCAGACCAGAGGAGTGCTAGCGCGCCGATGCCGAGGACAGTCGCTACCCCAAAGGCAATCAGCAAAGCACGTTGTGAGCTCAGGAAATGAGCGCTCAGACCATGCGCGGTTTCACTCGTACGAACTGTTGCCGGAGCACTTACTACCGCGCGATCCCTCGATGATTCCATTTGTTACCCTCTCCTATTCGAGATGGCCACTGCCAGTGCAGGTCGAGATAGTAGTTTGCGCGGCAGTTCCCTGCACCACCGCAGCGCCGCCTTCCGGGTTCTCGGTATACACCGTCCCGGGGTCGGCGCTCGATGTCATGCGGAAGTGAAAACGAGCCCGGAAACAGTCTGGCACCTGGCGAAGTGGTGCAAATCCGCTCCTGCCGATGCGAGGCGTACCGCAGCTGTAGCAGGCCGACCGTGATGGCCAACTCCAGCCGTTCATCGCCATTGGCTGCGGACGCTGGCCAACCACCGCACCTCCGCCCTGTTCGCACTATCCGGTCCAGCCGCTTCTGTTGCTCCACTGCCCTGTCAAGGCATGCCACAGCCTGCACTCGGTGTCGACGACGAAGACTTGCATGCGGTCATCACCGTCGGCGGCTACTCCCCGGGCCCCGGCAAAAGCTGGCATAACCAGCGGACCCATGGTTCGTTGCAATGGGTGGCCGGTTCTGCTGGGATAACAGGAAGGTCGAGTACGGTGGTCTCCGTTCTAAGGCCGACACGCCTACGGAGCGGCCAGCCAGCACCCCTGATACACCACCTCGCCGAAAGCTCCGGAGGACCCTGCGGGTGGCGCGGGCGTTTCAGGAGAACCCGCGGGAGCAAGGTCTGGCAGGGCTGGCACCACACTCATCGGCTACGCTGGCACTGATCATGACGGAAGGTGAATAACCGTAGTCACTCTCAGCCCTTTTCGTCGGCCCCTGGAAATTTGCAAATGCCGTTCTCCGCTGCTGTATAAGCGAGCAACACATTCGACGAATAAGTACGCACGAATTCGACGCACTCCTTTCGGCATGAGGGCGGCCTAGCCTATTGGCAGCGTCAGAACCGGAAGCGCGTCAGGCCGCCCGGTTCGGCGGTCAAGGTGACGATCGCCGAGCGCGGCTGGATGCGGTAGACGTTCCATGGCGGTGGTCCTTGCGAGGGTGCGTTGTACGGGGCAGTGATACCTGCGCCGCTCTGGTCGGGTTCGGCGGGCCAGCCCTGGTCCGCCCAGGCCTTCGCGATACGCGCCAGGGCGTCCGGCTCCGTCACTCGCGCCGCGTCACCCTCCAGGACGACGTCCGCGTCGCGGATCGACACCGCGATCGAGCACCGCGGGTCGCGCGTGACATTGCGGCCCTTGCGGGTTCCTGCGCCGGTCTGGAACCAGAACGTGCCGTCCAGCCATAGGGCACCCACCGCCGTCACGTGCGGGCTGCCGTCCTGGTTCATGGTGGACAGCCAGGTCGTGCGGGAGTTCCTGGCGTCCGCGGCTGGCGCCGACCCCGCATCGAGCTTCCCGGCGATTGCGGGCCAGTCCACCGGCGGCAGCCCATCCGCCCTGCCCAGATTGGCGATCTCCACACGGCACCTCTTCCTTGTCAGCAGACATCGTCGCCAGCAGCGTCTGGCAGATAAGACGCGCCGCGACCGGAAAGTCATCGCGCGGACGCGGATCACCAGCCGCCCGGGCGCCCGCTCGCCTGCATAACATGCAGATGAGGATGCCGCGAGGACGTCCGTCAAGGAAAGATGCGCGGCCAGCCGAACATCCCGGCGAACTGCTCCTGGGTTTTGAAGGGCGGAGCTGGGCTGGGTGTCTGTGGCGGGCCCGCGGGCGGGTGGTATGGGCGGTGGCTGGATGCTGTGGCGCGGGTGCGCGGTGCAGGCGGCGGGGGACGTGGGTGGGCCGGGGCCGGCCGGTGCGGGCGGTGGTGTCAGGTTGCCGTTGTCCGGTAGGGGCGGAAGAAGGCGCGCAGTTCGCGGGCGTAGAGTTCGGGTTCCTCGAAGGGCGCGAAGTGGCCGCCGCGCGGTGGGTGGGTGACGCGTACGACGTTGGCGGTGCGTTCGAGCCAGGCCCGGGGCGGGCGGCTGATGTCGGCGGGGAATAGCGAGAAGCCGGACGGCACCTCGACCCGGCGGGCGTGCTGGGCGGGCGGGATCGCGGCGTTGGCGTGGTACATGCGCATCGAGGAGCCGATTGTCGCGGTGAGCCAGTAGATCGTGACGTTGGTGAGGATCTCGTCCTTGGTAAAGCGCCGTTCGATGTCGCCGCCGCAGTCGCTCCAGGCCCGCATCTTCTCGGTGATCCAGGCGGCGAGCCCGGCGGGGGAATCGGTGAGCCCGGCCGCGGCGGTCTGCGGCCTGGTGCGGTGCAGGGCGGCGTACGCGCCCTCGGCCGCGGCCCAGTCCGCGGCACGATCGAGCCAGGCGCGTTCCCTGGGTGCCAGCCCGGCCGGGTCGCCGGCGAAGACGGGCAGCCCGGCGTCCATCCGGTGCACGGCCGCGACCCGGCCGGGGTAGTCCAGGGCGAGGTAGCGGCTTACGCCGCTGCCGATGTCCCCGCCCGCGGCGCCGAACCGCGGGTAGCCCAGGACGTCCATGAGCGCGGCCCACAGCCCGGCGACGGCGATGGAGTCCG
>JASIAO010000151.1 GCA_030041955.1 Acidobacteriaceae bacterium | reverse complement strand
GGCGCGCAAGCGGCCGTCACCACGTGTCTGCGCGTTGACTCTTCTGAGAAAGTCACGCTCATCACCGACCGCGCCACGCTCGCTATCGCCGCCTCGCTGGCGCACGAACTGGCCGCCAATGGCTGCCGCTGGGACGCCTTCGTTCTCGAAGACCTCGCGCCACGCCCGCTCACCGCCATGCCGCCCGAAGTTCTCGCCGACATGGAATCCTCCGACGTCAGCATCTTCGCCGTTCAGGTTCAGCGCAACGAGCTGCGCTCGCGCATGCAGATGACGGACGTCGTCAATCGCCGCCGCATGCGCCACGCGCACATGGTCAACATCACCCCGCAGATCATGTGCGAAGGTATGCGCGCCGACTACGATCGCGTCGATCGCCTCTCGCAAAAGGTGATCGAGAAGGCCCGCGGCGCGCGCGTCATCCGCGCCACCACCCCCGCCGGCACCGAGATCCGCGCCGACCTCAATCCCGATTACAAGTGGCTCAAGACCTCCGGCATCATCTCGCACGACAAATGGGGTAATCTTCCGGGCGGAGAAATCTTCACCACTCCCGGCGAAGTGAACGGCACCTTCGTCGTCGATGGCGTTGTCGGCGACTATCTCTGCGCGCAGTACGGCCTGCTCGAATCCACCCCACTCACTATCGAGATTCGCGGAAACCGCATCGTTTCCTGCCGCTCGGAGAATCAGCAGCTGCAACGCGATTTCGAGGCATACACCCACACTGACGAAAACTCCGACCGCGTCGGCGAGTTCGCCATCGGCACGAACATCGGCGTCCGTCGCGTCATCGGCAACATCCTTCAGGACGAAAAATTTCCCGGCATCCACATCGCCTTCGGCAATCCATACGGCGAGCACACCGGCGCGCCGTGGACCAGTTCCACGCACATCGATGTCGTCGGCCTGCGCTTCAACATCTGGATCGACGACGAGCAAATCATGCGCGAAGGGAAGTTTCTCATCGAGCCGTAGCGTTCGCCGTTTTGAACCTTGCGCTATGCTGGTCGCATCGAAAATATCATGGCGACCACCACCACCTCTGCGAAATTCACCACCCGCAATCTCGGCAACTCCGACCTCCAGCTAACCCCCATCGGCTTCGGCGCGTGGGCCATCGGCGGGGGCAACTGGGAGTTCGCCTGGGGCGCGCAGGATGACGATGAATCCCTGCGCACCATCGAACACGCCCTCGACTCCGGCCTCAATTGGATCGACACCGCGGCCATCTACGGCCTCGGCCACTCCGAAGAGGTCGTTGGCCGCGCCCTAAAGCATCGTGCACAGAAGCCTTACATCTTTACCAAGTGCTCGATGCGCTGGCACGCGGACCGCAGCATCCACCGCAGCCTCAAACGCGAGTCGCTCCAGGAGGAACTCGAGAATTCCCTCCGCCGGCTCGGCGTCGACGTCATCGATCTCTACCAGATTCACTGGCCCATGCCCGAAGAGGAGATCGAGGAAGGGTGGGAAACCCTGGCGCGATTCAAGGAGCAGGGCAAGGTCCGCTACATCGGGGTCTCCAATTTCAATGTCGCGCAGATGAAGCGCGTCCAGAAGATCGCACCCATCACTTCATTGCAGCCACCCTACTCGCTGCTCCGCCGAGAAATCGAAGCGGAGATCCTGCCCTTCTGCCGCGAGCACAACATCGGCGTCATCAACTACTCGCCCATGGTCTCCGGCCTGCTCACCGGCAAAATGACTGCCGAACGGATTCGGAATCTCCCGCAGGATGACTGGCGCAAGCGCAACCAGAATTTCAACGAGCCGAAGCTCTCGCGAAACCTGGCTCTGGCGGAGTTGCTGAAGGAAATCGGACGCGAGCATGGCGTCCAGGCCGGCGTTGTCGCCATCGCGTGGACTCTACGTAATCCCGCCATCACCGCGGCCATCGTCGGCGCGCGTCGCCCCGATCAGGTCGACGGCATTCTGCCCGCGGCCACCTTCCGGCTAAACGACGCAGAGGCTGCCCGCGTCGAGCAGTGGCTCGCCGAGCATCCGTAGCCGGCGCGGCGCAGGATCGGTTCCTATTGTGGGGAGGACTGAATCGACTGCGCCGTCTCGTTCGCGTGCATCTGCGGTATCTGTTTCGGATAGTAGCCCTTAGTCGTCCGCACGATCAGCTTGCCGTAGCGGCGGTCGTGCGCCTCGACGCGCACAGTGCGGTATCCGCCCTCGCTCGGCGGCCGAGTGGGATGATAGCCGACCGTGTACTGGTTTCGAATATCCATCGCTACCTGCGCCGCAATGGCGTTCACCTGGTCGGGTGAACTCGGGAAGAACGCCAGGCCGCCCGTGTCGTTCGACAGCGTCTCGAGGGTAGCCTTAGCGCGCGCCGCTTCCTGCGGATTCTCCGACTCGTACAGCAGCCCGATGGAGTAAACCACCGGACCGCCCAGCCGCTGCACCCGCTCCACTGCCTCCTGCAGCGTCAGCCGCGAAGCATTGTCGTCGCCGTCCGTAATGATCAGCAGCACCTGCTTCGGCCACTTTGCGTATTTTGAGAGCTCATCCGCCGAAGCGGCCACAGCGTCGTAAATCGCCGTGGTGCCGGTTGCGTCGTAATGCGACAGACCCTGCTCCAGATCGCTGATATTCGAGGTAAATCCCTGGTCGAGATACGCGTTCTGATTGAAGTTCACGATGAACGCATTGTCCTGCGGATTCGAGAGCCGCACCAGGTCCAGGGCCGCGCCATCCGCTGCCGCGCGCTTGTCGCGCATCGATCCGGAATTATCGACGAGAATCCCCATCGACACCGGCACATCCTGGTTGCGGAACGACGCGATCGTCTGGGGCACGCCGTCTTCCCACACCTGGAAGTCTCTCTGCGTCAGACCCTTCACCAGCCGTCCCTGCTCATCGACCACCGTGCAGTTCAGCACCACCTCGTTCACGTTTTCCTGCAACGTATAGAGGTTGTTGCCGGATTTCGCGATCGGCGATCCGGGCTTCGCAGTCACAACGGGCGCATTCGATTCCACGTCCGGCGACGGCACCGGGTCGCGATCCACATTCAGATCCGGCTGAATCTCGCGCCGCGTGTAGTTCGGGTTGAGCGCGGTGCCCTGCAGAGCCTGTGCAGGCTGGCTTTGCGCCATTATGCCGAGCGGAAAGGTAGAAATGACGGCAAAAGCGGCCGGGAAAACCCACCGGAGGACGAGCGTTCGTGCGGGGACCATTCGAGACATAGCAATTCGTTGGGTCCGGAGACCCCGTACAGGCTGCTGACACTTCAGATGCAAATGCCGCGCCAAAGGAAAAGCTCGCCCCGATTTTTTCGCGAATCCTGACGCCCCGCCCCGGCCGGCCTGGGTTGCGATCAGGCGTCCTGCCTCAGCAACTCGCAGGCAATCGCAGCCTGTCCCAGAGAAATGCCACCATCGTTCGCAGGCACCTCCCGGTGCGTGAAGACCTGGAATCCATCGTCGCGCAGCCGCCTCACGCAGCCCTCCAGAAGGAGCGCGTTCTGAAAGCATCCCCCGCTCAGGCACACCCTGTCGAGTTGCAATTCTTCCCGCATGCGCTCGCACACCCCGGCAATCGCCGCCACCAGCGTGGCGTGGAACCGCGCCGCAATCCTTCCCTGCGATTCCCCGCGCCGCACATCGTCCACAATCTCGCGGATCATCGGCCGCAAATCCACGTTCACCGGCGCCGCGTCCTCCAGCGCAAACGCGTACGGCTGCCCCGATGCGTCTCCGCATGCCCCATCCGCGGCCGCTTCCAGCATCATTGCGGCCTGCCCTTCGAACGACACGCTGTGCCGCAGCCCGATCAGTGATGCGACCGCATCGAACAATCTCCCCGCCGACGATGTGGGAATCGTGTTTACGCGCTTGTTCAGCATGACGTCCACGATCCGCAGCCGCTCCGGCGCGGCCATCTCCGCCCATCGCGCCTCCGCCGGAATCTCGCCGAATACCTCCAGCAAATAGCTCCGCGCCACGCGCCACGGCTCGCGCACGCCCGAGTCTCCGCCTGCGAGCAGCACCGAGCGCAGCCGCGCATAACGCTCAAATCCGAGATAATCCGCGGCCAGAAACTCCCCGCCCCAGATCGTCCCGTCCGTCCCGAACCCGGTTCCATCCCAGGCCACGCCAATGACGCGGCCTCCCAGCCGGTGCTCCGCCATGCAACTGGCAATGTGGGCATGATGGTGCTGTACGCCGATGCGGCGCAGATTCTCCATCTTCATCGCCAGTTGCGTGCTCAGGTAGCCGGGATGCAGGTCGTGCGCGACGGCCGTCGGCTGCACATGGAAGAGCCGGCTCATCCGTTCCAGCGTCTCCTCGAAAAAGCGAACCGTCTCGAAGTTCTCCAGATCCCCCAGGTGCTGGCTCGGCAGCGCGAATCCCGCACGCGTCAGGCACAGCGTGTTCTTCTGCTGAGCTCCGCAGGCCAGTACTTCAGCTTCGCCGCGCCCCAGGAATACGGGTTGCGGAGCATAGCCGCGCGCCCGGCGCAGCAGCATCGTCTCGCCCGCCACCACGCGCACCACCGAATCGTCGACGCGCGTATGAATGCGCCGGTTGTGATGGGCAAAGGCGTCGGCGATCTCCGCCAGATGCTCTTCCGCCTCTACGTTCTCAATCACAATCGGCTCTTCGCTGATATTCCCGCTGGTCATCACCAGCGATGCCTCCCGTCCCCATCGCTCGCGAAGGATGCGAAAGAGCAGATCGTGCATGGGCGTGCAAGGCAGCATGACTCCGGTCGCCGGATTCCCCGGCGACACCGACTCCGCCAGCTCCGCACCCGGCCTGCGCCGCAGCAGCACGATGGGCCGCTCGCGGCTTTCCAGCACCCCGCGCTCCTGCTCGGACAGGAAACACAGCTTCTCCGCGCTCGCCGCATCACCGACCATAATGGCGAACGGCTTCTCGTTGCGCTGCTTGCGCCGCCGCAGCTTTTCCACCGCGCTCGCCTGCCGCGCATCACATGCCAGCTGATACCCGCCGAGCCCCTTCCAGGCGACGATCCCGCCATCGCGCAGAATGTCCGCAACCCGCTCCAGAATTGCCCGCGAAGACTTCGGCCCCTCGCCGCTCGCGCGCGGCTCGCGCAGGATCAACCGCGGCCCGCACACCGGGCACGCATTGGGCTGGGCGTGAAATCGCCGATTTTCCGGATCTTTGTACTCCCGCAGGCAGTCCGCACACATCGCGAATTCCGCCATGGTCGTCATGGGCCGGTCATAGGGAACATCGATGATGATGCTGTAGCGCGGCCCGCAGTTTGTGCAGTTGGTGAAGGGATAGTCGAAGCGCCGGTTCTGCGCGTCGCGGCTGTCCGCAAGGCATGCCTCGCATGTACAGATGTCCGGAGGCACCAGGGCGAATGCCGAGCCTTCCGCATCGCTTTCATGAATGGAAAATTCGGTCTCGCCCGCCGCCGGAATCTCAGAGCGCATCACGTCCGCGATGCGCACCAGCGGCGGCGCCTCTGTCGACAACGCGGCGATAAACGCCTCAATCGTCTTCGCCGGGCCTTCAATCTCGATGAACACGCCGCGCGGAGAATTCAGCACAAAGCCGCCCAGCGCGTGCCGCCGCGCGAGATTGTAGACGTACGGCCGGAAGCCCACGCCCTGCACGACGCCGCGAATACGCAACTGGCAGCGAATTGGAGCGCTTTCGGAAATCGCGAACAGGCCCCCGGGCCCGAGCATCATTATTCAACAGGCGATCCCCGGTTCGCACCGTGAAACCGCTCAGGCCTTCACGAACTCGGTTTCCACCGTAATTCCGGGGATGCAGGCCGCCGGCGCGCAGGCGCCCGGACACGCTCACAGGGATGAATCAGGATATTAGTCGGTAATCGCCAGCTGGTCTCCGGGCTCGATGCCGCACTGCTCGATCTGGCCCGGCGCCAGTTCCAGAACACTGTGCGTCTTCAGGCTGACGCTGGTCACCCGCCACGGTCGCAGCCGGGGCCACACCTTCACCACGCGGAGGTTGCGATCGAGTGCGATCACGTCAATCGCAAACTTCATTCCCATCGTATGCACGCCCGACGACGGCCGGATCAGAATCCCGGCGCCGGGCTCCAGCCCATTCTTGCCGAGCAGGCCAAAGAGCCGCGTCATCGACGTATCGGCCAGGCCGATTTTCGATCCAACGGTTACGGATTTCTCCGGGATGCTGACTGTGAGTTGTTTCATCGAACAGCGCCGGTCCTCAGCCTTAGCGTTGTACTGTGGCCGGAGAGAGAACAATAACGCGAATCCGCCCCGGAGAGACCAAGGGGGTGGATATACCGCACGTAAGCGGCGGCGAGACACCGGACAGCGCTCCTGCGAAGGTCGCTGCGCCGGAGCCCGGCCTCACTCGCCGTCGTCGATCTGCATGCAGGCGCGCCGCCGATATTGTGATTCGGAGCGGCAGCGATCGAACCTGATTCGCTGCCGGCCCTGGCTCAATAATTACGCGCCGCGCTGCCACAATGCCCGCTCTTCCACGAACGAAGGAGCCTAGGCAGACTTCTTCTTTCTCCTCAGGATAATGATCCCGAGAAAGACCACAATCAGGGCAATGGCGACAATACGAACCACACTGGTCGTCTCCATTCTGTTTCTCCTTTCCGGCCGCTCCTGTTATAGCGGACCATGGTTCTACGTTCGGATAACTCGGTTTCTGTCTACTTGAACGTCTGCATCACGCTGAGGATCGCAGGTCCAAGCAAA
>JASIAO010000150.1 GCA_030041955.1 Acidobacteriaceae bacterium | reverse complement strand
AAGGCGTAGGGCACCGCTTCCAGCGCGTTGTTCTGGAAATATTCGTAGCCTTCGCCGTGATACTGTTCGGTGCCGCCTTTGGTGATCTGGTTGTAGACGATGTCGCCGATACCGTACTGCGCGGAGAAGGCGTTGTTGCTGATCTTGACTTCGGCGGTGGTTTCGAAGATGGTGACGTCAGAGTTCTGGCTCATGGGCAGGGTAGTGGTCGCACCATCAGCCAGCACATTTTCATACGGCAGATTGCCATTGATCGATGTCTGGCCGGCGTTCGGAGAGACTGAGCTCGTGGCATTCTCCGGAGCGCCCGCGGCGCCCGGCTGCAGCCAGATGAAGTTCTCCCAGTCCACTGACGATCCGGCGCCGCTTCCCAACGCCGGCAGCTGATCCATGGTGCTGGCCACCAGCGTGTCTTCCTGCGCTCCTGTCTCGGTGTTCAGCAAAGGCACGTTCGTGGTGACCACGATCTTCTGCGCCTCGCTGCCCACCGCCAGCTGAACGTTGAGCCCCTGAATGCCCACCGTGAGCGTGATGGGCCCGCGCACCAGGGTCTCGAACCCGGTCTTGGTAAAAGTCAGCAGGTAGTGGTCGGCAACAATCGAGCCGGTGTCGTAGAGACCGGCGCCATCGGTGGTGAAGGTGCGGGTGACCTGCTTGTCGATGTCCTGCACGGTCACCGTCACTCCGGGAATCACGGCTCCTGTCTGGTCGGTTACCGTACCGCGAATGTCGCCGGAGTTGGTGCTCTGCGCAAAGCACGCAATTCCGCAGAACAGGCTGGCCACAGCCAGGCCTTCAGATATGCGTCGCCACATCGTCTCCTCCTGAAAACCAATCCTGATACAAGGCCGAAACCGGCAGAGCCCATTTCCCGGAGCCTGGAAATTTACGCGGGAATCTCCCCGCGGTCGCCGTTGTGGGTAAGACAAGCGTTTGTTTTTATGAGCTGCTGGGGACGCTTGCTCCGAATTGGCGATTATGAGAGCAACACCCGCGTTGGATTGTCAAGAGAAATTTTCGAAGCCAGTGAAACAGACAAGCCTTTGTCTTGAGGAAAGGAGGACTTTCCTGGCTTTATGGGCGAATGGCGGCAGTTTCCAGTTCGGCCCCATCGGCTGGGGAAAGATATCCGCAGGGTGAGGAACAGCCAGGCATATCCTCAGCCCAGGACATTTTGCCTTCCGCGGCGGAAGCGGTTCCGGCTCCCAGCAATTGAACGCGCTTTTGCGGTCGTCTCGCGCACAATCAGCTCCGGCTCGACAGCGACTTCCGGCGGCATTGCGGTTCTCGTTCGCAGGTGTTCCAGCAGCAGGTTTGCCGAGAGCTTGCCCATCCTGTGCAGAGGTTGGCGGACTGTGGTCAGACTCGGCATCTGAAAAGCAGCCTGAGGAATATCGTCGAATCCCACCACGGAAATATCCTGAGGAACCCGCAACTGCGCGTCATGCAGCGCCCGAATGGCGCCGATGGCCGCCATGTCATTGAAGCACACCAGAGCCGTAAAGTGCTGGTGGAGAGTCAGCAGTTGCTGCACGACCGGATACCCAAGTTCGGGCGAGGTTAAATCGCGGGTCAGTTCGATCATCAGCTCAGGTCGGACAACCAGTCCAAGACCGCGAGCTGCGTCTGCCAGGCTCTCCCAGCGCACACCGGAGTCGGAACTGAAGGGCTGACCCCGCATGAAGGCAATCTTCCGGTGACCCAGATGATACAGGTGCTCGAGTATCAGCCGCGCGGCCCGTTTGTGATCGAGCACCACGTTGGCAACGCCGTCGATTCTTCTGTGTCCCGCCACCGTAACCGTGGGTACCGGCGGCTTACGATCGATGTGCGTGTCGATGGCGATGATCCCTTCCGTACCGCGGCTCACCAGTATCTGCGGATATTTCTGGACCAGGTCGGACCGGTGCCGATGGTGTGCAATAAAGTAGAAATAGTTCTTGTCCAGCAGGTGATCGCCGATCCCGCTCATCACTTCGGCGTGATAACCATCGGCCAGCACCGGAACCAGAATGCCGATCGTCATGGTGCGCCGATTGCGCAGCGATCTCGCCACAAAGCTGGGCTGATAGCTGAATTTCTGCGCGGCCGCCCGAATCCGCTCTCGCGTGGCTTCCGGTATGGAGCGCCCGGGAACGTCGTTCAGAACAACAGAGACCGTAGCCGGATCGAGGCCGAGATGGGCCGCCAGCATTTTGAGCGTGACTGGCCCCGTAGCAACTCCCGATCCTGTTTCTCTCGCGTTCATCACCGCAGCATAACCTCGTAAACATGCGCGCAGCGGCGGCATGGCAACGACGGCAGTGAGGCCACCCCGCACCCGCGCAAGCCAGCGCAGCGAACCACCTCAAAGGCCGGCAATTCTCGTATCCAGCGCAAACAGCAGCACCAGGCCGCGCAAAAAAGCACCACTGTTTTTCCCGCGGCATGGCTCCGCATCGTCAGATCCTGGTCTCCAATCGCTGGGGCGAATCGAGGCGTCCACACATTGATCCAGGCGCCCTGCCTCTGTCAAGAACAAACAAACGATTGCCTGCGCTCTCGGAATTCACTCGGGCAACTGACAACAGCCGCTCCGGCCTCCATTGACAAGAGAGCCAATGTCCTGTTTTCATCGTGGGCACGCAGCATAACAGCTCGCGGCGCGCCCGACACAAACGTTTGTTTATTGGCTCCGCTGCGGCTCCTGCTGAAGTCCCCCGGCCCCCGATTGCGAGGATATCCCCATGAAGGCACACTTCTGTCTCGCTTGCATATCGGCTCTTTTCGCCGTTCCCCTGTGTTCCGCACAGAGTGCTCAGCTCTGGCTCACGACGGTCGATCGCTCATCGCTGCTCGCCCTTCAGACTGCGCCGGTGCCATTTGAGGAGTCCGCGAGCACGGCCCGCACCATCGTCGTCAACGACATGGAGCAGTACCAGTCCATGGAGGGATTCGGCGTCGCGCTCACCGGGGGCAGTGCCGAGCTCCTCATGCGGATGACCCCGGCCCGCCGAACCGCTCTGCTCGAGGAGCTCTTTGCGCCCCAGGGAGACGGCATTCATGTCTCCTATCTGCGCGTCAGCATCGGATCCTCCGACATGAACGACCACGCCTACACCTACGACGACATGCCTCCGGGAGAAACCGATCCGCATCTCGAGAAGTTCAGCCTGGACGCCGATCGTGCCAGCGTGATTCCCGTGCTCCAGCAGATTCTCGCCATCGATCCCCACATCATGATCCTCGGTTCGCCCTGGTCGGCGCCTGCGTGGATGAAAACCAACGACAATCTGAAGGGCGGCCACCTCAAGCCCGAGAATTACGGCGTATATGCCGAGTATTTCGTGAAATACGTCGAGGGGATGAAGGCCGCTGGCATCACCATCAACGCCGTCACCGTGCAGAACGAGCCGCTGAATCCCAAGAACACCCCCAGCATGGCCATGTTCGCGTCCGAGGAAGACAGCTTCATCGCGAACGATCTGGGCCCGGCCTTCCGGAAGGCCGGCATCCGGACAGGCATTCAGGTCTACGATCACAATCCCGACGTGCCGTCGTACCCGTTGTCGATCCTCGCCGATCCCGTCGCCAACCAATACGTCGAAGGGACGGCATTTCACCTCTATGGCGGAGACAGCTCCACGTTCACAAAAGTACATGATCTCTACCCCCGCAAGGATTTGTTTATGACCGAGCAGTCGGTGACACAAAATCCGCATTCCACGACGTTGGACATCGCCGAGCCCGTGGATCGCGTGCTCATCGGCGCCACGCGCAACTGGAGCCGCAATGTACTGCTCTGGAACCTCGCGGCCGACCCCAACGCCGGGCCGCATACCGGCAACGGCGGATGCGCCTTCTGCTTCGGCGCACTGACCCTCGATGGCGACCAGGTCACCCGCAACGTGGCTTATTACGCGCTCGCTCACTTCTCCAAGTTCGTTCCGCCGGGATCGTTGCGCATCGGTTCGAACGATCTCGAACAGCTCGACAACGCCGCGTTTCTCACCCCGGACGGGAAAATCGTCCTCGTCGTCTCCAACACGGGGAACTTCCCTTTCCAGTTTGCGATTCGCTATCACGACAGAAC
>JASIAO010000149.1 GCA_030041955.1 Acidobacteriaceae bacterium | reverse complement strand
TCGCCGGAGAGCCGCTACGCCATTGTGCGCGTGCAGGTGGTGCCGGGCGAGCGGGTCATCGGCGCGGTGCGGCTGAAGAGGCTGAACGGACAGACCACGCAGTCGGAGGATATTGTGCCGACGACGGCGACGATCCTGCCGGGCAAGCACTGGATGAAGCTGACGCCGAAGGAGCCGCTGACGGTTGGCGAATATGCGCTAATGGAGATTCTGGGGCCAGGCGAGATCAACCTGGACGTGTGGGATTTCGGGGTGAACCCGGATGCGCCGGAGAATAAGCACCCGATTACGCCGATCAAACAGTAGGAATTGGGGATCAGGGATTGGAGGCTGACTGAGCTTGCGCAGGATGGCGGCAAGCATCCTGCCGACCTCAGAGGCGGGATCGGAGACAGCCTGAATGTCGGACGCTTCCGCGAAGGCAAGCTTGCGAGCGATCAGCAGCTGAGTTTGCAATTCCGGATAAGAACCTCGCGCAATGGCGAGGAAGGGCTTGTACTGGTAGCGCGAGGAGCGGCCGTAGCCTTCGGCACTATTGCTGGCGATGGAGACGCTGGCCCGCCGCGACTGGCTGACAAGACCGCAGGTTTCTTCACATGGAAACCGCTTCGTCAGGTTGTACACGGCGATGCAGAGGTCAACCGCACGTTGCCAGACCACCAACTCACAGCGAAACTCGGCAGAAGGCTTCCCCACACCGCAGTTCTATATCGAGTGTGGGGACTTCGCAGCCTGGCTAAATTAACGCGGGAGTCAGGGTTCAGGGGTTAATCCCCGAACCCTAATCCCTGCCGTTCAGCCCTTGTGCTCCATATCCTTCAGGGTCGCGATGACGGCGGCGCTGTGCGTGTTGGGATTGACGCCGGTCCACACCTGAACGATCTTGCCCTTGGGGTTGATGAGGAAGGTGTTCCGCTTCGCGATCTTCATAGGTCCGAAGCTGCCCAGCGAGCCGTACTCCTGCACAACTTTCTTGTTCGGGTCGGCGAGCAGAGTGAAGGTCAGCGAGTCTTTCGTGCAGAACTGTTTGTGGCTGTCGACGGTGTCGACGCTAACGCCGAGGATGACGGCATTGAGGGCCTTGTACTGGTCGAGATCGCGCTCGAAGTTGTGGGCCTCAATGGTGCAACCGGTGGTCATGTCCTTGGGATAGAAGTAGAGGACCACCCAGTGGCCGCGGTACTGATGGAGGTCAACCGGCTGATTTTCCTGGTTGGGAAGGGTGAAGTTGGGCGCGCTGTCGCCCACTTGCGGCATGGAGGAATCATCATCGGCGGCGGCGTATCCGCGGACTGCTGCGAATCCGGCGATTACGAGGACAGCGGCGACAGCAACAGCAATCACAGAAGACTTCGACATTCTGCTTCTCCTTAAGTTGAGGCGCGGAGTTTGCCTTCGTTCTCGCGGATCGATGGAATAGCGGAACGACGGGGTCCTCGCTTCAGGTGAGACGGCAAACCCGAAAGAAAGACTCGTCCCCGGACGCCCGAATCATTATCCGCGTTCGGTGATGACAACCGCAATGCCGGCCGCATCCGCCTCGCTCCGTACAGCATCGAGGTCGAAGATGAGGGTGCGGTGGGCCTCGAGAGCGAGGCAGGTGGCGCCGGCGGCACGCATGGTTCGGATGGTGCGAACACCGACGACGGGGACGTCGAAGCGCATGTCCTGTTTGGGTTTAGCGGCCTTGACGACGGTGAGCGAGCGGTCGAGGGTCGGAGTCCCCGGCGGGCCTTGCTCGCTGGGATCGCCGAGGGAGCGCATGAGCTGGCCGGCGCGTTCGATGGCGGCGTCGGTGCCTTCCATGGCCTCAATGGCGACGCAGGCCTGGGCGGCGATGACGACGGTCTGGCCGAGGTCGAAGGCGGCGAGGGCGTTGGCGACGTGGCGGCCGTAGTCGATGTCGCGCTGCTCCTGCTCGGTGGGCGCGCGGGCGGTGAGAACGCCGGGTTGGGCGAGCAACGGCTCGAGGCAGGCGGTGGAGGGGATGAGCTCGATGCCCTCGTCGGCGAGGACTTTGGCGACGGCGCCGAGGAGCATGTCGGTGTTGCGGGTGCGGAGGTTGAGGAGCAGCTTGGCCAGGCGCCAGTCGGGGCGGATGCTGGAGAAGATCTGCTTGTGTTTGACCTGGCCGGCCATGACGGCCTGGCGCACTCCCTCCTTCTGGAAGGTCTCGATGAGGCGCGACAATTCGCCGAGCGAGAGCCAGTGGACGCGGATCCCGGGGTCGGCCTGGGCGCGCGCGTCAATTTCGGGATCGGTTTCTTCTTTGATCGCGGCGACGACGACTTCCCTGCCGTGAGCGCGCGCGGCGTCGAGCAGGAGAAAGGGAAAGCGGCCGTTGCCGGCGATGAGGCCCAGCTTGTCCATACCTTCTTGTACCGCGCCGGGGATCAGTTCGTCCCGGCGGCCGGCCGCGTGAGGTGGTCGAAGTTCAGGATGGCGTTGAAGACCAGCGGGTAGCTGCCGATCGTCTCACCGCGGTAGACGGGGTTGTTGGCGAAGAGGAGGACGTTGCCGGCGCCGAAGTGCGCGTCGACGACGATGGGCTTCTCGGCGATGGAGCCGCCGTTCTCGAGCAGGCCGGAGAGGAGCAGATCTTTGGCGCCGACGAAGCGCAGGATGACGTCGGGGCGGTCCTGGACAGGGATGACCCAGGGATTGTTGCGGGCCTCGTCTTCATTGAGGGGCGTGGCTTCCCACGGCTTGGGCGAGGGCAGCGGTTCTGCCTGGACGGGCGGGCGTCCCTGCGGAGTATCTTCCTCCTGCGGGCCGCCGCGGCCGGTGGGGCGCTGGTAATCTTCCGCGGTAAGGCCGCGGCGCGGGAAGGTGGTATCGGCGATGGTGAAGGCCATGCCGCTGGCGCTGTAGACGGCGAGCGAACTGCCGTAACCCCAGGCGACCGGACTGCCGCGATCGACAAACGTCGCGCCCAGGACGCTGCCGACGACATTCACTTTGCCTCCGCGATTGAGGAAGACTCCGGGGGCAAGACCCTCATCGATGGCGAACGCGGCTGTGTCCTCAGCGGTGATGAGCAAACCGCCCTGCGCGACAAAATCCTTCAGATGCTGCAGGCCATCGAGCCCGAGGCCAGGACGCGTGTCGGGCGTGGAGTCGATGCGGCCGAGGTTGGGTGTGAGCGCAGTCTTCTGCCATGGCAACGGGTTGCCATACATGGGCATACCGTCAACGATCCGCTCGGGACTGGAGCGGCCGACGGGGGCAAAGACGATGACGTCGTACCTGGAGCGCAGGCCGGCTTCGTGCGAAACGGTCTGGGTGCTGATGTAGTCATACGGGACGTGCAGCTTGTCGAAGGCCTCGCGCCACCAGCCTTCGGTCTGCGTATCGAGCCAGGTGTGCATGATGGCGACACGGGGCAACGGGACGTCGTGCATGGGGACTGAGGGCGCAGCGGCGAGGGTGACGGCTTCGACGTCGGCGTCTTTGATGGCAGACCGCAGGGCGTCGGCGGTGACATCGCGCAGGATCAGCGAACCGGCGGCAAAGTGCGTGCCATTGGCGTCGAAGGACTTCTCGGCGACGGAGATTTGCGCATCCTTCAGCGCGTAGCGCAGGCCGAGAAGGGTGATTTCGCCCGCATTGTTGATGACATAGACAGAGCCGGAGGCGCTGACCGAGCCATCGGGCGCGCCGGGATTGGCGACGGGCTCCATCTTCGCCTTCAGAATCGAGACATCTGTGACGCGCACCGTGGGAACGCTAAAGAGATCGGGGAACGACCATCCGGTGTCGTCGTAGGGGGTCTTCTGCGGGTCGTCGGGCGACCAGTACTGGCGGTCGAGGAGCGCGTCGGCGATGCGGGAGTAAGGCTGATCCATACGGATGACGTAGCTGCCCGCGGGGAAGGTCTGCGATTTGGCTTCGTCGCCGGAATTTTTGTTTGCGGGAATGTTTACGGTGGCGGGTTCGGTGAGACGGCTGACTTCAACGTGCTGCAGAGCCATCACGCGCAGCAGCTCGGCGCGGCGGCTGGGCGACTGGCCGGCGGGCGCGATGACGTAGGCCGCGGGGCCGGCGTGCTCCGGCTTTTCAATCGAGCGCTTCGCCTTCAAATAGTAGTTCTGCAGCCATTGCTGGCTATTGTGCGAGAAGTACGAGAGCGTGGTCAGCAGCGCTGTCTCTTCGTAGTTATTATTGTCGCGCTGCGACCACTCGACGACGGGCAGCGGCGGATTCTGCTTGTACCAGGTGCGGGCGTATTCGTCGGGCTCCAGTATCCGCTTCTCGGTGTCGGCGCCGTCGTTGCCAAAGGTTTCGTAGAGGCGGCTGATGCCGTTGTGCATGGCGGCCAAAAACATCAGATAGCCAGGGCTCCACGTGTCGAAGTCGCCGTGCGTGAAGACGCCAGGCATACCGAGGTCAGTCATCTGCGAAACGTTGTTCCAGCCGATCTCCGCCCACTCGCCGGAAAGGATGGGGTCGATCCAGGCGTTGTAGGGGCCGTCGCCGACGGTGTTGTCGTAGAGGAACGGGACGGACTCATGCAGATCGTGCAGCACCTGTGCGTGCCACGCGACATAGGTGTTGAGGACGTTGCGCGTGAGGTCCAAGGTCATGGCCATGGCGTCGCGGTTGTTGTCGTGCGCAACGTAATGGCCCCAGTACATGAGGCGCGGCGAGTTCTCGCCGAGGTGAGCGCGGTGCCAGTTGTAGGTGTCAACCATGCGGTCGCGCCCATCGACTTCGACGACCGGGGTGATGAGCACGATCATGTGCGTGCGGATGTACTGGATGTAGGGCGAGTCGTCGACGGCGAGGCGGTAGGCCAGCTCCATCAGCGCGGTGGGCGCGCCAGTTTCCGTGGAGTGGATGGTGCCGGTGATGTAGTAGACGGGGAAAGACTGCTTGGCGAGCGTGGCCGCTTCCGCGTCGTTCATATCGATGGTGGGCGGATCGGCAAGCTTCGCGAGGCGCGCATCGTTGGCCTGCCGCTGATCAAGGAGAGACTGATCGGCAATGGCCACGGCGATCATCTCGCGGCCTTCTTCGGTGTGGCCGATGGTATAGACGCGCACGCGCGGCGTGGCGGCGGCCAGCAGGCGGAAGTATTTGTAGACATCTTCAGCGTAGGGCAGCATGTTGGGCGCGCCGGAGACGTCGCCAAGCACCTTCGCGGGGGTGGGGACTGTCTTCGAGGCAGGGAGGTAGTCGGTCAGGGGTGAGTTGAAGTACGGCTCGGTGGTGTATTTGAGGATGTGCGCGGTGTAATCCTGGTCGATGGGCTGCTGCGGATCGCGCGCGTAGGCCGCGGCGACGCCGATGGCGGTGGATTGGGAGACGGGCGCGGCGGGGGCGGTCTGGGCGAGGGCGGGCAGAACCAGCGCGGGCGCGAGGAAGAGCAGACAGAAACGCAGCTTCATGGAAGGCAGGGCCTCCGGCGAACGGGAATTGTGGCGAAGGAGGAAGGATATCAGGGGACTGGCCGTCCAGGGGACTGGCTGTCCAGGCGGTTGAGCCTTCGGCGCAGTGAGAAAGAGAGTTTTTGCGCCGAAGGCGCGTCCCCCCGTAGCGGCCAGCTACTCCCACTCGATGGTGCCGGGGGGCTTGGAAGTGATGTCGTAGACGACGCGGTTGATGCCGCGAACCTCGTTCACGATACGCGAGGAGATGGTCTTGAGGACGTCGTAGGGCAGCGGAACCCAATCGGCGGTCATACCGTCCTCGGAATGCACGGCGCGGATGGCGCAAGTGTAGGCGTAGGTGCGCTGATCGCCCATAACGCCCACGCTTTTGACCGGCAGCAGGACGGCAAAGGATTGCCAGATTTTCTCGTAAAGCCCGGCGTTCCTGATTTCGGTCACCACGATGTCGTCGGCTTCCTGGAGCAGAGCGACGCGCTCGGCGGTGATTTCGCCGAGGATGCGCACGGCGAGACCGGGACCGGGGAACGGCTGGCGCTGCAGGATGTCGGCGGGCATTTGCAGGTCGCGGCCGATGCGGCGGACTTCGTCCTTGAAAAGGTCGCGCAGCGGCTCGATCAGCTTGAGCTTCATCGTCTCCGGCAGGCCGCCTACATTGTGGTGGGACTTGATGGTCTGCGACGGGCCTTTGACGGACGAGGACTCGATCACGTCGGGATAGAGCGTGCCCTGAACGAGGAAATCGACGCCGCCGGTTTCCGCGGCGATGCGGTGCGCCTCGTCGTCGAAGACGGCGATGAATTCGTTGCCGATGATCTTGCGCTTGGCTTCGGGGTCGGTGATGCCGGCGAGACGCGAGAGAAACCGCTTGCTGGCGTCGACGGCGACCAGCTTGAGGCCGAGCTTGTCGCGGAGGTTCTGCTGGACTTTGGCGAACTCGTTCTTGCGCAGGACGCCGTTGTCCACGAAGACGCAGGTGAGCCGGTCGCCGATGGCGCGATGGACGAGAACGGCGGCGACGGAAGAGTCGACACCGCCGGAGAGCGCGCAGATGGCGTGGCCGTCACCGACTTTCTCGCGGATGGCGGCAATAGTGGACTGGATGAAGTGCTCGGGGGTCCAGTCAGGCTGGGCGTTGCAGATGTTGAAGAGGAAATTGCGCAGCAGCGCGGTTCCCTGCTTCGTGTGGTGGACCTCCGGATGGAACTGCACGGCCCAGATGCGGCGCTCGGGGCTGGCGATGCCGGCGACGGCGCTCGAGGTCTTCGCGGTGAGGTGGAAGCCGGGCGGGAGGTCGAGAGCCTCGTCGCCGTGGGACATCCAGACATGGAGAGAAGCGGGCAGTTCGGCGAAGAGCGCATTGTGCGCGTCGACGATTTCGACCTCGGCGTGGCCGTACTCGCGCTTCTCGGCGGAGCGCACGCGGCCGCCCAGGTGATGGGTGATAAATTGCAGGCCGTAGCAGATGCCGAGCACCGGGAGACCAAGGTCGAGAACGGCGGGATCGGCGGGCGGCGCGTCGGCGTCGTAAACGGAGCAGGGTCCGCCGGAGAGGACGATGCCGATGGGGTTTTGCGCCTCAATTTCGGCGATCGAAGCCGTGCAGGGGAGGACGGCGGAAAAGACATTCTGCTCGCGGATGCGGCGCGCGATGAGCTGCGTGTACTGCGAGCCAAAGTCGAGGATGACGATGGAAGGGGTGGTCACAGGTTAGTGTGGCAGAGGTTTTTGGGGGTGTAAAGAAGCGATGGCGTTGCTCCTGAGCTGATCCTGGCGATAGCGGCTGAAAGTCGCGATGCGGAATTAGTGGATGCTCCGCTGACTATCCCGCGAAAACTCGAGCCGTATCCCTGGCCCGGTCCAACGGTGTGCCCGGTCAACCCTTCAGCAGACGAGTCGTAGACTTGAGTCGCATATCGGAGGACGGGATGCAGCGCAGGAAGTTTTTGAGCGGGGCAGCGTCGGCGGTGGTGGCAGGGGCTTTGCCTGCCGCGGGCCTGGCGAGTGGGCGAGCGGATATGACCCCGGGCGAGGGGGAAACTGCTGTGGGCGGGCAGACTTCAGACGTGAAACATCCCCGAGCGATCACGATGTGGGAGTTTTCGTGGATTGAGCGGCGGTGGCCGGGAGCGGGGTTCGAGGACTGGGACCGGGCGCTGGATGAGTTGTGCGAGCGCGGGTACAACGCTGTGCGCATCGATCCGTTTCCGCATCTGCTGGCGGCGGATCCTCATAAAACGTGGACTCTTTTGCCGGAGTGGAGCGTGCAGGACTGGGGGTCTCCGGGTGTGAACCGGATTGTGCTGGCGCCGGCGCTGTTTGAGTTTCTGGGCAAGTGCAAAGCGCGCGGGGTGATGGCGGGGCTCTCGACGTGGTATCGCAAGGACGACTCCGATACGCGGATGAAGATTACGGGGCCCGACGTGATGGCCGCGAACTGGATCCGGACGCTGGAGTTAATCGAGCAGGCGGGATTTCTGGCCTCGATTCTGTACACGGATTTGTGCAACGAATGGCCTGGGGACGACTGGGCTCCGTTTGTGAAGCCGCATTTGACCTATGGGCAGTGGGACAATCCGGTCTCGCTGGCGTGGATGCAGAAGGCGATTGCGCTGGTGCGCGCGAGATATCCGGAAATGCCGCTGTTCTTCTCGGTGGCGACGGGAAACATGGCCGCCTTTGGCGAGCACGATCTGAGCTATTTCGACCTGCTCGACCCGCACATCTGGATGGCGCAGACGCGCGACGGCGAGTTTTACCAGCTGACGGGGTACAACTACGAGCACTTCGATGAAAAGGGGTACACGAATCTGAGCCTGAAGGCGGCGGAGGTGTATCGTGCGCGTCCGGAATACTGGCAGGCGGGGCTGGTGCAGGCGATCGAGGCCTTTGCGGGGGTGTCGCGGCAGATCGGGATGCCGCTGATCACGACCGAGTGCTGGGGCGTGGTCGATTACAAGGACTGGCCGCTGCTGGAGTGGGATTGGGTGAAGGAGCTGTGCGTGCTGGGCGCGCAGACAGCAACGGCGAGCGGACGATGGCTGGCCGCGGCAAGCAGCAATTTTTGCGAGCCGCAGTTTGTGGGGATGTGGCGGGACAAGCTGTGGCACCAGCAGATGACGGCGGCGATCAAAGCGGCGGAGATTGCTACGGATCTGCGGAAGGGGCGAATGTATGCACGGCTGTGAGCGGGGGTAGCCAGGCCTGCTAAGCGCCTCAGGCTGGAGGAGTGGATACCTTCCACAGCTCCACAAACGACACCACCCGGGTGACCTGGAAAAAATCCGAAGCCAGCAGATAGAGCAGGGTAACGCCGGCCCACCAGGCATACAGGGTGGTTCCATGCACCTCCGCCTCGAAGGGCAATGGCGTAGCGGAGAAAACCATGGCGAGGACGATAAGCGCCAGCTTGACGATGCCCATGACCAGGTTGATCTCGGCGAGCTTGCCGCGCAGCGGGCCGAGGCGCAGGCTGCGGGTGAGGCTGCGGCCGATGCTGCCACCCTCAAGCAGCGCGAGGAGCGGCGCGATGGAGAAGATCCAGCTCAGCAGCAGCCACAGGGTGAAGATGCCGAGCGAGATGACGATGACCAGGGCGCAGTAGAGGACGAGGTTCGGCTCACCGCCGGCGTTCCCACTGGGCGAGGCCTGCGAGAGCGTGTAATTTGCTGCCCAGCGTATCAGTGCGAACCATATGGCGAACGTGGCGCAGAGGGCGGCGATGCGCAACAACTGGAGAATGATGCTGGCGCCGGGACGCCACGGCAGCGACCGATCGTAGCGGCGCAGCAACAGGTTGCGTCCGAGGCCCGAGGCCAGCGCCCACGCCAGCATGGCGATGGGCAGCAGCCAGGTGAGTACGCGAATGATGGGCGGCCACAGGATTTGGAATGTCTCGGCGACGGAAAGTGCGCCCTGAATGGGAAACTGCAGGGAGAACTGCTCGATGCCGGTACCCTGCACGGCTGCGGCGGTCTGCATCCAGATGCGCTGTCCTTGCCACGCGAGCAACGCCAGCAGAGGAATGCCGAACAGCCAGCGCCAGAGCAGCTCCAACGCAAGCAGTGACGGACGGCGCGAGCAGGCCCCGATGATGTGGACGAAGGACTGCGTGCCGCGCGGTACTGCGCGAATGGCGATCGGTTCGGGTTGGGTGGCGGGGTGAGACAAGAGGGTCTGGATTCAGAGTAGTGGATAGGTGGGAGGGTTGGGTTCTTACGACAGGGGGATCGGAGAAAAAGGAGGGGCTCCGTCCGGGGCTAAAGCCCTCAATTTTCGGAGCGCCTCTTATCCCCGGCCTGAAGGCCGGGGCTTCTACCGTCGTCCTGCTGCGCAGGACCGATTCGCGGAAAGGCCGCAGGGGCTGAAGCCCCGTTTCTTTGTTGCGGCCGTTTCGGTACGGCTGAAGTCGTGCCCTGATACAAAACATGGCGTCGGGGCCGGGGTGGCTTCGTGCCTCCCCACATCTGCCAGAACCGGGCAGATGTGGGGCACCCGGCGCGGTGATGCGCGCATGGCGATCGGTTCGGGTTGGGTGGCGTTTTGGGGCAACGGGGTCTGTCTCAGCTTAGTTCAGGCGTGCTTCCCGGAGTGCGGGCTGAAGCCCGCACCTACCAGCCCGCACCTACCAGCCCGCACCTACCGCACCACAATGTTGACCAGCTTGCGCGGGACGAGAATGATGCGGACGGCTTCCCGGCCGTCCAGCAGCGCGGCAATCTTTTCGTCGGCGAGCGCGGCATCGCGGACCTGGTCTTCGCCGGCATCGGCATCGACGCGGACGACGGAGCGGAGTTTGCCGTTGATCTGCACCGGGATTTCGATCTGCTCTTCTTTGGCGAGCTGCTCATCGAATTTGGGCCACGGGGCGCGCAACAGATTGTCTTTTTCGCCGAGGCGCTCCCACAGATCAAAGGCGAGATAAGGAGCGAAGGGCGCGAGGAGCAGCGTAAGCGTGCGAAGGATCTCCGCGAGGACGGCATCGGGGACTTCGCCCGCGGAGATCTGCGGCTCGGCAGCGGTGAGCGTGTTCACCAGTTCCATAATCGCGGCGATGCAGGTGTTAAAGTGCCAGCGTCCCGCGAAGTCCTCAGTGATTTTGCGGATGGTCTGGTGGAGCTTGCGCAGGATGGCCTGCGCGGCCGGCGTGGGCTGCGCGCCCCGCGAATCTGCTGTTCGCGCCTGATCTGCGTGCCTCATCGCGAAGCGGTAGACGCGTCCGAGGAAGCGGCTGACGCCGGCGACGCCGTCTTCCTGCCAGTCGAGGTCGCGGTCGGGCGGTGCGGCGAACAGCGAGTACATGCGGGTGGCGTCGGCGCCGTAGCGAGCGATCATGTCGTCGGGCGAGACCACATTGCCCTTGGACTTGGACATCTTCGCGCCGTTCCTGATGACCATGCCCTGGGTAAAGAGCCGCTCGACCGGCTCATCGTTGCGGACGAGGCCGAGGTCGCGCATGACCTTGGTCCAGAAGCGCGAGTAGATGAGGTGCAGGATGGCGTGCTCGACGCCGCCGATGTACTGGTCGATGGGGAACCAATATGCAATCGTCTCGGTTGCAAATGGCGCCTGGGCGTTCTGCGCGTCGGTATAGCGGTAGAAATACCAGGACGAATCAATGAAGGTATCCATGGTATCTGTTTCGCGGCGCGCGGGGCCTCCGCACCCGGGGCAGGTCGCGTTGACAAATTCCGCCACGCGGCCCAGCGGGGAGCCGCCCTGTTGCGTGATCTCTACATGGTCAGGCAGCAGGACCGGCAATTCACTGTCGGGAACCGGAACGATGCCGCATTTCGCGCAATACAGAACCGGAATCGGCGTGCCCCAGTAGCGCTGGCGGCTGATGCCCCAGTCCTTGAGGCGAAAGGTCACCGTGGGCTTGCCGAATCCGTGCTCCTGGGCGAAGGCCGCCATCTTGTGCTGCGCTTCGCGGCAGCCGAGAGAGCTGAACTCGCCGGAGTTGATGAGCAGCGAGTCTTCTTCGGTGAACGGCAACAGCGACTCAGCGGCGTTCGAAGCAGGCGGGTCGCCGTTGCGGCGCGGCAGGACGACGATCCTGATCTCGAGGCCGTACTTCTTCGCAAAATCGTAGTCGCGCTCGTCGTGCGCCGGAACGGACATGATGGCGCCGGTGCCGTAGTCGAGCAGGATATAGTTGCCGACCCAGACGGGCAGGCGCTCGCCGCTGAAGGGATTGATGGCGTAATGGCCGGTGAAGACGCCGTGCTTTTCGATGGCGCCCACATCGCCGGTCTCGCGAGCTTTGCGCTGCTGGTCGAGCAAAGCAGCAACCGACTCACTGAGCGCAGGATCGTCGGCGGCCATCTCCCTGACGAGGGGGTGCTCAGGAGCAAGTTGCAGGCTGGTCGCTCCGTAGATGGTGTCGATGCGGGTGGTGAAGACGGCGATCTTTCTGCCCGTGCCGCGGACGTCGTCGCGCGCGGGCAAAATGGCTGTGCCGCCGCGTCGTGCCTTCTCTTCATCGGGATGCACGAAGGTTGCGCCTTCCAGCTCGAACTCGACCTCTGCGCCTTCGCTGCGGCCGATCCAGTTGCGCTGCATGGTGCGGACTTTTTCAGGCCAGCCTTCAAGCTTTGACAGATCGTCGAGAAGCTCCTGGGCGTAGTTGGTGATGCGCAGGAACCACTGTTCGAGATCCCGCTGCTCGACCAGCTGCTCCTCATGGCGCCAGCAGCAGCCGTTGACGACCTGCTCGTTGGCCAGCACGGTGGCGCATTGCGGGCACCAGTTCACCTTGCTCTTCCGGCGGTAGGCCAGGCCGCGCTCCAGCATGCGCAGGAAGAACCACTGGTTCCAGCGGTAGTAGTCGGGCAGGCAGGTGGTGACCTCGGTCTTCCAGTCGTAGCTGAGGCCGAGGCGGTTCATCTGCCGCTTCATGGCGGCGATGTTGCCGAGGGTCCACTGGCGCGGCGGCGTGTTGCTCTTGAGAGCGGCGTTTTCCGCAGGCAGGCCGAAGGCGTCCCAGCCCATCGGGTGCAGAACGTTATAGCCCTGCATCCACATGTAGCGGGCGAGGGCATCGCCAATGGAGTAGTTGCGCACATGGCCCATGTGCAACGCGCCGGAGGGGTACGGCAACATTTCGAGAACGTAGTATTTCGGCTTCGAGGACGAGGCCGGTTCGGCGGCGTAGAGGTCACCCTGCGCGGCCCAGCGCTCGGCCCAGCGGGATTCGATCTCGGCAGGGTTATAGCGAAGGTCGGGCTCGCCGGAATCGGCGCCGGAGGCGGATCGCGAGGCCTGCGGGGACGGCGAATTCTCCGGAGCGACGGCCGCACCCGCGGCCTTCTGCTGCTTTCTGCTTGCGGTCATGGTCAACTTTGATTTTAACGGCGGTTCCGGGGTAGGTGTAGCCTCGCCGATTTCGTCCAGGGTCGCCGCTCCTTCTTCGTTGCGTCAACCGGAGTGCCATGGCTTAGCGGGACAGGAACCCCTGGAACCGCAACCATTGACGTTCTGCGATCCCGGGGAGCGCGTCGGCGACGCCTGGGCGGCGAAACGGGTTGGGAATCTCAGCACCGGTGCAATAATGGGTCCCTGAAGCGCTCCGGCACGTCCATAACGTGCGGAAGGGGAACTCTATGAACCGTGGCAGGTGGTTGTGGCTGGTTCTGGTGTGTTCGGGAATGAGCCTTTGGGCGCAGCAGCCGGTGACGGCGCCGACGGAGAGGGCTGCATCGGAGCCAGCACCGATGACTTTCGACGTGGTGGTCATGGACAAGGCCGGACATCCGGTCACGGGCCTGCAGCAAAGCGATTTCACCGTGCTGGACAACAAGCATCCGGCAACGATTCAGTCCTTCGCGGCGCACACGGAGCAATCTCAGGACAGCCTGGAAGGCGCACTGATCGTAATCGACACGGTCAACGTGGGATTCACCGCTGTCAGCGTGGCGCGGGGCCAGCTGGAGAATTTTCTGCGGCGCGACGGCGGTCATTTACCGTTCCCGATGTTGCTGACGCTGCTGACCAACACGGGGCTGAAGGAAATTGGACCGAGTTCCAGCGACGGGAATGTGCTGCTGGCGCAACTGGACCAGCAGAAGGGCCTGTTGCGCGACCTGAACCGCTCGGCGGGGTTCTGGGGGGCAACGGAACTACTGAGCACGTCGATCAACGCGCTGGAGAACGTGGCCCAGTACGAGGCCACGACGCCCGGCCGGAAGCTGCTGATCTGGATCAGCCCCGGCTGGCCGATCTTCGACAACCCCAACCTGATTGTGACCGATCAGCAACATCGCGCGATCTTTCAGCAACTGGTCCGGCTGTCGACCGATCTGCGCAGGGGCCAGGTGACCGTGTACGACATCGATCCCCTGGGAACTGCGGACGCAGGAAGTTACCGGACTTTTCTTTGGCAGAGTTTCCTGAAGCCAGTGCCAAAGTGGCAGCAGGCGAACCCCGGCAATATGGCTTTGCAGGCGCTGGCGATACAGAGCGGCGGCCAGGTGCTGAACAGCAGCAACGATGTGGCCGGCGAAGTGGAGAAATGCATGCAGGATGGAGCGGCCTGGTATACGGTGACCTTTGACGGAGAAACGTCGGAGAAGCCGGACACCTGGCATGGCATCGAGATCAAGGTGGACAAGCCCGGGCTGACGGTGAGGACCCGCAACGGCTACTATGCGCAGCCGTGAAAGGGTGACTCCTGGCATGCCGGGGCCGATTGCGCAGCGGACATAGCGGCATGAAGGATGGGCAGCGCAGCAGGACTGCCGAACGCGTAGCCATGCGGCGCGCGGCGCACCAGATTTTCGATCAGCCGAAGGTTTTCGAGGATCCGCTGGCGCTGCGCATTCTGAGCGATGAAGCGGCGGCTGAGGTGCGCATCGGTGCGGGAGAGAGCGTCAATCCATGGGCCCGCGGGCTGCGGGCCTTTGTGGCAGTGCGCAGCCGCTTTGCGGAAGAGGAACTGGCAAGAGCGGTCGCGCGGGGCGTGCGGCAATACGTGGTTCTGGGCGCGGGGCTGGATACCTTCGCGTATCGAAATCCCTTCGAGAACCTGCTGGTCTATGAAGTGGATTTCCCCGAGACGCAGGCGTGGAAGCATGCGCGACTGGAGCATGCGGGGATTGCGATTCCAGACTCAGTGCGTTTTGCGGCGGTGGATTTCGAGAAGCACTCGCTCGCCGACGGGTTGGCAGAAGCGGGATTCAGTCGCGACGAACCCGCCTTTTTCGCATGGCTGGGCGTGGTGCCATACCTGACGCGCGAAGCGGCCTTCGGTACGCTGCGCTTCATCGCCGGCCAGCCACAGGACAGCGGGGTTGTTTTCGACTACGCCATTCCGCCGGAGAGCATGGGCCTGACGGAGCGCATGGCATTTGAGTTTCTTGCCAGTCGCGTGGCGCGCGCAGGGGAGCCGTTTCGGCTGTTCTTCGAGCCGGAGCAACTCCGCGCGGAACTTCGTGCTCTGGGATTCAGTGAGATCGAGGATCTCGACAGTGCGGCGATCAGCGCGCGATGGTTTGGGCAGGGCCAGGGACAGCCTTTGCATGGACGCGCCGGGCGGCTGCTGTGCGCGTGGCTGTCAACGGGCAGCGCGTAGCTCGTATCCGGTAGCCTGTAGCTGAGCGGGAAGCTGAACCCCACGAGATGAACCAGCTACCAGCTTTCATGCTGACCGTCTGACCTCTGGCCGCCTTACCGCTGCCGTTTACATATTCGTATGGCCGGCGCGCATCTCTTCGTTGAACGTCGGTCGGGTGACGGCGAGAGCAGCGTCGAGCTTCGCGCGGTACTCGTCGGCACGGGCCATGAGCGTCGGCGTTGAGGACGCGTATTCGCCGTCGATGGCAAGCTGGCCCTGGCGCGAGAGATCGGCAGCCATGCGGGAGAGCTCTTCGACGGTGGTGTTCAGATACTGCGCGTCGCGCGGATCTGCGATCCAGACGGGACGGCCGTTGCCAAGAACCCCGGAGAGCCAATAAGTCTTCAGAGCCAGGAATTCCATGCGGCTGTTGTCGTCGGTATCCGTAAAGAAGAACTTCTTCTGCCAGCGGCTGTAGTAACGCGTAGTGACGGGGACGGGCTGGCGGTTGCCGCTCTTAAGCATCTCGAGCTGGCCGCGGTCGAGGGTCTTGCGGACGGCGTTGTAGATGAAGGTCTCGGCGTAAGGCTGCTCAGGCGCGGGAACGATCTCGGCGAAGGTGACGGTCATGCTGGCCGAGACCAGCGCATGCAGGGGCGAGCCGGTTCCGTCATCAAGGTGCACGGTGCCGTGGACGATGTACGTATCCGCGCCCGACGTAGAGCGGTGAAAGGGCCAGGCGAAGCTGCCGAAGCGAACCGGCAGTCCGGCGAGCGTGACGTAGGCGTCCGGCCGGGGATTGCGCAGGCGATGGGCGGCCTCGCGCAGGTGGCTGGTCATCTCCGGCAGCAGATCGGGTTTGTGGAAGTCGAAGGTCTCGCTCAGCTCGAGCAGGAGGCTGCTCTCAGCCGACGCTTCCGGCGTGGAAGCCAGACGGAAGCGCGTCGTGGGATGGCCGTTGAAGTCCGAGCCGGAATCGACGGAAAGAACGGAGAGGCTGGCGCTGCGCGCGGCGGAACGGATGTTGGCGACGAGCGTGATTTCCAGGTTGGCAGGCATAGGGTTCCAGAAGAGATTGTAGCGGCTGGAGAGGATGGGCGAAAGACGTGAGCAGAGGGCGAGATCGTGCAGCAACATCGCGGCTGGACGGCCAACCGCAGCCACCTCCGGTGTATCATCGAAAGAGCGACCTCCGCGTAGAGTCGATTCCCGGAAGCTGCCGCAACTTTTCGCGACACGATTCGTCTGGACAGATTGCGTGACAGTTTCATGACAATGGGGGCAGGATTTCCATGTACACCGTACGACGCACCGCTTTAGCGGTATTCGCATCGATCGAGTTGCTCGTTCTGCTGGCCGCCTTCGCCAAGCCAGCGTGGGGCTATGTCGATCCGGGTTCGGGACTCCTTGCCGTGCAGGTGGGTGGATCGATGCTGGCGGGCGGCCTGTTCATTTTGCGCTCGAAAATCCGCAAGCTGTTTGGGCTCTCCTCCCCTGAGAAAGATAAGGCCGAGACGGAAGCGAGTACCACTCCCGAAACCGAAGAGTAATGGCAGCAGCCGAAGTTCAGCTGGAGACATTTCGCGATCCGGCGGGGTCTTTGCGCATCGCGGGAGACCGGGTGCTGCGCCGCGTTCGCCCCGAGCATGCGGAAGCAGCGCTCGAATTCCTGCGCTCTGACCTGGCGCGGAAGTGGGTGGAAGAGGGCCGGCTGATCGAAACGTCTTTCGTCGGCGATCAGGATGGCTGTCTGACGCTGGAACACCCGAGAGTTTTCTTTCCTGCCTATCCGTGGGAGTGGACGCCGGGCGCGTGGATGGCCGCCGCGGAACTGACACTGGAACTTTGCGAAGGTCTGCTGGAGCGGGGACTGATCCTGAAAGATGCCACGCCTCTGAACGTGCTCTTTCGAGGCCCGGAGCCGGTCTTTGTGGACGTGCTGTCAGTGGACGCACGTGATCGGGAGAGCCCGGTTTGGCTGGCGTACGGGCAGTTTGTACGGACGTTTCTGCTGCCGCTGGCGGCATACAAATATCTCGGGTGGCCGCTGGCGGCTTCGATGCAGAAGCGGGATGGGTATGAGCCGGCGGATCTGGCGCCATACCTGGGCCGGTGGCAGCGCTGGCGGGAGCCGTTCCGGTCGCTGGTGACGATGCCGCTGATGCTGGAGCGCAGCGCGGGGAACGGCGGAGCGGCGCAGGCGCGAAAGCAGCCCGAGGAAGCGCTGGCAGTGCTGCGACGGAATCTGCAATCGCTGCGGAAGAACCTGGAAATGCTGGCGCCACAGGATAGCGACACTCGCTGGAGCCGCTACACGCAGACGGCCGATCACTACAGCACGGAAGACCAGAAGAAGAAGCAGCAGTTCATCCGCGAGGCGCTGGCGGCGGCGCAGCCGAAGCGCGTTCTGGACCTGGGCGCGAACAACGGCGTGTACTCGCGGGTTGCGGCGGAGAGCGGGGCCGAGGTGGTAGCCTGGGATACGGACCTACAGGCAAGCGAGCAGAACCGGCGCGAGGCGAAGAAAAAGAACCTGGCGATTACGGCCCTGGTGGCGAATCCGGCGCGCCCGACGCCGGCGGCGGGCTGGCGCAATGCAGAAAGCCTGAGCCTGCTGGAACGAGCGCGCGGACGGTTTGACTGTGTGATCATGCTGGGGCTGATCCACCATTTGCTGCTGTCGGAGCAGATTCCGCTTAAGGAGATTATGGCGCTGACGCGGGAGCTGACAACGCACTGGGCGATTGTGGAGTGGGTGCCGGCCGGCGATCCACGCTTCCAGGATCTGCTGCGTGGGCGCGGCGACCTGTATGGCCATCTGAATGAACGGGCCTTCCTCGATGCCTCCGAAAAGCATTTCACCGTAGTACGGCGCGAAGCGCTGCCCAATCGCAGGGTTCTCTTCCTGCTACAGGCCAATTAATTGATGCCGCGTCACCCAGGGAGATAATTCGATTCCTGTGCAGGAACAGCAACGAATTCGCGCGGCTGCGCGCAGGGCTCGCCCGCGCGGCGGCGAGACTCGCTGGCGCGTCTGGCTGGAAGGCGCCGGCGCAGGCATCATCGTCATGCTGCCGTTGCTGTGGCTGAACCTCACCCCTTCCCGGGAAACGCACTATCACGAACTGTTGCCGATGAACCCCGTCTATCAGGGACTGCTCATCGACTTCGTTGTCGTTGTCTCCGCCTGCGTGCTCATCATCTGGCTGTTGGATCGCTGGGATTCCCGCTGCCGAACCCTGCTTTGGCTGCTGGCCATGGCCATGCTGGCCACCCGCGTTGAGCGTGGACTGGATATTGCCACCGACAGGTATCCGCTGATCACCACACCCAGCCGCATCTTCCTCGGCGTCACCGTCCTGGGCCTGTTGCTGTGGCTCCTGCGCCGCTCCTGGTACACGGGAGCCATGCGCGGCCTGCGTGTCGTCGTCCTGCTGATGGGCTTCTGCGTCTTCTGGATCCTGCCCGAGCTGGCGCTCATGGCCTTTCACCCTGAGCCGCATGATACCGCCGGCTTCTCGCATCCCGTGGCGGCTCCGGCGCAGCGGCGCATCGTGTGGATCCTCTTCGACGAAGCGTCGTACGACCTGCTCTTCGACCATCCCCAGCCCGGCACGGACTACCCCAATTTCGACCGCATCGCCGCCAACAGTGTCCTCTTCTCCGATGTCCGTCCCGGCGGGGATTTCACGGAGCTGGTTATCCCCTCGCTGCTCAGCGGCCACGACATCACCGACGTCAAGAGCGATCTGGACGGGCAGCTTCTCGTCCGCACCCAGGACGATGGCCACTGGCGCCCGTATCCCGACCGCCGCAGTCTCTTCGCCGACGCGCAGCAACTGGGCTGGTCCACCGGCGCCATTGGCTGGTACAACCCCTACTGCCGGCTCTTCGCGTCGGAACTCAACGACTGCTACTGGACCTTCACCACGCGCCTGTATGGCCACTATTCGCCAACTCGTTCGGCGCTGGTCAACGCCGTCGCCCCGCTCGGCAAGTCGGTCCTCCACTCCCTGGGCCAGCCCATCCTCTACACCACCGACTGGCAGGTGCACGCCGACGACTACCAACGGCTCATGCAGCGCTCTGTCCCCGAGATCGCCTCAAGCCGCGTTGGCTTCCTTTTCATCCATCTGCCATTACCGCATCCCGGCGGCTTCTACAACCGCCGCACCGGCCAGATCGGGGTCCCCGGCAGCTACCTCGACAACCTGGCCCTCACCGACCGCACCCTCGGAGAGCTCATGCGCGATATCGACAGCTCTCCTCTCGGCCCCGAGACCACCGTCATCATCTCTTCCGACCACGCCTGGCGCATCTGGCTCTGGCGCCCTCTGCCCGGCTGGGCGCCCGAGGACGCACGCGCTGCCCGCAGTGGCTTCGATCCCCGTCCGCTGCTGATGGTTCATTTCCCCGAAGAGACTGCTGGCGTCAGCATCCCCTCGCCATTCCCGCTCCTCCGCATGCACGCCATGCTCGAAGCGATGTTCGCCGGCAAGATTCAGGACGCCGCACAGCTGAAAGCCTGGGTAGCGCAGCCGTAGCCATCCCCTCTTATTGTCCTGCGAGCACGTCTTCCCCCGCCGGCGTCTTCCAGTGCGCCGAAGGCCGCGCAACCGCGTACATCTGCGCCGCGATTTCGTCCATCAGCGCCATGCGGTCGCCGTTCTCCTCGTACAGATTCATGTGGGTGCGGTCGGGGCGGTAAGTGAAGTGCGGATCGGCGTTGAGGCTCTTCAGGACCGCTTCGAATTTGTGCGCTGCGCCGTCAAGATAAAACGTGTCGGCAGTGCCGACGATCAAGTGGATCCTGCCCCTGAGATACGGGCCGTTCGTGGACCAGTGGGTGGTGACGACGTTGGAGAGATCGTAGTGATCGTGCCAGTAGGCGACGACGGCGGGGTCGACGTCGCCGGTTTTGCGGTCGAACATTTCGAGCGGCTCGCCGTCGGCGCCGCGCGGCGAGAAAACCCACTCGAAGGAAGCCATCTGGCCGCCGTAATTGCCGAGGACGGCCTCCTGCTTCGCGAACTCCTCGTAAGTCGCGATGACTTTGGCGTGGTCGCGAACAAGCGGATACAGCGTGCCGTCGGGCCGGTGATAGACGTTGGCGTGCGGCGCATAGAGATCGACGCCGGTGAAATCGTGGAAGTCGCTGGGGTCGGGCGAGGTAGACCAGGTGCCCCC
>JASIAO010000148.1 GCA_030041955.1 Acidobacteriaceae bacterium | reverse complement strand
TCGGATACGGATTGCGGGCGGCGCGATGGGCGCTGTTTATGAAGCCGACGAAGCGCGTGCGGCCGTTCACGGTGTTGGGCAGCCAGGTGATCGGGTTTACGGGAGTGGCGCTGTTCGGGCGGCTCGCCGACCTGGTGCGCCCTTACCTGGTGGCGCGGCGAACGATGACGCCACTGGCGTCGCAGGTGGGCGTGTACACGATCGAGCGGATGTTCGACATGGGCTCGGTTGCGTTCATTTTTTCGACGGTGCTGCTGCTGGGGCCGGGACGGCACAATCTGCCGCGCCCGGATCTGATCCACCACGCGGCGCTGGCGAGTTTGGTGTTTACCGTGGTGCTGGCGCTGTTTGCGGTGCTGGCGCGCGCTTCAGGACGGCTGATGGCCGGGATCGCGCGCAGATTGCTGGGAGCGCTCTCGCCGAAACTGGGCGAAGCGGCGGCGGAGAAGATACTTTCGTTCCGCGACGGACTGAATGCGATCGCATCGGCGAGAGATTTTCTGCTGGCGGTCGCCTTGTCGCTGATTATGTGGGCGATGATTGCGGGGGCGTATCTGGAAACGATGCGGGCGTTTACGGCATCGCCGGAGCTGGCCAGCATGACGCTGACCCGCTGCATGCTGCTGATGGCGGCGAGCATGGCGAGCTCTCTGATCCAGCTTCCGATCCTGGGGTGGTTCACGCAAATTGCGATAACGGCCGCGACCATGCAGGCACTGTTCCACGCGGCGCCGGAGCCGGCGCTGGCCTGCGGCGCCATGCTGCTGATTGTGACGTTCATGAGCGTGATTCCGATTGGGCTGGTGTGGGCGCGGTTCGAGCACGTCTCGCTCAAGAAGATTGCGAAAGAAAGCGAGCACGCGGGCGAGGAACTGGCGCACCACGCGGGAGCATCGGCCCCGCAGGCGGAAGTGAGCTAGAGCGGGGAATCAGAGGCCGCGGCGGACCATGCGACGGACTGAGTCCGTAGCAACGCCATAAACCGCGTGCGTGACCCACTCGCTGATGCGTTCCTGGGTTGGCTGCTGTTGCGTGGGCGCGGTGAGCCCCATCTTCGGAAGGACGGACTCGTGCGTGATGCGATTGAGCGTGATGCCGAAGGCCGCGCCGCGCCACGCGCCGAGCGATGGCTCATATTCCACCAGCGCGCCGTAGATGGCTCCGGCGAGCGCTCCAAAGACGAAGTGGATGGTCTGCAGGGTGACGTCGCGCTCCCTGCCGTCGAGGCTGCGCTGCGTGACCTGCTCGGCGAGGACCACCGGTGGGGGCGTCTGGCCTTCGGTGCGGGGCGGGAAAAAGTATTCAGCGAGCATCTTGGCGCCAGCGCCGGCCAAACCGCCGGCTAAACCCGCCAGCACGCCTTTGGTTAGAGAAGGAGAAGGTTTTGTCGTGCCCATGGTTCGATAGGATGCGTCCGGAACCACGATAGACCTGTTTGTGCCGCGTTACAAATGAAGCTTTTACGGGAGATGCGCTGCTAAAATCAACACATACCGATGAAATGTCCCTACTGCGGTTTTGCTCAGGACCGCGTCATCGACTCGCGAGAAAGCAGAGAAGCCGACTCCATTCGCCGCCGGCGGGAGTGCGAGCGCTGCAACCGTCGTTTTACCACCTACGAGCGCATTGACGAGATTCCCTACATGGTAGTGAAGAAAGACGGGCGGCGCGAGAAGTTCGAACGGCAGAAGGTGCTGAGCGGGCTGCTGCACGCTTGCGAGAAGCGGCCGATTTCCGCCGCGAAGATGGAGCAGCTGGTGGATGAGACGGAAGCGTTCGTGACCGAGTCGAGCGAGCGCGAGCGGACGACGACCGAGATCGGCGAGCTGATCATGGAGCGTCTGAAGGCGCTGGACACGGTCGCCTATATCCGATTTGCCAGCGTTTACCGTGATTTCAAGGACGTGCGCGAATTCAAAGAAGAGCTGGAACAATTGCTCACTCAGCACTCCGCCAAGCAAGCCAGGAAAACCAAGACCTAACGCGCTGTAGTCGGAGCGCACGCCATCCGGGCCATAATAACCAAGGCCATGAAGGAGAAATATTGCAGCAAACACATATCATCACGCTGATTCCGGGCGATGGGATCGGACCGGAAGTGACAGACGCCGTCGTGCGCATTCTGGAAGCGACCGGCGTGCAGTTTACGTGGGAGCGCTTTGCCGCGGGCGCAGGAGCGTTTGAGAAGCACAAGGAGTACATCCCGAAGGAGCTGTATCACTCAATCGAGCGGAATAAGGTTGCGCTGAAAGGGCCGGTGACGACACCGGTGGGCGGAGGATTCGCTTCGATCAACGTGACGCTGCGCAAGAAGTTCGAGCTGTACGCGAACTTCCGGCCGATTAAGAATTTGCCTGGGCTGGAAACGCGGTATCCCGACGTGGACCTGATCATCATTCGCGAGAACACCGAGGGCCTGTACGTCGGGCTGGAGCATGAAGTAGTTCCGGGCGTGATCGAATCGCTGAAGGTGATGACGGAAAAAGGCTGCACGCGGATCGCTAAGTTCGCCTTCGCTTACGCCAAGCAGCACGGGCGCAGAAAGATCCACGCGATTCACAAAGCCAACATCATGAAGATGTCCGACGGGCTGTTTCTGCGCTGTGCGCGGGAGGTCGGCAAGAAATATCCGGAGATTACATACGCTGAGCACATCATCGACAACACCTGCATGCAGCTGGTGATGAATCCGTATCAGTACGACACGCTGGTGATGGAGAACCTTTACGGCGACATCGTCAGCGATCTGTGCGCGGCGTTTGTGGGCGGACTGGGGCTGGTTCCGGGGGCGAACCTTGGCGACGAGGCGGCGATTTTTGAGGCGGTGCATGGGTCGGCCCCGGACATTGCGGGCAAGGACATTGCCAATCCCACGGCGCTGCTGCAGTCGGCGATTCTGATGCTGCGGCACATCGGCGAAAGCGCAGCTGCGGATCGGGTACAGACGGCGCTGGAGAAGACGTACGCCGCAAAGAAGTCTCTGACTCGCGATGTTGGCGGCACTGCGGGGACGCGGGCGTTCGCCGATGCGGTGATTCAGGCTCTGGAAGAGGGACGGTAGATTCGTACGATCGAGCGTCGGAGATGCGCAGGAGGAGATCGGAGATGAGGGCGAGAAGAATCGTGTCCGCTGCGGCGATGGCCGCTGCGCTTTGCGTTGCGGGATGCAAGAAACAGGCTGCACCGCCGGCAGCGAAGCAGACTTACACGACGATCGACTGGAACACCGCGGGAACGATCGAGGGCACTGTGCACTATGCCGGGACGCCGCCGAAGCCGATCGAGATCGATATGTCGCAGGACCCTGCCTGCAACCTTGGCCCAGCGAACTACACCGAAGGCTATGTGGTCAGCCACGGCGGCATGGCCAACGTTTATGTGTACGTGCGCGACGGGTTGGGTAATCGGATCTATCCGGCGCCCACACAGCCGGTCGACGTTGACCAGAAGGGCTGCCGCTATACGCCGCACGTTGTGGGTGCGATGGTCGGTCAGCCGGTGCGATTCACGAACAGCGACCCGACCATGCACAACGTCTACATTCAGCCCACCGTCGCCGGCAACCAGTCCGAGAACATTCCGCAGTCGCCGGGCAGCAGCCAGTCCCCCAGCCAGGATGAGGTCACGTTTCACAAGCCGGAGCTGATGATTCCGGTGCGCTGCAATCTCCACCCGTGGATGGAGGCGTTCGTGAACGTGGCTCCGAATCCGTTCTTCGCCGTGTCGGACGCGACCGGGCATTTCGCGATCAAGGGACTTCCGCCGGGCACCTACACGGTGGTCGCCGACCAGGAAAACCTGGGGCAACAGACGGCGACAGTGACGGTGGGCGCAAAGCAGACCGCGACCCAGGACTTTACGTACAAGGGAACCGCGTCGCAGCAGTAGAGGCAGCAAGAGCGCAGGCTGCGCACAAAGAGCATTTACACTAAGCTCACAAAGCCCCGGCAGGCTGGCGCGTGGTGTGCCCGGCCTGAGGTGTACCCCAAGCAAAGGCCAGGAACATGCGGCAGAAGATTGGCATTCTGGGCGCGACCGGGATGGTCGGCCAGCGTTTTATCCAGCTACTCGAGAACCATCCGTGGTTTGAAGTGGCGTGGCTCGCCGCCAGCGACCGCTCCAGCGGCAAGCCGTATGGCGAAGCGGTGCGCTGGAAGCTGGATACGCCGCTGCCGGAGCGCATCGCTGCAATGCCGGTGTCGCCGGCGACGCCGGAGGGCGCGCCGCGCGTGATTTTCGCCGCGCTGGACGCCGATATCGCGCGAGAGATGGAGCCGCAGTTTGCGGCGGCGGGATGCGCGGTGATTTCGAATTCGAGCGCGTTTCGGATGCAGGAAGATGTGCCGCTGGTGATTCCGGAGGTGAACGCGGAGCACCTGGCGCTGGTGGAGAGCCAGAGCTGGCGCAGGGCATCCGGCGGGTACATCGTGACGAATCCGAACTGCTCGGCGATTGGACTGGTGCTGGCGCTGAAGCCCATCGAAGAGCGCTTCGGGATCGAGGCGATCTTTGTGAGCACGATGCAGGCGGTGAGCGGGGCGGGTTATCCGGGCGTGGCGTCGCTCGATATTCTTGGCAACGTGGTTCCGTTCATCCGGAACGAAGAAGAGAAAATGCAGGAGGAGACGCTGAAGTTGCTCGGACGGCTGAACGGGAATCGCGTGGAGCCGCTGGGCGCGAAGATGAGCGCACACTGCAATCGCGTCGCGGTGGAAGACGGGCACACGGAAAGCGTGAGCATCAAACTGGCGCGCAAGGCAACGCGCGAAGAGCTGATTGCCGCGTGGGCGCAGTTTGCGCCGCTGAAGGGGCGCGATTTGCCGACGGCACCGGCGCAGCCGGTAGAGTTTCTGGCGGCGGAGGATCGGCCGCAGCCGCGGTTGGATCGCATGCGCGGGGCGGGGATGGCGGCGAGCGTGGGACGGTTGCGTCCGTGCGGTCTGCTGGACTGGAAATTTACCGTGCTCTCGCACAACACCATTCGCGGCGCGGCAGGCGCGGCGCTGCTGAATGCCGAGCTGCTGGTTTCGCTGGGCAAACTCGATCCGGTGGCCGTGCCCGCATGAACCGCCTGGTGGTGATGAAGTTCGGGGGGACTTCCGTCGAGGACCCGGCAGCGATTCGGCGCACGGCGCAGATCGTGGCCGGCCGCGTGGCCAAAGGGTCGCAGCCGGTGGTGGTGGTGAGCGCGATGGCGAAGGTCACCGACCTGCTCATTTCCGCGGCCAACACGGCGGCGCGCGGCGATCGCGCGAGCGCGTTGGCGATTACAGAGCGGCTGAGGATCCGGCACAAGGACACGGCGACGGCGCTGGCGAACGGGAGCAAGGCGGCTCAGCCGGATCCGATGCTGGTGGCGACGCACGCCTGGATGGAGTCGGATTTCGATTCGCTCGATGAGATCCTGCGCGGTCTGGCTGCGGTCGGCGAACTGACGCCGCGGATCGGGGACATGGTGGTCTCCTACGGCGAGCGCATCTCCAGCCGGATGATTGCCGAGGCGTTTGCGCATTATGGACTCAAGGCCGCGCATGTGGATGCGCGTTCCTGCATTGTGACGGACGCACAGCACGGCAAGGCGATCCCGCAGGATGCGCTGATCGAGCAGCGGCTGCGCCAGCATGTGATGCCGCACATCGCCGAAGGGCGGGTGCCGGTGATGGGCGGATTTATCGGTGCGACCGAGCAGGGCGTGACGACGACGCTGGGCCGCGGCGGGTCGGACTTTACGGCGGCGCTGGTGGGCGGCGGGATCGATGCAGGCGCAATTGAGATCTGGACAGACGTGAACGGCATTATGACGGCCGATCCGCGCGTGTGTCCCGAGGCGCTGCGGGTGAAGACTATCAGCTTCGAAGAGGCGGCGGAGCTGGCTTATTTCGGCGCGAAGGTGCTGCACCCGGCAACGATTCTGCCGGCGGTGAAGAAAAATATTCCGGTGTTCGTGCTGAATTCGAAGAATCCGGAGAACGGCGGAACGCGGATTACGGCGCTGGCGGCGCACTGCCGCAGCCCGTTCAAATCCATCGCCGTGAAGAAGCGGCTGACAATTATGGATGTGGTGGCGAGCCGGATGCTGATGTCGCACGGCTATCTGCGGGCCATCTTCGAGGTGTTCGACAAGCACAAGTGTCCGGTGGATATGGTGTCGACGTCGGAGGTGAGCGTTTCGCTGAGCCTCGACTCGAACGAAAAGCTGCCGGCGATAGCGGCTGACCTGAGCAAGCTGGCCGACGTGAAATATGAGGGGCGCAAGGCGCTGGTGTGCATGGTTGGTGAGAACATTCGTGGGCAGAACGGGATTGCCGCGCGGGTGTTTCAGGCCATCCGGCACGTAAACCTGCGCATGATCTCGCAGGGTGCGTCGGAGATCAACATGAGCTTCATGATTGAAGAGGACGACGCGGAGGAAGCGGTGCGCTGCCTGCACGCGGAGTTCTTCAGCGATCCGGACCCTGAGATATTCGACAGGGATCCAGGCCGGCCCACTGCGTAACATCGATCACGAACTGAGGAGGACGCCATGCTCTTTCTGGTTCTGGGGCGCGGAAAAACAGGAAGCCAGGTGGCGCAGGTGGCGCGCGAGCGCGGGCACAGCGTGCGCGTGGTTGGCGAGGAAGAGAATCGCAATGCTGCCGCGCTGACGGCGCCGTTTCTGGCGGGCTTCGATGCGGTGATCGACTTCACGACGCCGGAAGCCGCAATCCAGAACATGCGCGCGTGCCTGGCGAACGGAGCGCGCGTGGTTGTGGGGACAACGGGGTGGTACTCGCACCTGAAGGACATGCGCGACCTGGCTCTGCGCCGGGGAGCGGCGCTGGTTTACAGCACGAATTTCTCGGTTGGGGTGCAGGCGATGTTCCGCATTGCGGGGGAGCTGGCGCTGGCTGCTCCCGACTACCAGTTCCACATCACAGAGACGCACCATGCGACGAAGGTGGATGCGCCTTCGGGGACGGCGCTTTCGCTGAAGAAAATTATCGAGGCCGCCAATCCCAGGCTGAGCGTCGAGATTACGTCGAAGCGCGAGGGCGAAGTTCCGGGGACGCATGTGGTCGAGGCGCGGTCGGAGAGCGACTGCCTCGAGCTGAAGCACGATGCTCACTCACGGCGCGGATTTGCGGAAGGCGCGGTGCGCGCGGCGGAGTGGATCGCTGGGCGGGCCGGGTGCTGGGATTTCGAGGAGATTTTTCAGGAGCTGAAGTAGCCGTCGGGTATCGGCATGTTCAGCTCTCCGTTTCTCCGGCAGCTGAATTCCCATCGGCTTGTAGGCTGAGTGATGACGAAATGAAGGGAGGTGCTGGCCAAATTTCAATTATTATCAGGAAGGCATATACGCGTTATGAAACCGCTCCAACCCAATAGGCGCTCGTATCTCTTCGACAGTCGTCATCTCCTCCCAATGGTTCGGGACTTTGCGGAATTGACGACGGCAGGTCTATTTCGGGCAGGAAAGCGGCGGCACCTAATTCAGACGGGCCGTGACATTCGCCAGCACGCTTTCAATTTGCGCGACCCTATGCCGGAGATCGCGCACAGAGATCTCGCGGAGTACCTAGGTGTTTAGTCCCGGCATTTGATGGTGCATTCTTATCCACAGCGTGGAAGGAG
>JASIAO010000147.1 GCA_030041955.1 Acidobacteriaceae bacterium | reverse complement strand
CGTCTTCGGCGCCAGCCATTCATGAAGGCGCGTGGTCTTTTAGGCACAGTTCCTATTTATAGCCATTTGGGAAACGATTGCGGGTGCTGGTTTGCGTCACACCCAAGCGCGGTTTCTCCGGTCTGCGTTTTGCCGACGAGTGCTAAAATCTGTCAGTGCCGGGTCCTACGCGACGTAATCCCGCCAACCCCGCCAGGTCCGGAAGGAAGCAACGGTAACGGGCCAGTGCGTGCGCAGCAGGTCACCCGGTGCACTAACAAGCATCTCCCGCTCTCCCATGAAATCCACGGCCGAGCTCCGCATAAAAATTGGCGCCGCCCAGCGTGAATTCCACCGCTATACGGGCGTCTCTGCGGAGTATGAGCGCCGCGGCTTCGGCTCCTCGCGCGTCGACCTCTGCTGGGCCCGCCGCTTTCCGCTGAGCCCAGACAAAGCTCCCACGAGCCCACGCGCGCCGAACTCCGTTGACCCTAAACCTGATCCCTGCTTTCTGCGACAATATTCTTTCGGCAGTTGAACCTTTGGGAGGAAACCTTGACGCTTGCTGTGCGTCCCCGTGTGCCAGTCCGTGCCAAAATCAGCGCCCTTGGAACCTGGACGCCGCCCCGCCTGCTCACCAACGCCGACCTCGAAAAAATGGTCGAGACCTCCGACGAGTGGATTACTTCCCGCGTCGGCATCAAGGAGCGCCACATCGTCGAGCCCGGCATGGCCACCAGCCACATGGCCGTGGAAGCCGCCAAACAATGCCTCGCCCAACGCGCCATCGATCCAACCGAAGTCGAAGTCATCATCGTCGGCACCGTCACCCCCGACATGCTCTTCCCGGCCACAGCCTGCCTGGTGCAGGACCGGCTCGGCGCAAAGGGCGCCTGGGGATTCGATCTCTCCGCCGCCTGCTCCGGATTCGTCTACGCGCTGCAGACGGGCTGCAAACTCGTCGAGAGCGGCGCTCAGAAAAAGGTCCTCGTCATCGGCTCCGACACCATGTCCTCCATCATCGACTACACCGACCGCGCCACCTGCGTCCTCTTCGGCGACGGCGCCGGGGCAGTCCTCATCGAGCCCGCCCAGGACGGCGAGCTGGGCATGATCGACTTCCACCACGAAATCGACGGCTCCGGCGCGTGCGCTCTCTACATGCCCGGCGGCGGCAGCCTCAATCCCCCCTCGCACGAAACCGTCGACAAGAAGATGCACTACGTCCATCAGGACGGCCAGGCGGTCTACAAATTCGCCGTGCGCAAAATGGTCGAAGCCACCGAGACCGTCATGAGCCGCAACGGCATCACCGGAGCCGACCTCGGCTGCTTCATCTCCCACCAGGCCAATCGGCGCATCATTACGGCCACCGCCGACCGCCTCGGCTTGCCCGAGGAGAAGGTCGTTATCAACATCGACCGCTTCGGCAACACCACCTGCGCTACCATCCCCCTGGCCATGGAAACGGCGCGCCAGGAAGGCCGCCTGAAGAAGGGCGACCTGGTTCTGATCGCCAGCGTCGGCGCAGGTTTCACGGTTGGCGCCGCGCTCGTCCGCTGGGAGATCTGACAGGAACCCGAAAAAGCAAGATCGCAGGCCGAAGGCCTGCGCTGCATTTCCAGGATCCTGCTAAGGGCCGAATCCACGGTTCATATCCCAAAGCGGATAATGCGGCAGCGCGCCCGCAGGATCGCGCACGAACATCTCGGTCTGCGCGACCAAATCCCGCATTCGTTGCCGAGCTGCCGCCGCGACGTCGCGGCGGCCCAGCGCGGGCGCCTCGGCTCCCGACCGGACTGTTCCTTCCGCGGGGACAAGCCCTTCCGAGAGCAACAGCCGTTCTCCGCTGCGCCGAACGAAAAGTTCCCCGAGAGAATCGCGCAGCCGCCCGATCTTGTCTTTGCCGAACTTCGCCTCCCATCGCTTTTCGATGGCGGCATTTAGATCCCTATACATATGCTGCACTGCCCGCCCAAGGGGTGAAAGGCGAACCACCTTTCCGCGCTTCGCAGCCGGATCCGGCTCGATCACAATGTATGGCTTGATCTGCCATCCAATGCCGCTGGTTTCTGGCGAGCCTCCAGTCAGGCGCGGAATATCGCCTTCGCGAATCGGCTTCTCACCCAGAACGCGCAACGTGTTGGCGCAAAGCCACAGCGGCGCGCGCGACTCGCGTTCGAACTCGATGGTGAACGCCAGCAGCAACTGCGAGAGCAACGCCGGCAGCGAAAGGGAGCCTGCATCCCGCGCGCTCCGTGGAGGATAAGTGCCCTCCGACTCTCCAAGTGCCGGCACCGCCTGAGGCAATTCGATATCGATTTGCGTGACGACATCCTCCAGCGCCCGCCGGAGGCCACCCAAATCGTCCTCACCGAAACGCGTCACCCACCGCTGCTCAATCTCATCGAACAGAGGCCGCCAGATCTCACAGGCCTTCCGTCCCCTCTCGGTAAGCCGAACCAGCCAGTCCGATCGCATCCCGCGGCCACTGCCCCAACCATCGCGCAGAACGCGCCCGGAGAGCCGATGCGCGCGGGTGGGAACGGGCCGATCATCTGCCGCATCCGGCTGAAGCATAACCAGCCGCCATCTCTCCAGGCACCCCAGTTCGAACTTGATTCGCTTTTCCGAAGCCAAAGCCTGCGCTGCCAGGTCGCGAATCGAGACCGGGCCATCCGAAAGAAACCGCATCAGGTTGGCCCATACTCCAAGGGAGAGCGTTCCGGGTTCACCCGCCTCATTCATGCGCCGCTCGAATTCGTTGTCGAGTTCGATCGTGAACGCGACCAGCGCCTGCGAAAGCAGAGCCGACAGCGGCCGGGCGGCTTCGGTACTCATTCGCGATCAGTCTAGAAGGGATCTGGCTACCTGCGCGCGCCTACCACCACCAGGGCGATCCCGCCCACCAGCGCAATCCCGCTCAGCACCGGCGGAATCGGCACTGTCTTGTGCTGCTGGTGCGAAATGTGCACGGGGCCGATGTTGGCATCGTGCTTGCGGTGTGTGTAGTGGAATCCGCCGAACGCAAAGCCGGCGATCCCGACAATAATCAGTAAAATCCCCACAATGGTAGCTGTTTTCAAGTTGTCTCGATCCTCATTTCAGCGAATTGTCATGCTGCCAGGCTCGGCGCCCGTCGTTTCGCTCCGGAATGAGATGCATCCCCGGCTCCGGATGCCGTGTTCTTTCCGGGCTTTCTGCGCGACCATGGCCATCCGCCGCCTCGGCCGCCCACTGCTATACTGGGCGTGAACCGTTTCGTGTCCGCGCACCCTCACCCCACACCGGACTCGAAGCCCAGGATTCTGAAACCAGCATGTCCATCCGCACCCGTCGCACCTTCTTCTCCCTGATCGTCTTCTTCGTGCTCTGCGCCCTGGGCGGCATGATCCTCAGCCAGCAGGTGGGCGCGCAGTCCGCGGCCGACGAATCGAATTTCCGCGACAGCCTCAAGACGTTCGGCGCGGTTTACGCCATCGTGGCGAAGAACTACGCGGAGCCACTCACCGGCGACATGCCCGACCGGGTGATCTACGACGGCGCGATCCCGGAGATGCTGCACACCCTCGACCCCCACTCCAGCTTCTACGATCCGCAGGCCTATGCCCGCATGCAGGAAGAGCAGCATGGCAAGTACTACGGCGTAGGCATGATCATCGTGCAGCAGAGCGATAAAGTGGTCGTGGTGCATCCCATCGAGGGAGGGCCCGCTTTCCGCGCCGGCATCCACCCCGGCGACACCATCGTCGCGATCGACGGCAAATCCGCCTCCGGTATGACTTCCGACCAGGTGGCCACGATGCTCAAAGGCGACCGCGGCACCACCGTCACCGTCACCATGTCCCGCGTGGGCTCTTCCGCGCCGCTGACCTTCCATCTCACCCGCGACGAGATTCCCAACAACAGCATCGACATGGCCTACTACATCCGACCGGGCATCGGATACATCCACATCATTCAGTTCACTGAGACCACCGGACGTGAGTTCGACGACGCCATCGACGGCTTCGGTCCCGATCTCAAAGGCCTCGTCCTCGATCTGCGCAACAACCCCGGCGGCGTGCTCGTGGATGCCGTGGCCGTCTGCGACCGCCTTCTCAAGCGCGGCCAGATCATCGTCTCCCAGCGCGGACGCGCCTTCCCTGAACAGGTCTACCGCGCCACCCACGGCAACGGCGGCCAGGATTTCCCCATCGTCGTCCTCGTCAATCGCAACACCGCTTCCGCAGCCGAGATTGTTTCCGGCGCGCTGCAGGACCATGATCGCGCGCTCATCGCCGGCGAAACCACTTTCGGCAAAGGCCTCGTGCAGACCGTTTATAACCTGCCCGACCGCACCGGCCTCGCGCTCACCACCTACCACTACTACACGCCCAGCGGCCGGCTCATTCAGCGCAATTACAGCGGCGTCTCCCTCTACGACTACTACTTCGACCTCGAGCCGAAAGAGAATCCGAAGGACCGCGAGGTCCGCCTCACCGACTCCGGCCGCACCGTCTACGGCGGCGGAGGCATCACCCCTGACGTGCACCTGGAGCCGCCCAAGGCCACCCCTTTCGAGGAAGCCTTGTTATCCGGGCGCGATGCCGGACACGATCTCTTCCAGGGCTTTACCGAGGTCTACGTCGCACATCACACTGTGACGAAGGATTTTCAGGTCGACGATGCCGTCCTGAACGCCTTCAAACAATACCTGACCTCACAGAACGTCGAGTACACGCCCGAGGAGTTCAGCAACAACCTCGAATGGTTGAAGGTCAACATCAAATCCAGCATCGTCCAGACGGTGCTTGGCTACAACGTCGGCCTGAAGGTCGAGGCCAACTGGGATCCTGAAATTCAGCAGGCCATCGGGCTTCTGCCGCAGGCCGCTCAGCTCGAGCAGCATGTCCAGCAGGTGCTCGCGCAGAAGGACGCGGCGCTCGACAAGGGTTCCGC
>JASIAO010000146.1 GCA_030041955.1 Acidobacteriaceae bacterium | reverse complement strand
ATGTCCAGATCGTGCACCATCAGGTCCAGCACGACGTCCACATCGAGCGAGCGCGGGCTGAAGACGCTGAGCCGGTGCGCCTCAAAGAACATGGGGTGGTTCAGGATGGGCACGGTGGCAGTAACCGCCGGATTGAAGCGCTCCAGGTGGCCGGTCTGCAGGATGCGGCGGTGCTGCGCGGCGAGATCGACGAGGCGGGTCGCTTCATCGACGCTGGTGGCGATGGGTTTTTCGATCAGCAGGTCGAGGCCGGCGCCGAGCAGCGCGGAGGCGACAGGGAAATGCACCGAGGTTGGCGTGCAGACCGAGGCCGCATCCAGGGCAAATTGTCCCTGATTTCGGGCGGCCAAACATTCTTCGACTGAGGAAAAGACCGGAATGCCCCATTCGGCAGCCGCGGTGGCGGCGCGCGCGGAATGAGGCTCGACAAGGGCTGCCAGCCGGACCGGAGCGCCGTCACGCTCCAGCGCGCGGATGACGCGCAGATGGTTGCGCCCGAAGACGCCGGCGCCGCAGACCAGATATCCGAGTTGAGACGAGCCGGCCAACGATCCTGAGCCCGTCACTTACGCCGGCTTTCCTTCCACGGCGCGCAGGCAGCGCGCGTACAGCTCGAGCAGCTGCGTCACCTGATCCTCCGGTTTGGGGGCGCCGCCGGGGCCGAACCCGGTGGAGGGCGCGCTGGCGCGGCCCACGCCAGCGGTGCCGGCGACGAACTTGAGCAGATCGAGCGCGATGTCCTCATTGCGGCGAGCGCCGTTGGCTGAGGGGAGAACCTGATCCATGGGAAAAAACCTCTCAGGCCGATGCTATCAAAGGCTCACAGCTCGGAGAGGCACAGACAAACGCGGCCGACGAGCAGATCGGAGGGCGATTCGTGCGGCGCCAGCTCGATGACGTCGATGGGATGTTCGAGAGCGCGCGGGCGCAGCACCAGGCGGCTGGCTTCAAAGGCCGCGTGGCGAAAGAGGAGCTGCGAGCCGGCGCGAACCGCATAGAGGTTGGGCCGGGGCGGCTTCCAGGCAGTGAGCGAGTTGTAATGGCGGTCGAGGATGGCTATGGAGCCGACCCGCAGCAACGGATCCATAGGAAGCGCCTGCAGGCCGGTGACGCGGACGGCAACGAAGCGCTCCCAGTGGCGGCGGCTGACGGCGCGGCGGGCGGGAAAGCCGGCCAGCCATCCGGAGGGCAACTGCAGAGTGTCGGTGACCGCCTTGCGCGCAATTGCCGGCGCGTTCATCGCCACCGCCTGGGAGACGATGGGGACCACGTCCACAGATTCCGGCGTGGAGCGGTCTTCGGGCAGGAAATCGGAATCGGTGACGGGAAAGAGATCTTCCACGCTGAGGGACTGAGCCTCCAGAACCTTATCGAGCGCAGGGAGACTCAGGCGGCGGCGCCGGTGCAGGAAGTTCGAGATGTGCGCCTGGGCCAGACGAGTGCGGCGGGCCAGCAGCGAACTGCTCAGGACTCCCTGGTCAATGCGGCGCCACGTTTCCAGCCGGAGGCGCTCGTGCAACTCGAGAAATTTCATTGGCAGAAAGTTTTCAACGAGCTATACACCCATTACCTCAGGGTTTGCAGAAAGAATCGAGTTTTCATTGGATTGGCCCGTATCGGCGGGCACTTTGGTACCCACGTCGATCGCGGCGCACAAATCCGCCGGAGGGTGATTGAGACGAGGGTAACTTGAACGATAGCCTGGGAACACTTTCGCCAGTCAGACAAATCCCCTTCGTAGTCCCGGGCGCTTCTGCCTTGCTCCCGGCGTGAAGCGATTGTCACTGGATTCCATCCCGGCAAACCAGCGCCGGAGGCTGAGGGACCTTTGACCGACTGCTCCTGATCTCAACCACAACCTAACGAAAGGCCACTGCCACCCGACAGACGAGCGGCCGAGCCTTTCCCTCCCCCGCCCGCGCGGAGCCACGAACTCCGTGAGGGATGCACTTTAGGAGAATCCATGATGTACCTGCGAATTTTTTTGAAGGTGTGTGAGGGGTGCGGCGGCCTTTGGTACCGCGCTCAGGATTGCACAGAGGTTTACTGCCCTGGATGTGCAGCCAGAATGCGCACGCTTCCCCGGCGGCGCCACTCCACCCGGCCGGGACGGCGCGGACGGCGGCCGGCAGGAGGCGCCGCATGAGCGCAGCCCTGGCAATGCCGATCGTTCTGGAGGAAGCGCAGGCGGTTGCCGACCCGGCGACCCCGGTGGCGCGGCCGCGGCCCATTGAAAGTCTGGCCTTCTACCGCAAGCACACGCTTGCGCTGCTGCGCCGGTATCTGCGCACGTCGATGGAAATAGGACGAGCGCCCTGCCTTCTGGGTAACCTGGTCTTCCGCGGCAGGATATCGAGTTATCCGCTGCGCAGCTTCGAAGACCAGGTGATCTTCATTTTCGACGTAGAGAAAGGCCTGAAGCAGCTGGACAAAGTATCTCAACAGGTGGTGGCGCACGTCGCGCTGGAGGAATACAGCCCGCTCGAGACGGCTACGCTGATGGGAGAAAGCGAGCGGTCTGTCTGGCGGATTTACGGGCAGGCGCTGGACCGTCTGACGCGGATATTTCTCAGTTACTCGCTGATTGACCCAAACGTGGAAAAACTGTCAAGGGGGAGAGCTGAAAACGAAAGTAATTAGTGAACAAAACAAA
>JASIAO010000145.1 GCA_030041955.1 Acidobacteriaceae bacterium | reverse complement strand
ATGGTGGGGGCCATCGGCTACTTCGGCTTCCCGCAGGTGATGGGCGTCGGCTACAGCGTGATCGACCAGGCCATGCACGGGCAATTCATCTGGCAGGTTCTGGTTGCGCTCACCCTGCTCAAGCTGCTCGCGACCACTCTCTCGTTTTCGAGTGGAACGCCGGGCGGCATGTTCGCTCCCACATTATTTATCGGCGCCATGCTGGGCGGCGCGGTCGGCGCCTTCGAGAAGCACTTCTTCCCACACCTCACCGGAACCGTCGGCGCTTACTCGCTGGTCGGTATGGGTGTGCTCTTCGCCGGATTCCTGCGCGTTCCTCTCACATCGGTATTCATGGTCCTCGAAATCAGCGGCAACTACTCCATCATCCTGCCCCTGATTCTCGCCAACACCATCGCGTGGCTGCTCTCGCGCAGCCTGCAGCCGGTGGGCATCTTCGAGATCTTCACGCATCAGGACGGCCTTGACCTCCCCTCCATGGAGGAGCAGCGCGAGGAGTCGTCGCTGCACATCGAGGACGCCATTCAGCCTGTGGATGTGCCGGTGGTCCGCGGCGGGGATGAACTCCACAAAGTCGCCGAGGCCATCGCCGAGTCCAGGGCTCCGGCCTGCCTGGTGCGCCTGCCCGACGGCAGCTGGTACGCCATGAGCGCCGAGGAGCTTACCGCCGCATCGGCCACGCTGGCCCCGGAAACCCCCGTCCAGCGCGCCGTCAAGACCGACCGCGCCCCGCTCCTTTTCCCCGATCTCCCTCTCGATACCGCGCTCCATTACTTCCCGCGCTGGCCGCTGTTGCCGATTCAGAACCGCGCCAGCCGCGGCACCCTCGAAGGCGTGCTGACCCTGGACGACGTGCTCGCACGTTACCGCGGCGGACACTAAAGCAAAATCAGGAGAACCGTATCCCGGTTCAGGATGCTTCAGGGTCGCCGCTCCCCGCTGGTCGCGTCGGCTTAAGTGCTCCGGCTTCGGGGATACGCCAACCATGATTTTGCTGTAACTCACCCTTGCATCGCTGCGGCTCCGCTTCTACTCTCAAGATTCGAAGTTAATTCGCCTCCCGGCACATGCTCAGCCTCTATCAACGGCTCGTTCTCGGCTGTCTCCTGCTCATCGCGCTGGTCACCACGGTCAGCCTGCTGGTGCGCACCTCGTTCGTGCACCTCGGCGCGCTGGATGCCCAGGTCCACGTCGCGGAAACCGCCGTCGCCTCGCTCGCTTCCGCGCAGGCAGCCATGGCCGAAGAGGAACTGATCGCCGCGCGTGTCGCCACCGGCACCGCGTCGATGGCCGAGTTCCGCGATCAGGCCCGTGAGACCCAGGCCATCCTTGAATCCGCCGCCGGCGACGTCTCCGCCTTCGACAACTCTCTGCACATTGATCGCCTCGCCGATCGCCACGCCCGTTTCGCCGCTCACCCGCCCGATAACGCCGTAGATCTCACCCGCGACCTCGAGGTGCTGCAGGCCGAGCTCAGCCGCAACATGAACGAAGTTTCCGCGCGCCGCCACATGGCCGTCAGCGCCCTGCACGGTCAGCAGGACGCCCTGCGCGCGCGCCTCATCGCCTCCTGCGGACTAGCAATCGCCGCCGCCGCCGTCATCTCCGCAATCATGCTGTTCCTGGTCATCACGCCCCTGCGCCACACCGCACGCGTCGCGCGGCGCATCGGACAGGGCGATTTGCACCAGCGCGTCGAATGGCGATCCAAGGACGATCTCGGCGCCATCGCGACCGAACTGAACCGGCTCGCCATCCGGCTCCGCGATCTGCGCGAGACCGAATCCGGCCGCCGCCAGATGGAGTTTCAGCTCATCGACGCCGTGGTGCGCTCTATCTTCGAGCCGGTTATCGTGACCGACGGCAAAGGCCAGGTGCTCAAGCTGAATCAAGCTGCGGTGGAGCTCCTCGGCAGCTCATCCAGCAACCCCGAGGCCGACCGCATGGTGCTGGCCAGCACTCCGGGCGGCGACAAAATTCTCAACGCGATTCGCGCCGCCGTCTCCATGCAGCGCGCCAGCACCGGCGAGGAAGGCGAGGCCACGCTGCTGCCCATGCGCATTGGCAAAGCCGAGCGCAGCTACCGCTTGCGCACCACCCCCATGCGCGACAGCGAGGGCAAGCTGCTGGGCGCCGTCACCCTGCTTGAAGACGTAACCGCAATGGCCGAGGTCGACCGCTTCAAATCGCATTTTCTCTCCGTCGCCTCGCAAAAACTGCGCGCCCCGCTCCAGCGGCTGCGCCTCGCGCTCTATTCCCTCACCCAGGGCCACGCCGGCGACCTGCTCCCGCTGCAGGCCGAGCTGGTCAACAGCGCCGATTCGGAAGCCGAACATCTCGACGAGCTGATGCTCGACCTGATTGAGGTGGCTGAGCTCGAAACCGGTCGCCGCAAGCTGCGCCTGGAGAAAATCCGTCCCATCGATGCCCTTCGCGACGCGTGGACCCGATTCCGCGACGCCGCCCGCGAGAAGAACATCGATCTCGAAATCCAGGCCTTCGACGACCTCGCGTTCGTCCAGGCCGATCATCGCGCTGTGCGCACCATCCTCGACAATCTGCTCGCCAACGCGCTGCGCTACACGCCGCAGGGCGGGCAGATTCGCATCGGCGCCACCGAACTGCCCGAGCGCGTCCAGTTCTCTGTGCACGACTCCGGCCGCGGCATCGAAGCCGAGCGCCTGCCCACCATCTTCGGCCGCTTCACCGGCGATCCCGGCAGCCAGACCTCCGGCCTCGGCCTGGCGCTCGTTCGCCGCCTGGTCGAATCCCAGGGCGGCCAGGTCTCCGTCGAGAGCCGTCTCGGCGCCGGCACCACCTTCCGCTTCACGCTGCCCATCGCCGTCGCGGAGCCCGACCGACATCCGGTGGAGGTGGGCTGAGTATGGCCAACCTTACGCCAATCCCCGACCCTGTCGAGCCGGCTGCTGCAGGCGCGTCAGGCCCGGAGCAGCCCTCGGCCGAGAAGCACACCTTTCGATCTGAGGGGCCGGAACCGGGCCGTCTTCGCGTCTATCTCGGCGCGGCGCCGGGCGTGGGCAAGACCTATCGGATGCTCGAGGACGCGCACCTGATGCGCCGCCAGGGCATCGACGTCGTCATCGGCCTCATAGAACCCCACGGCCGCGCCGACACCATCGCTCTGGTTGATGGCCTCGAACAGATTCCGCTCCTCGACGTCCAATACCGCACGGTCACGCTCCGCGAGATGAACATCGAGGCCATCCTCGCACGCCATCCCGCCTGGTGCCTCGTCGACGAACTCGCCCACTCCAATGTCCCCGGCTCGCGCAACCGCAAGCGCTATGAAGATGTCCTCGAGCTGCTCGACGCCGGCATCAGCGTGATGACGGCGATGAACGTCCAACACCTCGAAACCCTCAACGACGCGGTCGCCCGCGCGGCCAGCACACAAATTCGCGAGACCGTCCCGGACAGCTTCCTGCGCCGCGCCAACGAAGTGGTGAACGTCGACATCACCGTCGACGAGCTGCGCGGCCGTCTGCGCCAGGGCAAGATTTACGCCCCGGAGAAGGTCGAACAGGCCCTCGCCAACTTCTTCCGCAAGGGCAATCTCAACATGCTGCGCGAGCTGGCCCTGCGCACCACCGCCGAGCAGGTGGGCACTGCCGCAGCCGAATACCGCCGCACCCAGGGCCTGGAACAGGCGCCCATGCCGGAGAAGGTGATGGTCTGCCTCTCGCCCCGCGCCGGCATGGAGCGGCTGGTCCGCACCGGAGCGCGCGTCGCCGGCCGCCTCGCCACCGACTGGTACGCTGTTTACGTCGAAACCCCCGACACCGATCACCGCCACGGCGATCCCGAGGCCTTCGCGCGTCTCGAAGAATATGAGCGTCTGGCACGCGATCTCGGCGCCCGCGTTGTCGTTCTCAGAGACAAGAAAGTCGCCGACGCCCTCATCGAATTCGCCCGCAAGGAGAACATCTCCCACATCGTCTTCGGCCAGTCAGCGCGCTCTCGCTGGGATATCTTTCTCCACGGCTCGATCGTGAACCGCTTCCTCAGCGAAATGCGCGACACCACCGTCCAGGTCGTCCCCGTGCAGAAGGAAAAACGGTAATCTGGGCCGGGCTGGGCGACGAGAACGATCCGCAAAGTCGTGGGGTATAAAAGAAACAGGGAAATATTTTCCCTTTGTCACTTCGACTTCATCTTTCTGCACCCTCACCCTGCCGATCTTCTCTAAACAGATGCGGCCTGGACGATGCACCTGAAGCTGCTCAGAAAACTGGTTCCGGCGCTGCTGGCTCTGGCCGCATGCGCGCCCTCGTGCCTTTTCGCTGCTTCGCCACCTGACAATTCCTCCGCACCGGCTCCGACCAATGGGCACGCCGCGGGCGGCATCATGCTGGCGGCTCCCGGCGCCCTGATCATTCCCCGGCTCGATGCCGCTCCCACGCTCGCCGACTTCCTCAAGTCGCCGGTCCGCACGCGCCCGGCCACGGAGATGCTTCGTATTTCGAGCTTCGTCGAGCGCTATCCCGAAGACGGCAATCGTCCCGTCGATCCCACCGTCGCCTACCTCGGCTACACGCACGAATATCTCTTCGTCGCCTTCGTCTGCCGCGACCACGACCCAAGCCTCATCCGCGCCCAGATGCTCGCGCGCGACAACCTCGAGGACGACGACTCAGTCCAGGTGATGCTCGACACCTTTCACGATCAGCGCCGCGCCTTCTCGTTTTCCAGCAACCCGCTCGGCATCCAGGCCGACGCACTCTACAGCGAGCAGGACGGCTACGACTACTCCTTCGACACCGTCTGGGACACATGGGGACGCCGCACGCCCTTCGGCTACGTCGTGCTCTTCCGCATTCCTTTTGCCAGCCTCTATTTCGCGAAAGCCGAGCCCGGCCAGATGCGCACCTGGGGCATCATCCTGGGCCGCAATATCTCTCACCTCAACGAGTCCGACTACTGGCCGCGCATGAACCACAACATTGCCGGCCGCCTCACCCAGGACGCAGCCGTCGAGGGATTCAGCGAAGTCGAGCGCGGCCAGAACCTCCAGTTCGAGCCTTACTCCCTCGCTCGCAGCCTGCGCCAGCTCAACGAGGTCAACGCCGACGATCCTTATTTTGAAGACAAGCATCTGCAGGGCTACAGCGGCATGGACTCGAAATTCATCCTGCACAACAGCCTCGTTCTCGACACCACCCTCAACCCGGATTTCAGCCAGGTCGGCATCGACAACCCCGCGACCCCGAATCAGCGATTCCCGCCCTATTTCCCTGAGGTTCGCCCGTTCTTCATCGAGAACAGCAGCTATTTCGAAACGCCTATCAACCTCTACTACACCGACAACATCGTCACCCCGCAGTTTGGCGCGCGGCTCACCGGAAAGCTCGGCCCCTGGGCCATGGGCGTGCTCGAGGTTGACGACCGCAGCCCAGGTCAGGCCGTTCCCGCCGGCGACCCGGAGGCCAATACCCGTGCTCACTTCTCCATCGGCCGCCTCAATCGCGACATCGGCTCTCTCTCCGACGTCGGCCTCATCTATGCCGACCGCGAGTACCTGGGCTCGTACAACCGCGCCGGCGGTTTCGACTATCGCGCCCGCCTGCTCAACCGCTGGACTTTCACCGGCCAGGCCGTGACCTCGCAAACCAAAAACATCAGCGACTCCACCCAGGGCGAGCAGGAGTGCGAGGATTACGCCCTCACCTGCAGTGGCCAGGTCTGGTACCAGCAGGCCAGCTACTCCAGCCTGCACAACAACGGCTGGATCGCCTACAACGACAACGCCTCTGGCTACGTCACCGATACAGGCTTCTTTCTGCGCCCCGACGTTCGCGAGCCCAACGGCGGGTACAGCTACACCTTCCGCCCGGCACACGGCCCCATCCAATCCCACACCGTCAGCGTCTACAGCGAACGTATCTGGGACCATAATGGCGTGCCGCTGGACTACTACTTCAATCCATCCTGGAGCTTCAATTTCCAGGCGCGCACCTCGCTCTCAGCGAGCCTCTCCCTCGGTCAGGACCGGCTGCGCCCCATTGACTACTCCGCGCTCACCCAGGATGTCGAGTACCACAGCCACACCGCGAATGTGAGCTTCTACACCTCGCCCGTTCCCTATCTCGCCGTCGGAGGCGGCTACTCCCAGGGAACGGTCATCAATTACTCTCCGCCCGCCAACGCCGGGCCGGGTCCCGTGAACATCGTCGAGCCGAGCGCGAACCTCGAGGTCAAGCCCACCGGCTCGCTCGATCTCCAGAACAGCTACATCTACACGCACTTCACCAACATCGACAACGGCGAGGTCGTGTACGACAACCATGAGCTAATCTCGCGCTGGAATTACCAGATGACGAAGGCCGCGTCCGTCAACCTCATCGGCCAATACATCTCCACCCTGCCCGACCCGCAGTACACCGACGCCACGAACTCCAAGACGCTTTTTGCCGACGCTCTCTTCACCTACATGCCGCACCCCGGCACCGCGCTTTACCTTGGCTATATCGGGAATTTTGCGAACATCAACCGCAGCCTCTGCACGCGCGAGCTGGACGGCATCTGCGACCCAAACGACCCCATTCTGCCGCCCACTTACTCCTCGCTGATGAACGACGGAAAGAACCTCTACATGAAGGTCTCGTATTTGCTGAGGTTCTGATCGCGCTGCGCGGTACTGGTTACTCCTACTGCTTCTTCAGCACCGCGTCGCTGTTCTCGTCCGTGGTGATCGCCTCTTCCAGCTTCTGGAGCGAGGCGTAATCTGACGCCGGCAGCGTCAGCTGCTTCAGCACGTATTCGCGGTGGTAGTGCAGCACGTCGCCCTGCGCCTTCACCTCGCTGCGATAGGTCGCAAAACCGACATCCACATTCACCGGATCGGGCAAATCGTCCACAGTGTATCCGGCCGGGATTTTCACCTCGAAATCGTCGTTCCACGTGCCCAGCCCTTCGAAGCTGATGGGATACCGGCGCGGCTTGTCCACCAGTCCATAGGCGTCCGAGCCGATCACGCGCGGCCGCACCAGCAGCAGGTTCCCGGCATTCTTCGCATACGATGAAGCCGTTACCTGGTAATCCATCTCCAGCGGCTTCTCGAGCGCCTGCACGTTCTCGACGGATTCGCTGTCCAGCGTGAAGCTGGAGAAATCATTTTGCAGCGATCGCTCGATGTCCTTCTGCTGGTCCTTCTGGCTGGCCATCGAGAGCGCATACCGCAAGTCGCCCGCCGTCGCCCCGCTGCGCAGCACCTTCACTTCGCCTTTCAGGGTTCCGTCCGGCAGCAACTGGAAATTCGCCGTGCGATCCGTCGTCTCCTG
>JASIAO010000144.1 GCA_030041955.1 Acidobacteriaceae bacterium | reverse complement strand
GCGGGTGCTGCGCCAGCAGGGCGACTACGCCGGATCCATCGCGCACCTCCGCATCGTCCTCGCGCAGTACCCATACGATCGCGTCGTCCACAACGATCTTGGCCGTGTGCTCTTTCTTGAGCGCCAGTACACCGCCGCGCGCGACGAATTCCTCAAGACCATGGCCATCGATCCCGAAGATCTCGAGGCGAATTACAACCTGATGCTCTGTTACACCGGGCTTGGCGACGCCAAAGATTCCGCCGCTTACGAGGAGCGCTACCTGCGCTTCAAGGCTGACGAGGCCGCGCAGACCCTCACCGGCCCCTATCTCGCGAAGCATCCCGACGACAACGAGGAGCGCCAGCCCATCCACGAGCAGGAATCGGTGCCGCTGGCCGTCGCCAACGCCAACAATGGGCCCGACTCCAACGTCGTCCTCCTGCCCAGCGCGCAGACCGCCGCAGCAAAGTCAGTCCCGCCGCAGGGGGCGCCGCCGCATCAGCTTGCGGAGATTCTTGCCGCCGCCAGCGGGGGTGGCCGTTGAAGCTGTTCCGTTCCGCGTGGCTCCCCGTTTCCGCTCTCGCGCTCGCAGCCCTCACCGTCGTCGCTGCCGCCTCATCCGCCGCGCCGGCCGCGCCCGCCGAACACATCCACTTCGAGGACATCACCCGCGCCGCCGGCATTCACTTCGTCCATAACAACGGAGCCTTCGGCAAAAAATATCTGCCCGAAACCCTTGGCCCAGGCGTCGCCTTCATCGACTACAACAACGACGGCTGGCAGGATATTTTCTTTGTCAACGGCACGCGCTGGCCCGGCCATCCCGGCCGCGTCACCACCCCCGCGCTCTACCGCAACAATCACGACGGCACCTTCACCGACGTCACAAAGCAGGCCGGTCTCGCCATCCCCATGTACGGCCTCGGGGTCGCTGTCGGTGATTACGACAACGACGGCTACGACGACCTCTTCGTCACCGCCTACGGCCAGAACCATCTCTTCCACAACAACGGCAACGGCACATTCACCGACGTGACAAAGCAAGCCGGACTCTGGGGTCCGAACGAGCTCTCCACCAGCGCCGCTTGGGTCGACACCACCCGCGACGGCCTCCTCGACCTCGTCGTCGCCAACTACGTCGACTGGTCGCCGGAGAAGGATCTCTACTGCACCATGGACGGCGTCCACAAGTCCTACTGCACGCCGGAGTCCTACCACGGCGCTTCGCTGCGCCTCTGGCACAACAACGGCAACGGCACCTTCACCGACGAAACGAAGAAAGCCGGCCTTTACGACCCTACCTCCAAGTCCCTTGGCATCGCCATCCTCGACGCCAATCAGGACGGCTGGCCCGATATCGCCGTCTCCAACGACACTGAGCCCAACAAGCTTTACATCAATAACCGCAACGGCACCTTCACTGAGAAGGGCATCCCCGAAGGCATCGCCTACAGCGAAGACGGCGTGGCTCGCGCCGGCATGGGCATCGACGCCGCCGACTACGACCAGTCCGGCTACCCCAGCCTGCTCATCACAAATTTTTCCAACCAGATGATCGGCCTCTACCAGAACCAGGCAAACGGCCTTTTCGTCGATGTTGCGCCCACCTCGGAAATCGGCCGCAGTAGCCTGCTCACACTCGGCTTCGGCTGCTTCTTCTTCGACTACGATCTCGATGGCTGGCCTGATATCTACGTCGCCGACGGCCACCTCGACCCCGCCATTGAGACCATCCAGCACCGCGTCCACTACGCCGAGCCGCCGCACCTCTATCGCAACCTCGACGGCAAAGGATTCGCCGACGTCGCCACGCAAATGGGCGCAGCCTTTGACGCTCCCCGAGTCGCCCGCGGCGCGGCCTACGGTGACATCCTCAACGACGGCGCGCTCGACATCGCCATCACCGCCAACGGCGGTCCGGCGCAGCTCTTCCTCAACGAAGGAGCCACCAACCACGCGCTGCGCCTCAAATTAGTCGGAACGAAATCGAATCGCGATGGTATCGGCTCCGTCGTCTGGGTCAAATCCCCAACCACCTCGCAGAAGCAGATGCTGCGCAGCGGCTCCAGCTACCTCTCAGCCAGTGAGCTGCCGCTCACCTTCGGCCTCGGCAGCTCTGATCGCGCCGAAATCGTCGAAGTCCACTGGCCCAGCGGCACGGTCACGCGCCTCACTAACGTGGCCGCCGATCAGATCCTCACCATTCGCGAGGGCTCCGGCATCGTCCACGCCGAGCCATTCCGGAAGCGTCCCTGAGCTGGTCAGCGCCGCGGCTTCTCATCCGGCACAATCACCGGCCGCCGCAGCGGCACCATTGCCGCTCCCGGCTCGCCCACCTTCTGCATGCGCGACAGCATCTCCGTGCGCACGTACTCGACAAATTCCTGCATCTGGTGGTTCATCGCTTCCATGCGCTCGCGCATCTGCAGGATGATCGCGATCCCCGCAATGTTCACGCCCAGGTCGCGCGCCAGGTTCAGGATGAACTCCAGCCGCTCCAGGTCCTCGTCGGTGTACAGCCGCGTGTTGCCTTCCGTGCGCGACGGCTTCAGCAGCCCCTCGCGCTCGTACAGGCGCAGCGTCTGCGGATGAATGTCGTACATCTCGGCCACCGCCGAGATCATGTACGCGCCTTTTGATTTGCGTTTTGTGGGCATGGTTCGAGTTAATTATGCACCGTGCTGTTCGGAACCCTTCACTAATGTGGGACCCGCATGCGTGAAGATTCCTCCCTGGCGTTCCTCCATCGTCACTTTTCCCACGGCAATCCTCCGCGGCAGCAGATTTTTCAACTGCCCGCCGTAAATCTTGTACGGCACCGTCACCTCGATCGCGTACCCGCCCTCTACCTCGATCGTCATCGCCACCGCATCCACGTATCCTTCCGCCGACGGCTCGGCCAGGCTCACATTGGCGGCCATCGCTACCGCCTGCACCACCCCGCGCCGCGCCCGGGCCGCCATGTGCTCGCCCAGCAGCTTCCACTGCCGCTTCGGATCGTCCGGCAGCCGCGGAATCTCCAGCGTCTCCCGCGACACTTCGCCCTCGCGGCTCATCGAAAACCCGAAGGGCCCCAGCTCCCCATAGCGCTTCAGGATCACGCGCGCATAGGTCATCGCCGTATTCATCAGCTGCGTCGCGATGCGCCGGTTGTCTTCCTCGGTTTTCATGCTGCCGCCTCCCGCTGCACGCGGTACACGCAGTGATCGTAACCGCGCCAGAAGATCACGCGCTCCAGCATCATCCCGTTCTTTTCCGCCACCCGCCGCGATGGCCCGTTTTCCGGGCGGATCAGCGAAATCACCGACTCGCGCCCCAGCTCCGTGAAGCCATAGTCCCGCGCCTGCCGCGCAGCCTCCGTGGCATACCCACGTCCCTGGTGCGCGCGATGCACGTGGTAGCCGATCTCCACCTCCGCCACGCCGTCGACCTCCTGCCACGTCGGCCCGCAGTCCCCGATCAGCTCTGCCGTCTCCTTCAGCACCATCCCCAGCAATCCCGTTCCCGAGGGATACCGGCTCATCTGTCGGCCAATCCACTCTTCAATCTCTTCGCGCGTCAGCGCCCGCGGATACCAGCGCATCGTCTCCGCGTCGCCCCAGATCGCGCCCATCGCCGGAGCATCCTCGAGTGTCATCTCCCGCAGCCGCAGCCGCGTGGTCTCGATTTGCAAAGCTATACCTTCGCCCACAGCGCTTCCCGCGGGTCATCCGGGTTCAGCCGCGCAAACTCGCGCAGAATCTCCCGCGACCGCTCGTCCCTCACCTGCGGTACCGCCACTTCCACGGTCACAATCTCATCGCCGCGCACTCCATCTCGCGTCGCCGAAGGCACGCCGCGCTCCCGCATGCGCAGCTTCTGCCCGCTCTGCGTGCCCGGTGGAATCCGCAGTTGCGCCCGCCCATCGATCGTCGGCACCTCGATGCGCCCGCCCAGCGCCGCTTCGGCCACCGTCACCGGAATGGTCAGGTGAATATCGTCGCCCTGCCGCGTGAATACCGGATGCGTACCCGTGCGGATGATCAGGTAAAGATCGCCCGGCGCGCCGCCGTTCACCCCCGCGTTGCCTTTGCCCGCCAGCCGGATCCTCTGCCCATCCCGCGTCCCCGCCTTGATGCGGAACTCCAGCGGCTCCGTGCGGTACACCGTGCCCTCGCCATGGCAGGTGGGGCACGCGTGCTGCACCTTGCCACTGCCGCCGCAGCGCGGGCACTGGATGTTGAACTTCATCCGCCCGCCCATCTGCGTCACCTGGCCGGCCCCGTGGCACTCGGGGCAGGTCTGCGTGCCGCCCGTCGATGCGCGCCCATGGCACGTCGGGCAAACCTCCTGCTTCTGGATCTCCAGCCGCGCCGTGCCGCCGCGAATCGCCGTCCAGAAATCCACGTTCACCTGGTATTCGAGATCGGTGCCCGGCTGCGGCCCCTGCGCGTGCCGCTCACGATTGAACATGCCGGAGAAGATGTCGCGGAAGCTGCCCCATCCCGCGCCGCCCGCTCCCGGGGCTTCCTCTGAGAAATCGAAGCCGCCGAAGTCGAACGGCACACCCTGTCCCGCTCCACGTCCCGCGCCCGCGCGCGCCGCTGCCTCCGCTGCCGCCGGGTCGATCTGGTCCGAGTAGAACCCGAACTGGTCGTAGATTTTCCGCTTCTTCTCGTCGGAAAGAATATCGTTGGCCTCGGAGATTTCCTTGAACTTCTCCTCAGCCTTCTTATCGCCCGGATTCACGTCGGGATGATATTTGCGCGCCAGCTTGCGGAAGGCCTTGCGGATCTCCTCCGTCGTCGCGCCCTTCTTCACCCCAAGCGTCGCGTAATAGTCTTTGTGCTGGGTCGGTGGCATGTTCGTTTCTTAGCTTGTCATCCTGAGCGAGTTCGCGCCAATTTTTTCGCGCGAACGAGTCGAAGGACCTGCATTTCTCGATCCGGCCCTCATCGTAGGCACAGCCTTTAGTTCTCCCGTCTTTCGATCTCGTGGAGCGGGACGAATCTCGCGCCGAACCCTGCTCGCAAGTGTATCCTGCGCAACTTCCAGCTCATATTTCATCTGCACATTCATCCAGAACTGGGCCGACATTCCGAAATATCGTGCCAGCCGCAAAGCCATCTCAGCGTCCAGAACGCGCCGCTCGTTCGCGATGTCCGCGACTCGTCGGATTGAAACATGCAGCGCTGCAGCCAGCGATTTCGCCGATAGGTGCAGCGGCTTCATGAAATCCTCGCGCAAGAACTCTCCGGGATGGATCGGGGGAATGCGGCCATCGGGAGTGGGAGCAATAATCGGCATTATGGAATTACAGATCTTCCAGATCCCTACCGATGAACTCCGCAGCGCTGTCGAAGGCATGGCAAATCTCGCTGGATATTGGATCCCTATACCAACTTTTTCCCCAAGAGTTGCCCATGTTCCACTCCCAAGTCACGCTTGAGCCTTGCCGCATTGGCTTAGTGGTTGGGAACGCCTGCGTTTGTCCCCCTCGTCCAGCCTCGTCAAAGCCACGCAAGATCACCCCCGACACGCCCTCCCTGAGCTGAGTAGCATTTGGATCCGAGTAAAGCGGGAAGTTCGCGGCGACGACCTCAAAACGGGGACGAGGGATCGAGCGCAGAACGCTCAAAAGCGATATTCCCGCTTCCAGCGTCTCTTCGGTTAGCTCCGGATGATTGGGATTGTGTGCGACCTCGTTCCGCACGGCAAAAAACCTATCTAATGGGGCCTTCAGTTGGCCGGGTAACTTTAGCCTTTCTTCGAGGAGGTGACCGGCTTGAGACGGAGAGACGTAGCCCTTCATGAGCCCCGTCGGAGCTAACAAGGCCTTTACCTCTTTTTCGATGAATGCGGCGGTGCGAATTAGCGCGGAGCGCTTTGATATCGCCGCCTCGGAGCGTATCAGCGCTATCGCGTCTCGTTGGCCAGCTGCGGCGGTGCCAGCGGAGGGCTGAGTCTGCTGCACATCTGTTGTTATGCGCAACTCCCCGCGCTCAACCTCTTTCCTTGCCGCTTCCGTCTCACGCTTGAGCTCGAGAAGCTCGAACTTCACACCCAATATGTCGGCGGTTCGCACGCGGCTAATCATCGAGGGAAGGGCCTGAAGAAGCGACCTGATTTCCTTTGAGAAGATCAGTGCGATTGCGACAAACGCAATCGGCCCCCCAAGGGGGACCAATGCCTCAATCACGTCAACGGTCTGCCCCAAAGCGCCTCCCCTCAGTTCCACACCCTCCAGGCCTCGACCGGCTCCACGCGCCAGAAAATGTCCGGCTCGATCTGCCGCATCTGCGCCACGAATTCGCTGGCCTGCTGCTTACTGTCAAACACAACTTTGTTCGTGATCTGCCCTGCCCGGAATTGTTCGCATTTCCAAAGTGTGTTTGTCATGGTCCCACGTCTCACCCTGCAACTACCAACACCCTCGCGGCCTGAAAGTTGGGCGTCCCTCGCGGAACGCCCCGTAAGCCCTCAGGGGCTAAAGCCCCGCTCTGCTCTGACGCTCGTAGCGGCACGACTAAAGTCATGCCCTGATACAAAGCGCCGAATCGCAGCCACCCCCTGCCAGCCACTCGCTCAGGGCCTAAAGCCCCGACTTTCGCCGATGCGCCAGCACAGCCGAAGCCGTTCTGATTACTGATCACTGACTACTGATCACTGTTTCTTCTCATCCACGTCCACGTACTCCGCGTCGATCACGCCCTCGTCCTTCTTCTGCTCGCCGGGTCCGCTTCCGCTGCCCCCCGCGGCCGTCGCGCCGTCTGTCGGAGGAACGCCCGCGCCTGCGCTCGCCGCGCTGGCCTTGTACATCGCCTCGGCCAGCTTGTGCGAAGCCGCTGTCAGCTTTTCCCGCGCCGCGTTCATCTCGGCCGGGCTCGGAGTGCCTTCGAGCGTCTTCTTCGCCTCCGCCAGAGCCGACTCGACCTCCGTCTTTTCCGGTCCGCTGATCTTGTCGCCGTTCTCCTTCAGCATCTTCTCCACGTTGTAGGTGAGCCCGTCCAGCTGGTTCCGCGCCTCGATCTCGTCGCGCTTCGCCTTATCCTCGGCCGAGTGCGATTCGGCTTCCTTCGCCATCCGCTCGACCTCTTCCTTGCTCAGCCCCGAAGACGACGTGATCGTGATCTTCTGATCCTTCCCCGTGGCGTTGTCCTTTGCCGTCACGTTCAGGATGCCGTTCGCGTCGATGTCGAACGTCACCTCGATCTGCGGCACGCCCCGCGGCGCCGGCGGAAT